>NZ_JADFFM010000001.1:1529344-1835213 GCF_015221995.1 Mucilaginibacter boryungensis
AAAAAGTGCATCCGCTTGTTGAAGGGTAGATAAGGTATGATAATAACTAACCCTTTCAGTAATCTCCACTACCTGGTCCTGCACCCCATAATTTTGCGCCAGTAGTTTTATTGCTTGTTTGTTGGCTGCTGATGCTATATAGCTGGTACCGATAAAATAGAATTTTAACCTGCTAAATAGTTCCTGATTGGTTTTTAATCCATGCTGCAAGGCTTGGAACACAGGTATAATCGCTTTATGCATATCGGCGCCGCCACGACCAACGTAAACAATGTTAATATATTTTTCGTCTAACAATGGCGGAAAAGCAGCCTTGTTTTGTTGCGCTATTTCCAGGTCACGTTCTAAAAAACCGAAAGTAATGGTTGCTGCCGGAATGTTTTTTATAGCCATATATCGCTGTTTTAAAGTATCGATATAAGCCTGGGATACACTGATCAACCCGTCAGCTTGTTTAATAGCCTTAGGTTCAAGGTATTTATTTAAACGGTACGAGAACCAATATTTTGCCGGCCGCTGGTCTTTAGGTTTATCCTGGTAATAATCAGAATGCCAGGGGTCCTGCATATCAATTACATAAGGCACACCGTAATGTTTTTTCCAATAAGGCCCTAAAATGCAAACAGGAAATTGGGTGGTCGAGAAATAAACCAGGTCGTAATGGCCATTTTTTAAAAGCTGGCTTACCTTTTTGCGGTAATACCATAACGATCGTAACGAGATGCCGCCCATCCCCAGTAGTTTTGCTAATATCGGATTTAAAGCTTTTACCCGATGTACCTTAATACCAGGCGGGATACTTTGCAGCAATAGATCATCTTTAGCCAGGTTGGCATATTGTTCATCAACCGTAACCACTTCAGCATCCCAGCCAAAATCTGTAAAATAGGGCAGGCTCATGCGCACGCGCTGCATATCGGCCGCGTTGGTTGGAGGAAAATACGGAGAAATGATCAGTGCCCGTTTCAATCAGCTAACGTTTTTTTTACTATCGCCAGGAATTTTTGACTTTCGTTTTCCCAGTTATATTCCTGATGGGCGAGCTGTAATGCAGCCTGACGCGCTAATAACAACTCGTTTCTGTTCTGATGGTAATAAACCAGCGCTGATGCCAAGGTTTCGATATCGGAGTTATCATATACTTTCCCAATTGCCGGATGTTGTTTTAATAAATATTCCTGCGCTTCGGTATTGCTGGCAATTATTGCTAAACCAGCCTGCATATAGGTGAATATTTTATTACTTAAAGCAAGATTGTTATTAACTGAGAAGCCTATTTCCAGCGCCAGTCCAATATCAAATTGCGATGCAAATTCAATAATATTATCAGGGTGGGTTGGGGGATGAAAGGTAATATTGCTATATGCAGCTTGCAGTTTTGTTTTATAATCACTATCGCAGTAGCCCAGCAAATGCACTTCGAAACTTATAGCTGTTAAATTCAGCGCTTTGCACAGGTACTCCAAACCGCGATTGGGGCCGATAACTTGCGAAAACCAAAATAATTTCACCGGCTGTTCATCATTCAAAACCAGGTTGGTTACATTCAGGGTGCTTTTTGGAAAAACATTATTTAAAACAACCGGCTGCGTTTTTTTAAAAATAGTATGATAAGCAATACCTATTTGCACACTACTGGCAGACAGGTAATTCACTTGGGGGATGTACTTATTTTCGATATATGATTTTAGCTTGTAATCGTAGCTGTTTTCGTTATCGTTAACTTCTTTCCTGTGAAAGTCTTCAGCATCGAACCCGCAAGGCTTATGATGCTTTTTTGCGGCTTTAACTACAGCCGCTAATGCACCGGGATAATGGCCAATGTATAAATCAGCCCTGATGGTTTTTGTTTTTTTTATCAAAAACAGGCTGTTACGGGCTATAGCCACTTCAGCCATTAGCATGCTGCCTGTTAAGCGGGTAAACCAGTTGCTTATTTTGAATAAAATTCTGGTTAGTAAATAAGTGAATGTTTTGGTTTCAGGGTCCCCGCCGGTACGCACTGCCTGCCATTGCTTTGTTTTTAGCAACTCCTTATCCAGTTGTGTTCCCCATGCGTTCCAGTAAGCATATAGTACAGTGACTTTAAAACCCGCTTGGGCCAAAGAATCAGCTTCTTTTACTAACCTTGGATTTAAGGATGGCTGGCCGGATGAAACTAAAACTACATGTTTTTTATTTTGCATTAAACAAGCTGAGGTACTTGTGTGCTATACTGGTTACATTAAACCTTTCCCGGGCTATATTCCCGCATTGGGTCCTGTCAATTGAGGATAGCTTACCTACGGCATCGGTCATTTCTTCTATATCATTTACAATAAAACCCGATATGCCTTCATCAATAACTTCAGGGGCGGCGGCATGATTAAACGCTATTACGGGTGTACCGCAAGCCATGGCCTCGATCATTACCAAACCAAATGCCTCATCGCCGCTTAGCGGAAAAAGCATCCCTTTGGCGTTACCCAAATACTCGTTTTTTTGCATGTCGTTTAAAGCGCCAACATACACTATCTGCTCATTATCAATATGTGGTAACACCATTTTTTCGTAATAAGCTATATTGTCAGGAGTTGTTGGGATATTGCCGGCTATTATCAGTTTGTTGCCAGTTCTTTTTGCTACATCTATAGCAATGTGCGGCCCTTTTATTTTATCCAGCCTGCTGAAGAATAGCAGTGGTGCATCATCTTTAACCTGGTTAATTAACTGATAATTTTCAAAATCAATGCTATTATAAACCGTTTCCCAATGGCCTGCCACATTGCCTGTAGCAACGCAAAAATCGCTGCACGCTGTGAAAATTAAATTTTTATTGGGCAGCAGGTTAATGCATCTGATTCCAAAAGGGGTAACCCTTCTGCCATAAGTCATTATTTTATTTGATGCGGAATTTACTATAGGTAACAAATAAAGCAGCCTGCCAAAATTGTGTATCAAATCAAATTCGGAATGGTTTTTCAACAAAAACTTCCATACAAAAAATATCTCCTTCAGTTTTTGTATACCCGAACGTTTAAGCGAATTGATGCCAAAAGTTATTGTCTGGCCGCTGCAGTGTGAGTCGGGACCGGCCAGCAGGGTTACATCATGGCCCATTCGCTGATATTCTTCAGCAAAAAGATATACCAATCGTTCGTGCCCGCCGTAAAATTTAGGCGGAACGGGTATACCGGGATCCATGATCAACAGTATCTTCATTAATAGGGGTTATTAGGGGTGCCTGATATAATCAAGCGGTCAAAAAATATATATCTTATAGTTTATATACATCCAGATAGTCACTCGCAATTTTCTGGTCACTGTAATAATTCTCGGCTTTTATACGGCAGGCTTCCCTATTAAGTTTATCGATACGGCTAACATCGGCGATCATTTCTTCAACATTATTGCTGATATAACCTGTTATCCCCTGATCGATACCCTCAGGTATACCGCCCATATTAAAGCCTAAAACCGGTGTCCCGCAAGCATAAGCCTCGGGTAATATCACCGGGAAAGGTTCCAGCCACTCTACAGGGGCAAGCAGCGCGGCTGCGTTGCCAAGCAATTCATTACGCTGGGCATTATCAACCGTGCCGATCCATTTTATCTGCTCGCCATCGATATATGGTTTTATTTCACGTTCAAAATATTTTTTTTCAACCGATATGTCAGAAATATAACCAGCAACAATTAACTGCCGGCCTGTGGCTTTTGCTACTTTTATAGCATTATGCAAGCCCTTGCATCTTTCAAACCTTCCCACAAAAGCCAGGTAACTATCAGGCGGTGTATCCGGGCGGTAAGTAAACTGGGCAATGGGCGTACAATTATAAATGGTCCGCCAATCGCTGTTTTTTGTTTGTCCCAATTCCTTAATTGCTTCAGAAACGGCCGTATATACCAAATTATTCGGCTGCATCATGTCGGCTATTTTAATATTACGACGGGTAACCTGCCGCAGGTACGATTGCACCTTACGTATATCTGTTTTAATGAACGGGATCAGATAAGCCAGCCTGCCAAAGTTATGGATCACATCATGCCTGCTTATTTCTTTTTTTAATATTGCCCGTACTTGTTTAAGATTTGAAATATTGATAGCCGCAGTAACATCGCCATTTTTTCCATAGGTGATCAGCCTGTCGGGAGATTGTGAATTTGGGCCAGCCACAATAGTTACGTTATGGCCCATTTTTACGTATTGATTCGCGATATCGTAAACAATACGTTCTATACCACCATAATGTATGGGAGGTACTGGTATAAAAGGGTCCATCAACAATAATATCCTCATATCAGGTTTTAGGTGTATTAAAGAAACGAAGTGTTAATTTCGTTACTGTTTCTACATCATCTTCAGTCATGTCATAAAATAGAGGCAGTCTAACCAGGCAGTTTTGATAATGATCGGCCATGGGAAGCTCCCGGTCGCCATGCTGATCTTTATAAAACGGGCTATTATGCAAACACATATAATGGAACTGCACCTGCACACCATTCTGGCTCATAAAGGTTATAAAATTTTGCCGTATTTGCAGCGAATCACAAATAAAATAAAAGGTGTGCGCGTTATGTTTTATCCCTTCAGGAAGGTAGGGTAGTTTAATTTTCTTCTGGGTTTGAAGTGTGTTAAGTAACAGGTAGTATTTTTTCCAGATAGCTAATCTCCTCTGTTGTATTTCATCTATACATTCTAATTGGGCAAGCAAATAAGCCGCCAATATATCTGAAGGGATGTATGACGAGCCTGCATCAACCCAATTATACCGGCTTACTTTACCACGTATAAATGATGACCGGTTGGTGCCTTTTTCCCGCAATATCTCGGCCCTTTCTATAAAACGTTCATCGTTTATTACCAATAGCCCACCTTCACCACAGGTAATGTTTTTTGTCTCGTGAAATGAAAAGGCACTTAAATGCCCAAAACTGCCAACCGGCTTATCATGATAATAGCTATCTAAAGTTTGCGCGGCATCTACTATTAAAAATAGGTTATGCTTATCGGCAATAGTACGCAGCTTTTTTATATCGCAAGGTATGCCACCGTAATGCACTGCTAAAATCGCCTTGGTGAACGGGGTGATCAGGCTTTCAACCAAATCTACATCCATACTGGGCGATTTTGCACTGCTATCCACAAACACCACTTTAGCCCCCCGCAAAATAAATGGATTGGCAGACGATACAAAAGTGTAGGAGGGTATGATCACCTCATCGCCGGTTTTAATATCAATTAACAAAGCGGCTAACTCGATAGCATGTGTGCAGGATGTGGTTAGATAAGTTTTTGCGAAACCGTATCTTTTTTCAAAAAACGCTTCGCAGGCTTTGGTGTATTTACCATCGCCCGCTATTTTACCGCTATTAATAGCATCGTTAACATATTCAGTTTCTTTACCGGTTAAATGCGGCTTATTAAATGGGATCATAGGTTATAAGGAAGCGTACATATTAATACGCTTTGGTAGCCTGCACAATGTTTATATAATCAGCAGCGCATTTTTCAATTGTTAAATTTTCAAGGATATATTTCCGTGGGCTAAATAATCCTTTGTTTTTTAAACTCATAAATTCGTGCAAACGGCCCTCGAATTCGTTAACGGATGCAAATTTCAAACCGCACCTGTCATCCCAATAAGGTACCGAACTTACGGGGCCATATTTAATTTCAGGATAATAATAAGGGTCTTGCCAATATCCGCCAATATCCCAGGCCAGTATCGGTAAACCGGATGACAATATTTGCTGATAGGCCAGCCCCTGGGTTTCGTGCTTGCACAAAAATATAGCAGCCTTTGATTGCGCTAAAGCTTGTTGCAGATCGGTTGGGGTATAAGCGCCATATTGCAGTATGGTATATTTTAACGATTGATTATTCAGCGTATCCAAAATCGGGTTAAGCAGTTGGGACACGTATTTGTCGCGCTCCCACCTTATTTTATCATAGATAAGAAAGTCGACAGGTTTTTCCTCACTCCGAGTTACAGGTGCCCATTTTTCCGTATCTATTCCCGTTGGCCAGGCTGTTACTTTATTGCCGTAATAGGGTTCGAACATTTTTTGCATCCAGTTGCCGGGGACAAGCACCCGCTTAATATTAGGATACCGCGTTAGCAGATCGGGACATTCAACGGGATGGGAGAATATACCAGCACCAAAAACTATGGGGTTTTTCCACTCCCTTTCGAAAAGTACCTGTGGCTTTCCAATTATACAGGCAGTTTCTTCGGGGTGTTGTTTAATATACTTAAAATCGTTAAAACGATAAGGGATATTCAATTTATCCAAACCTTGCATCAGGTTTAACGCCACCATCATTACCCCCCCGGGTTTCGCTTTACCCCTAACCAAACGCCGGATCAGTTTACGCGGGTAGCGGTCTAATGGTAGCCAACGGTCTGGGTCGGGTTCCTGGTAAAATATGTTTAACGGGGCCATTATTCTTTTATAAACTCTTTAAAGTCTGAACCGGCAATGTATCCTTCTATATTTATTGCTTTTAAAAGCATCACATTTTGCTTATGTTTTAATATACGGCCAAAGGCTTGCTCTAAAGACAGTTGATAGTCAGTACCAATTGATTTTTTGAATTTCTTTTTTATTGATATGAACAGGCTTTTGATGCCATGAATGCCGTTGGAATAAGAAAGCATTTCTTCAATTGCTAAAACAAGCAGGGATTGCAATACCGATTTATTTTTTACAAAATATGCCCTGGTACTGAAATATGGTACGGCACGGTCAAACTCTTTACCAAACCCTGCAAAATCATATTTCCCGAACAAATTATCATCTGGTAAACCGAAATTCTCATTAGGAAAGTATCTTCCGCTTATTTTGAATATGGGAGTGTGGACTGGTAGGTCATGTATACAGTTTAGAATAAGCAAAGCTTCATTTAAACCCTTATTTTCAAAAGTAAATTGGGGGGAACTAAAAATTTTAATCTCCTTATTAACTTGTAATATTTCAGAAAAATCAACTTTATTTGTCGAGTTATCAAACAAGTAAATAGATGATAGCGGAAGTGCTGATAACCTTATAATGGTTTCCACTGTTTGTTGCATGCGTTCGGCATTACTGTAATACGAGTAGGCGCCGTTTGGTATTAATGTTGATGTGACAATCGCTATCATTGCAAATGGCCGATCTTTTTTAGCTTTGTGTAGTTATACTGCAAAAATTTTGCTGTTTTCCAGCCAAACACCTTCGATATAGTATTCAGTAAATTGCTTCCAATATTAGTGTAAGCAGGGAATAAGATAGGATTAAGGAGCTTTTTATAATCAATTATTAAGCCTCGTATTGCTGGCTCCTCAAAGTAATTATTAACTAATATTTCGCTCAGATTCTTGTTCGTGGCGTTATGTATTGCTTCAATATCTTTAGTATCCGAGGCAAGGGCAAGTAAATGCTGATGCTTTAGCCATACACTTGTTACCTGACTTATTAAAGCCTGTTTATTTTTAGCACCAGACAATGAAAGATAGTTATGATACTTCCGATAATAATTCAGCACATCCGGTTGATATATGATCCCTTCAGACTGCAATATAACCCGGCAAAAGTATTCACCATCGTCATCAAGCGTCAAATTTTCGTTCCATGGGCCTGCTTTTTCAATTAAGTTTCGCGGGGTTAGGAAAGAATTAGGCTGGATCATGTTACCCAGAAGGGTATACCCGCCATACATATTGATAAGAAACTGCAAAGGCGAATCATGAAAATTTTTTAAGAAATCATCCTTTTCAGCTATGTTTTTTGTGTATGGGTCATCGCCGGTAAAAAAATGCGCGGTTTTGCAAATGGCAATCTTATTGTGATTATTGATTAATGCATTAACTTGTTTTTCGATTTTGTTTTCAGCGATCAGGTCATCAGCATCCAAATACTGAATATAATCGCCGCTGACATTGTTTAGGCCCACTTGCTTAGCAGTACTGGCACCTTGATTTTTTTGGTTAATTACAATAACGCGCTTATCAGTAAAACTATTTATTATGGCTAAAGAGTTGTCTGTTGAGCCGTCATCGACTACAATTACTTCAACATTTGGCCATGTTTGATTTAGGGCACAACGCAAACTTGCCTCGATAAATTTTTCAGCATTATATACAGGAATTATTATAGAGACCAACGGGTATTTCAAAATGCTTTTTTTGTTAATTTTTTAATATCCATCCGTCTTCTATAAATCCATAAATAAGTTGTTACACCAAACATGGCCGATATAAAACTTGAAAATTTGGATGTTTTAATTCGCTTCACGTTCATTTGATATGCCAACTGCCTGGCTTGCAAACTTAATGCCGGGTCATTTTCACGATAGAAGTAATTTGATAATATAGCCGCCTGTTCTCCAAGTATGTTAAAATATTTTGGGGGCAATAAAATACCATATTTTTGCAGGCATTTTAGTTTATCGTGCATGCATCTAAACCAATTTTGATGCGAGAAAGAATCGGGATGCTCAACTTTTTCAACTAAAAATTGATCAACACATTTTATTTTAAACCCGGCGTTTGCCAGCCTTATATGTAGGTCGGGGTCTTCATTTCCCCGTAAAGACTGGTCAAATCCACTTACTTGAGTTAGGGCAGATTTTGAATATAACCCCATGCTGGCGAAGCCCACGTTGTTTAAAAAATAACTAACCTGGTCAATGCTGCTTTTTAACTCTGAATAACTAATGATCCAATTGCGACCTTCGGTATCCTGAAGATCGTAAACCCGGGTATTGCATAACAATTGCACCTGTTCATTTTCAACATGAGTGCTCATTACTTTTACAAATTCAGGATGTATTAAATCATCTGCATCATGAAAATGTATCCAGTTACAAGTTGTTGCTTCAATAAGGCGGTTGCGGGCATAGGCTGCGCCACAATTTACTTTACCTGTAATTACTTTGGCACCCAATTGCCGGGCAATATCGGCAGTATTATCGGTGCTGCAATCGTCGTAACAAATTATCTCATCAAATGCTGTAGTTTGCGCATTAATTCCTTCAAACAGCTTATGTAAAAAGCCGGCAGCATTATAACATGGGATAAGTATGGCAATCTTCAACCTACCTTAATAATTTGTTGTAAAAAGTGAACAGATTTTGCACAAACCTGTAAAAGTATGTTTTAGCCGAATGCATGCCTGGTGGCTTACCATAAATACTTTCAATATTTTGATCGTCTTGCTGCCATTTACTGTTGAAACCATCATTTGCAGATTTTGTATCCCCATGCTGCCTTATAGATCCCAGTGCGAAACGAATATGTTTTTTGGAAACGCCCTTTACTAACCTGAGCCATAATTCGCCATCTACATTACAGTTCATTTTTTCCCATATAGGTTGATGTACCTTATTTTTCCAAAAAGCAGAATGGGAGGCTATAAGCCCGCCATACCTTAAAAACATATCCCAAACTAAATGTGCCTGCCAATAGGTTTGGATAGAATTATCTTCATTTACCGTTAATCCGTCGCCATAATAAAAATCCTTACCAGATTTTAATATTTCCGTTGCCAATACTAAAAAAGCATTTTGATTATAAAAATCATCGCTATTTAGCCACCCATAATAGCTGCCGCTTGCCATGCTAAAGCCAAGGTTAATTCCATGTCCCTGCCCGTTATCCTTTTCATTTTGTGTGTAGCTTATCCATTTGGCATATTTATTTAATATATTATTGGTTTCGTCGGTGCTGCCGCCATCCATAATAATTAATTCAACATGCGGGTAATTTTGTAATAGTACCGATCTTATGGCATGTTCTATAAACTTGCCCTGATTAAAGGAGGGGATTACAATGGTAAGTTTTGGCCAATTTATTTCGGCAAGGTAGGCAGCCGGATCAACTTCTGTTTGCCACGGCCAGCCGATGTTAATGTTGTTAACAGGCAACTCTGCCAGCAGGCCGGTATGTTTATAAGGTACCTGCATTAAAGGCAATTGTACCCCCTTAATAATAAAAGCTTCCCTGTATGCCGGTAGTGGGTTTATAATTTCCAATTAATTAATAGTCTTAAACGATCGTTTCATTTTTAAGAACGGTTGCTCCCACAAATAATAGGAACATAATGATACAAAGTATATACATACCATATTGAAAGGAAACATTCGCCAAAAAGGCATAAACTCGCCAACAAAAAAGAATTCTTGCCACACGTAAATACTATATGATAAAATTCCAATATGGATAAAGAGTTTACTGTTCAATACTTTGTACATATTTTTATTATCAGGGTTAATGCTGCTTATAATTAAAAATATGATACACAATGAAATAATGGTATTGCCAAATGGTAGTGAAATGATAGCCAAATGGCCTGTACTTGCTGTATACTTAAATAAGGCTATTAATATAACGGCAAATAATTGAATTATGACGTTGCTGAAAATCTTATAATTAACTATTGCTGGATTTTTTTGGTAATAGATTCCTGCCAAAACACCAATAAACAATGCATCCGCATAATCAAAAAATGGAGCAAGGAAATAATTGCCTAACGGCGCGAATTTATAACTGATAACCCTGGTTATACATGAATAAACCAAAATGCACGCGATGATGGGTATGACCCTTTTTCTATAAAAAACAAGCAGCGCCGGCAAAAATAAATAGAATTGCTCTTCTATAGAGAGCGACCAAAAATGACCGGTAAACCAGCTTTTTTTAACGTCAAAATTCACCGTGAAAGTAACTACATGTAACAAGTTACTTGTAGTTACAAATATGTTTTCAAAGTTTTTCCAGATCACTATAAAGCCTGTATACAATAAAAACACGGGCAATATGCGGAACGCACGCCTTATGTAAAAGCGTTTTAAATTAATTTTGCCGTTGTTTTCATACTCGGTTAAAAGCAAATAAGTTATTAAAAACCCACTTATTACAAAAAATATGGTCACCCCCACGTCTCCGAACTTGGCAAATGGTTTTAATTGCGCTGGAAAATCTTTAGAAAGTACAGCATGAAAAAGGAGAACTAAAATAACAGATACTGCCCTCAAACCGTCTAATGATGGTAATCGTTTCATTAAAAGTTAAAGGCATTAACCATTTCGCAAACATAGCCTATCTCGTTTTCGCTATGAAAAAAGGCCATCGGTAAACTTAGGTATTGATCTTTCAGTTACCGCAAGGTTACCGCGGGTACCGGTAAAAGTTGTCAGATCTGTTAAGTAGCCCATTATTCTATCCTGATATAATTGTTTTTATAATGCCTTCTTCTATCTGAAAATAAAAGCGCGGTAATAAATTGCTTGGATGCTGCTTTTAAACCTAAAACATACATCCCAAGTTTATATTTACCACTTAATGTATTGATCTTATTCACATCCTTAGTATTCAGGCTGTCAATTTCCGGGTGTTGTTTTTTAATTTCCCTGTCAATACTTAGTAGGGTTTTTATATAAGGCTGATATATTTCAGTAAGTGCATGTTCGGGGGTTTCATACCCCCCTATGCACCAGGTATTGTTGGATAAATACAGCAAATCATGAAAATGATAAAAAATCAAAGGGGTATCTTTCACCATTAATTGTTTGCCATTTCCGCTTAAGGGGTGGTTTAAAAGATTCCATGGGGCCACGCCTGCACCAATATTTCGGCATATATGTACGCCGTTAAACATATAAGGCCACGAGTCGAGGTATTTCTGATCAGCCCATTTTCCATCTTCATAATAGGAATAACACCACCGCAAGCAAGCTTGCATCCACCATTCCAATACAGTAAGTCCATCTTTTGTATTTTTAAACCCAATCAATTGTGCGCAATATATTCCCGAGCTGGAACTCTGATTGTATAAACTATAATAGTTATGAGGGGTAATTAATACAGAACAGTCCCCCATTTCAGCTAATAATATCGATGCGTCATTATAAAAGAAAGTATCAGCATCAATATATATACAATTAGGGATTTTGTATTCTGTAAAGCAATATTTTACAATAAACGGCTTACAGGTCCAGCAGTATTCAGACGTTGAGCGCGTTTTTTTTACTTCTAAAAGTAATTCATTTTCAATCTCAAACAATGGTATAATAGTAGCATTTGTTAGCGTGCTGTTTGATAAGATTTGATATGTTTCATCATCATATGCGAACATATAGAGATGAAACGACGCGCAACTATCAACCAGCGATTGATGCAATGCCAGGCCTTTAGCCAAATAATTAGTGTTAAAAAGCGTACAGAAATTTATCATGATAACTTTATGGCTTCTACAAAAAGGGAATCGGGTTTCCTTGCTTTTCCGTCCATTTCATCTAAGCCATACTGGCGCCAGTTAGCAATAGCACTGGTATCAAACGTCTTTACTTCGATATTTTTAAAGCCCGCGTCGGTCAACAGATTTGTTAACGAATAACTGTCATACATCCATTGATGTATTTCGCCTGATCTTCTGAATTTTCCAATCCTATACAATTGATAATCAGAACCTAAAATTATTTTAAAAAATAGTTGCTTAAAGCTGTTTAGCGATAATGCCTTCTTTATTATGCTGCCGGGTTTTCTTGTTACCGGGTTTTGTTGCGTTATTATACTTTCTCTTATCATTCTGCCTTCAGTACCTATGCGGCTATATATAAATTTTTCATTAGGCAAATCTTTACTCGTTAATATATTAAGCATTTCGCCACCCCAATTATTCCGCACCGTCTGATCATACATCTCTGTCATTATCCATTCATAATCCGCCCTTATTGCGGGATTGCCCAGATTGGCTTTACCCAAAGCCAATAGGCGCGTATAATGGTGCACAATTTGTTCAAGATCAGGTACCGCAATTCTTATTATTCCGTTGTTGCCCAATACCCTGTAGCATTCACTGATAAACTTTATAGCGTCTTTTTTTGAAAAATGTTCCAGCACGTGTGAATGGTATACCACTTCAAAGCTATTATCAGCAGATGGTATTCCTTTTAGTAAATTGTGGGCTATAACGCCTTCTCCGGTTTTAAAAAAATCAATGTTTGTCCACCGTTTGTCAAAATGACCTCCGCAGCCTAAATTTAAATATGGAAGCTTGTTTTTCATCTTTTAACTTTTAAACGATCCATTATCATGCGTGGCGCTAATCAGGTATCTGATTTTGATCTTCCTGATCGAGCGGTTTAATTATTTTGGAGGGATTACCAGCCGCCACCACATTAGGAGGGAGGCTTTTTAGTACGACGCTGCCAGCACCAATTATGGTATTTTCGCCAATACTAACTCCCTTCATAATAAAGGAACCGGCACCTATCCAAACATTATTGTTAATAATAACTTCCTGTTCACGCCAATCATTAATTTGTGTAAACCCCTGTGTAGTATTAACGATAAATTCCTGTTGCCTTTTTTTAGGGTTTAAAGAATGAATGTTGCTATCGTAAATATTTACATTATGCGCTATTTGCACATTATCGCCAATAGTTATATTTAATACAGCATATATCCTGCTGTCTTCGCCTATAAATGATCGTTCGCCAATGCTTATTTTCCCTTTATCACAGTTAACTAACATGCCTGCGATATGACTGCCCGCGCCTATTTTAACAGCGTCTTTTTTATTTGTATTGCTAATTATGGCACTTTTATAAATCACGGCACCGGCCCCAATAATTGCGTTAAGCAGCCGGATCCTTTTTCTCTCAAAGTATTCAGGGAAGCAAGCTTTTGCAATATTTCTTAACAGTTTGAGCATTAGTGTGTTTTAATATTCTTAAATCTGTTTAAATATAACCTTATCCACGATTTTAGCTTTCTTTCCAAAGATTTATTGTGTTCGAAAACATATTTAAAAGTAGCGCGCAAATATTTTTTGTCGATTTTTATTTTTTTGGGGTCTTTTAAAGGGAATGTCATTTGCTTCAACTCCAACGTAGCGTAAGGGCTATCAGCACCTACAGTGTTACTTGCCTCGGGCCCAAAGCCTATATTTTTAACCAGGTTTACAGATGGGTTAATCATGCGTCCACCATTATTAAAAATACAATGTAGCCATTGGAGATCCCAGGCTCCAATCTCTTTATCATAAGCCCACTGGTACAAATCCTTATAATATATATCAAACCAGTTAGTATTACCCATGGCCTTGCGTATTTTTTTCTGGTTCGTTTTATCCTTCCAATCCGGCATGTCAAAATCATACAATTGCCATGCCCGTCGCCATGTAGCCCACCCCCACACACCGCCATGCCCAAAATGATAAGATTGTTTGTTAGACAGCCACCCTTCATTTAATAAATTAGTACCAGAGATAGCGAATATGGAATGGTCATATACATATTTATTTAAAAGGATTTCACAAAATTCAAAAAAGGAAATATCGGGCAAACAATCATCTTCCAATATAATACCCTGTTCCACATTGTTAAAAAACCAGGTGATGGCCTCAAAGCCCCCGCGTGCTACGCCAATATTCCTATTATGAAACAGTGTGTGCAATTCACAAGGCCAGTCTACCTGCGTCGCTATATCTCTGACAAGCCGGCAACGCTCTTCTTCATCAGCATTTTTAGGGCCATCTGCAGCTACAAATAACTTTGCTGGCCTGGCTGCTTTTATAGCATTAAATACCTTGGTTGTGGTATCCAGTCGTTTATAAACTATAAATAAAACTGGAGTTGTTAGCATTCAATGCTTATAAAATTATAGTTCAAGTTGCTCATAATGCCTGCCGGGTATTCTGTGCCTTCCCGAAACCCAAGCCAGTTTTTAGGTGCATACACTGTTTTACCGGCTTTATTATTTAACCACGCACCCCACCAACTGAACGAACTGTTAGATAGGATACAAACATCGGCGTTTTGTAATAACTGCAAATCGATTATTTCATTGTTCTCAGAGATGTATTTGTTGGACAGGTATTCAAATTCTTTTTTAACATATTCGGTATCGTCGGATATAAACACATAAAAAGGATTGGTAATTTTCATTGCCTTTATAGCATTGTGGTAATAGCTGTCGGGCAAATTGAAGTTATGGTTCAAATAATCTCCGCGTCTGATATGTATAACAATGATCGTTTTATCTATGGGTAGGTCCTTAGCAATTAGATCATATTGCTGCTTGTAACGTGGTTGAATAGTAAACAGCCGGGCAATATCTGCTGTATATGTTCCCCAATACTGTAATGATTGGAAAAAACCATCGTATAGCGCACCGTCGTCAAGTTTTTCCAATACTTCGCCTGGGGCAATTGTACTGCTAAATTTTGATATCTTAAGCCCATGTGATCTTTTTAGCATGGTATAAAACGCATTTTTTAAATAATAGCTAAATAAATTTTTATACCCATTAATGCTAAAGATATGCTTTTGTAAAAACTGATAAGGGGGGACGTCTACCTCAAAATACCGATCAAGTAAAAATGCTTGTACAGACTGATCTAAATAAAACCTAACCCCCAGTTTTTTTGCCGCCGTGTATATAAAAGCGTATTGAAATAATTGGTTGCCTAAACGACCTTCAAGACGCATAGCTATCATGCTTTGATAAACCAAAAACAGCCGCAACCCCAACGCTGTCTATCTATTATTTCCCGGGATGGGTTTGTTATGTAACCTATATTTTCAAAATCATCGGGTATCAGGGTAAATTCCTTAAGTTTTAGTTTGTTGAAATTTTCGATAATTGTATCGTAGCCATACACCCTGTGGGCATTAAATTCTGTCCTGGGGTTACCAACAGGTACTACGAATAATAAAGTACCGCCAACGGCTAAAACCCTTTGCAGTTCTTCCATGGCTTTTTTATCACCGTCAATATCAATAGGATCGCCATACCTGCCCAAACCTATGTGCTCAACGGTATGCATACATGAAAGGCTATCAACCGAATCCGATTCAAAGTGTAGCGAGGTTAGATTGGTCCTGCCCGATGAGTAATTAGATAAATGAATGTTAGCAGGCCTGTAATCGTAAAATTCTACCGGGATAAAGGCCGATAGGATGGTGGTGAAATTTGTTGTAGACGAAATATCAATATGTTTAACAGGTTTTGTTTGCGCCAATACACGCGCAGCCCATGCCGGGTGATAAGTATAATGAGGTTCTACCGGCGTATAGGGTTTGTTATCATCCAAACAGGGATATTCAATTATTTTAACCGATGGTGGTGCCTGGTTTTTAAAATTGGCTAATTGCTGTTCATAAATAGCCCTTTTTTTAATTTCAGCTGCCTCGTTTTTCAGGAACCGCTTTAATTTTCTTAAATAATTTAACACCTTATTTCCTTTTAAGTATGTGTGAAAGCCTGCTTCTGTAATGCCCGATACGGTTATTCATTTTACGCAGCGGAGTAACCTTCAATGTATGTTCAGCCCAAACTTTTGTGGCTTTTGAGTTATCTACTACGCGTATAGGGCGTTTATCCAGGTTATCAAACCAACTGTATCTGCCCTTTTTTGAAAAGATATAATCAACATCAGCCGGATGGATATGATCTATATAAGCGATGATAAGTTTGATTAAACGTAGTGAAACGGATTTGCGTTTATTCCACGCATCTCTAATATAATAGGAGTCGTGACCGCGTCTGTGGAAGTAAAAACTACCGGGCAATACTACCATTTTGCAGTTTTCAAATAATTGTTTGGCACCAAACGACCATGTATCCAAAGCGCCCATATCCTCGCTATAACCATTTGCCTTTTGCCAGCTATTTTTAGTGAACAGGTAGTTACCACTGGCACCCGGAAACAGTTTGCCGCTAAGCACATGGTTGATGTTATACATAGGTAAATCAAAGTGCCACGATCCATCGATTGTGTCCGTAGTGGTTGAGAAATACTTCAATTCGCTAAAACTGGCAATCTCTGCTTTATGCTCTAAAAGATGACCCAATAAAAGACTGATACTATTCGGCGCTAAAACGTTATCCGAATCCAGGCAAAACAGCAGCTCGTGGGTTGCTGCTTCTACCGCAGTATTACGTGCAGCCGCGCCACCCTTGTTGATGATATGGTTGATGATTCTTATTTGGGGATACAACTTTTCCAGATTGGCTAAAACAGTCCCGGTATCGTCGGTTGAGTAATCATTCACTACAATTAGCTCATCCCCATCAACCATGTTGGTGGCTATAATTGATTCAACTGCTTCTTTTATAGTGGCCGAGCAATTATATGCGGGTACGAAGAAACTGATACTGTTCATTTTGCCGCTGCTTGTTTGGGGTTACAGATCAGCCATTCCATTATTGCAGGCCTGCATTCACGATATAACATATACTTTTCCTCTACTGGCAAGTTTGCGGTTTCGGGATAATTATAAGTCTTTGCTTTTTCAATATCATCAATGCTTTTTACAATATGAATATGATGAGTTGCGGAAAATAATTTAACGAGGTTGTCAGAAATACGCAAGTTCAAAAAATCATGCGTTTCAATTATTAGATCGCAATTAAGCAAATTTTGAATATTGGCTTTAGTGAACAGGTCGTTTTCAAAGCCCTCACAATCGCAAATTATCAGGGCCCGACCATTAAACGGGAAGCTTTCCAATATTTCAGGGGTGCAGGTTTGTTTTATCGAAACCCTTTCATCAATGCCGTTAAGCTTTGCCATTTGGCGGCACAGTCCCCTGGCGGTTTCGTCCGTGTCATATGCGTATATTTGTGTATTGGGTAAGCGTAGCCCCAATCCAATAGCATAATAACCTTCTGCACAGCCAATGTCTATTATCTCGGCATAATTATTTTGTAAAAGGTCAGTAATCGCCTCGCTCAATTCCTTTTCATAACACCCCAGTAGTTTGGGATAAAGAGCGCTACCCACCGCTGCAAAGGATGGATATTTCATACCTTGAAAAGGCCCATGAAGCACTTGATTTGTTGGGAATATAGCCTGAATAGTGTCATTTACATGACTAACTATCTGTGCTGGTTTTTTCCTGTTGTTGACTGCAAAAAAACCAAATATGGCAAATGGTCTTATAATGGGCCAAAGGATATTGTTGTTTGTTATGGCTATGATTAGTTTTTTTATGTGCGATTTCATTATTTAGTCTTACAATCAAGCTTTACAGTTCATTTAGCTCCATTAAAACATATTTGCACCATTTCTGAAAATTTAACTTTTCTTTCCAGCATTCAGCTGCTTTTTCGCCTTTTTGTATAGCTTCATTTTTATCCAGGTTGTTTAGTAGTAGTGTCTCCAACTCGTCAACGGTGGAAACATAATAACTCATTTCATCCCAGGGGATAAATTTTTTAAAGGGGCGCACATCTCTATCACTGATAAGGCAAGGCGCTACTCCTAATTGCATGGCCTCAAAGAAACGAAAAGAGGTACAATCTGTGCCGCGGGGACATAAAGCAACATATGATGACATGATATTTATATTAAAACTTTTCCCCAAAAACCATCTTTTATAAAAAATCGTTGGTAAACATCCGCCGATTAAAATCTCCGGGTTATTTTCAAACCTTTTCTTTATTTCCATTCTAACCGGATGTGTTTCAAAAGAACCATTAAATGCAGCTAAATATTTTTTCTCAATCTTAAAAATCGGTTTCTTGTGAGGTTTGCATATTAAGGGTATGTCTATAGCCTTATTATTGGTTCGACCAGCGTTAAAAACAATAGTGTCACCTGCGTCAATCAGAATCCCCCCATCAAACAAGGCTATGGTAAAAGTTTTTTTATCGTCAATAATTACTTTATCAACTTCCGCTTTAAGTTCTTTCAACCCCGCACCCTTAGCTGCAAAATGATGATTGATATGCCAACGTGTCCAGTATACAGGTAAATAATGCCAGTTTGCCTCCTGATGGTTATTTGTAAGCAGATGTTTTTGTTTTTTTATCCATATCAGAAAGTCTTGCTCGGCATCATAATCATTATTATGTGATGGGTACCTCATTGCCTGTTTTTGTGGTTGTAAAAAGCCGGGGACAGGCAGTATATATATCTTCATTTTACAAGATTGGCAAACACATTACTATCAGCAGCTGCGCGGTCATTCTCATCAGGCCGGTATTCTGCGGGCAGCTCTTTTGCTGCTATACTTTTATCCTTGCTGTTAAAAAATATTTTTGAATAACCCACTATTTTGGCCATATCCTCTAATATGGCAGGACTAATTACGCTGTAATGTTCCCAATTGTCCCATTCGGCAGTGTATACCCCTGTTTTCCCTTTTTCAAAAGATGAGTTATCGCGCATAGATGCTACCAGGTTAGGGGTATTGATGCGCTGAACGGCCCCCTTTTTCATTACCCTTAATGTTTCCGCCAGGAATATGATCTGTTGCTTTTGCGTAAGGTGTTCAAAAAAATCTTCATGAAATATAATATCAACGCTTTCATCGGGCAGCGGGATACCATCACTAAAAATATCTATTATATAAAGGTCGTCCCTGTTACCGCGCATCACCTCGGGATAATGCTTATCTGTATAATATTGTAAATAGGGCCCAAAGTGGGCATAAGAAAGGTCGATGTTTATCCAACCCTTTAGTATCCTTGGCCCGCTGCCAAAATGTATTTTTATTTTATCAAATTTTTTAACGTCAGCCTCCAGGCGAATAAGGTCATTTTTATCAGACCTACTCACAGGCAACTTCTTGAACTCATAACCCGCTTTGCCTAATAGCCTTGTTAAAATATATTTAACGGTCATTACAATCTTCGTCCTTTAAAAGGTGCATTTATTAAACCAATGTTAGCAAAATCATTTTGTAAACCGTATTCATTTAATACTTTAAGGCTAATTAAATTAGGGCCAAATATCCAATCTACACCATTTGTCATATAATCTCCATCGTGGCCACCCACCGAAATATAATAGTTGCCCGGCCGCAGGAAATAAGCGGGAATAGTAAATGCTGATGTAAACGGTCCGGTTTCTAATAGTTGTGGAGTATCATAATCGTGCAGGGTAAATACCCTGGTTTCATCTTCGCTGGTAACAGATACCGATGTCCTGAATTTATTCACCGTGGTTATACATTCTGCAAATACGCGGATATCAATCTCGTTTGATGGGAATATTTCAAGATAAAGTTGCTCGGTATTATTGATCAGTATTTTATTAAATACAATGCTTTTAGTTAATGTGCCGATAAATGAAAACTTTTGGCTATCGTGTATATAAGTGCCCTTTAAATATTTATTTATCACATCCATTGTGTCGCCGTTCTCGGCAATAACGCCATTGTTTAGTAAGATGGTTTTGTTGCATATGCTTTTAATGGCTGCCATATTATGGCTTACAAACAAAACTGTCCGGCCCTCGGCATTACTGATATCGCCCATTTTCCCCAGGCACTTTTTTTGAAATTCGGCATCGCCAACGGCCAGTACTTCATCAACTACTAATATTTCCGATTCCAGGTGCGCCGCAACGGCAAAAGCCAAACGCACATACATGCCGGATGAGTAACGTTTTACGGGAGTATCGATATATCGTTCCACCCCCGAGAAATCTACTATTTCATCAAACTTGCGTTTTATTTCGGCCTTCCGCATGCCCAGTATGGCGCCGTTCAGGTATATATTCTCCTTCCCAGTTAATTCAGGATGGAAACCTGTGCCAACCTCAAGCAAACTTGCTATGCGCCCCTTTATTTTAACCGAACCGGTGGTAGGGGAGGTTACCCGGCTTAATATTTTGAGCAGCGTGCTTTTCCCTGCACCGTTACGGCCTATAATACCAACCGTATCGCCCTGTTCAATTTCAAAGTTAATATCCTTCAAGCTCCATACAATATCGCTGGTGCCTTTGGTGGTACGGTCATTCGCTTCGCCAATCCTCAGAAAAGGGTCTTCCTTACCGCGCAGTCGCGCCCAAAAGCGTTCCACATCGCGCGATATGGTGCCGGTGCCAAAATCGCCTAACTGGTAAGCCTTAGACAGGTTTTCAACTTTAATTACCTTACCCATTATACCGTATCAACAAATGAACGCTCTACCCGGTTAAATATAATAATGCCAGCTAACAATATAAATGCCGAGGCGCCTCCGCTGTATATCAGCAATTCCCAACTGTTTGTGCCTTTACTTAAAAATCCGTACCTGAAAAACTCTATCACCGCTGTAATTGGGTTTAGTTTAATAAGCCAGCTGTATTGCGGGAATTTTGACTGCGCTACAGACAAAGGGTACACAACTGTAGTGGCATATATTAAAAGCGGCACACCAAAACTTACCACAAAAGCCAGGTCGCGGTATTTGGTGGTAACGGATGATATGAGCATGCCTAAGCCCAGGCCCTGCGCCGCAATAAGCACAATAAGCAACGGAAATAATAAAGCGTAGGCATTTACCGTAAAGATGCCGCTTTTAAAAGCATATATGCCCAGTAACAGCAAAAACAAAATTAACTGCACCGCAAATCTTATCAGGTTTGATGCTACTATACTTAACGGCATAATTAACCGCGGAAAGTAAACCTTACCTAAAAGCGCCGCGTTATCTTTAAAAACGGTTGAAGTTTTAAGCAGGCAATCTGAGAAGTAATTCCAGATAATAGTACCTGCTAAATAGAACAGCGGTTTGGGTACACCATCGGTTGATATGCCTGCCAGGTTGCCAAACACAAATGAAAAAAAGCCCACAGTAATAATGGGTTGGATAAAGAACCAAACAGGGCCAAATATGGTTTGCTTATAAAACGAAACGAAATCCCGGCGCACCAGCAACACCAGCAGGTCGCGGTAGTGCCAAACATCCTTCAACTTCAGATCAAGCAGTTTACTTTTGGCTGTAACCTCTATGTCCCAGTCTTCCTGTAAAGTATCTTCCATTAAACCAACATTTTTTCTAAGGCGTCTTTGTAATCGCCGGCGTTAAAATATTCCAGGCATTTGCGTTGCAGGTTTAAGCGGTGTGCCGCAGTCAAAGGCACATTCAAATTATCGCTGATAGCGTGTTTCAATTCATTAATGTCATTCACATTTATGGCTTTGCCCAATTCTCCGTTCCTTATAGCGTCAAGGCTACCGTCTTCGTTGCCGCATATTACAGGCAAGCCGCAGGCAAGCGCTTCTATAAATACAATCCCGAAGCCCTCTTTTTTACTGGGCAGCACAAAAAGGTCGGCCAGTAAAAAATGGTCCTCCAATTCAGCTTCGTTAATAAAGCCGGTTACAATTACCTGTTCTTCTACGGCATGGTCTTTTATTAACTGCCGTATACGCCGGTCTTCTGCACTATCGTACTTACCCGAAAGTATATACTTCATGTCAGGAAAATCGTTTCTAAGTTCGCTTACCGCCTTTATCACCTGTTCGTAACCTTTATACTGTTCGGTTGATGCCAGGCGGGTTAAGGTAAACACAATTTTACTTTTTGGCGATAGGTTGTAACGCTTTAACAAATAGTCGGGCTTAACAAAAGTAGCAGGTAGTTTTATCGATGGATCTAACGCGTTATTGAGTACCACACACTTTGCGGGGTTTACACCATGCATGGTTATCATTTTTTGCATGGTAAAATTGCTAACGCATATAATTTTATCGCAGGTACTTAATATTCTTTTTTTGAAGAGTTTCAACGGCCGCCAAACCTCAATGCCATGTGCCACTACCCATACTTCGCATTTGGGGTTAAAAATTTTGGCTGCCCACCCAATTAGCGCCAGGTTGATATGACTAAGGATGATCACATCGGACTTTGCTCCTTTTGTGGTGGCATTTAATGCAAACCGCCAGCGCTTTTTGTTAAAGCCTTTAAATGTTTTGCCTGGGATATAAACATTGTTCAAATCATCATGATGATCATACCCCGACCATAAACTAAAATTCCATTGTCTTTTTGCTGCAATTTGCTGTATGGCCTGGGCCATAGTACGGCTCATTTTTTGGATGCCGCCCGTAGCGCTAAAGGTTTGTAAGGTTAACAGCAATATGTTTTTAGCAGGCAGTTGTTCTGCAAGCAACTGGCGCGTTTGTAACTGATACAAAGCAAAAGCCCTTGACCAATGCACCTTGTTATCCTTAAACCGACCCATAACCTTGCGGGCCTGCTTGTTTTTATAAAAGTTTATATCACTTATTTGGCAGTGTTTGAGCATCCATTGCTGCAGCGGAAATGAGAACCCCATTTTCTGGCGGTCCCATATTTGCCTTGGTAATAAGGTTCCAAAACTCTCAATTAACAAGTTTTTAGGCTTGCTGTTATCAAACAGTATATCGGGTGCTATACGGTTAACCGTTTGTATAAAATCCTCGTCTAAAAAAGGCACCCTAACTTCCAAGCCATGTGCCATACTCATCACATCGGTATCCCGTAATAGCTGGTTTTGCATATACAAGTTTGTTTCAAACCAGGCAGCTGTTTGCGTGTCTGTGAGGTTGCCCAGGTGAAGCGGTGTGGCAAACAATACTTTTGCTACATAGCTTTCATCCACATTTAAAATTTTAGCAATATCGGCAGGCACAAACAGCCCGCGTAAAAAAAGATAATCGGCCAACGGGTGGTTGTGTGTCAATAAAGCCACCCGCTTTAAAGGGCCGACGCTTACTTTCGCAATAAAATTTAAAAGTAGCGAAGGTATCAGTTTTAGATATTTTAAGTATTCGACGCGTTTAAATGAGGGGTAGCCGCCAAATAACTCGTCGCCCCCTAAGCCCGATAGTACCGCTTTTAACCCTTGCTGCCTGGCATATTTACTAATAAACCAACTATTTATACCATCGGTTGTTGGCATATCCATATCGGTCATTATTGCTGGTAACGAGTCTTCAAAGTCCTGCTGTTGAACCAGGTGCTGCTGGTTTGATGCACCAGTCCCTTTTAAAACAATATCCTGAAAATGCCGCTCGTTATAAGCCTGTTCATTAAAAAATATGGAAGTTGTCTTCAACTCATCTTTTTTATACTGGTAAGCCAGCAAAGTAACCAGGCTCGAATCAATGCCGCCGCTTAAAAACACCCCTATAGGGGCATCTGCCAGCAGCTGACGTTTAATTGCTTTGTTTAACCCGGTGCTGATGTTATTCTGGGCATCGGCAGCTGTATCTATCGGTTCAGTATTTGTGCCGGTTAATTGATAAGGTTTTATCTGATGATGGTTACCCCCGTGATCCCAAATTAAATAATGCCCCTTAGGTAAACTAAATACATCTTTTAAAGTAGTAAATGGTTCGGGGATATGCCCAAAAGCTAAAAAACGTATGGGCCATTCACTATCAGGCTGTGTTGCCAGCCCGGCTTTGTTTAACGCCTTAACTTCCGAGGCAAAACTTAGCTGTCCGTTATTTATATGGTAATATAAAGGTTTTATGCCTGATGTATCACGTACCAGGCAGGTATGGCCCTTTTGTTTATCGTGTAAGGCAAACGCGAACATACCGCGCAGTTTGGCGAATGCATCGGTACCCCATTTTAGGTAAGCCTGAATAATAACCTCCGTATCGCTGCCTGAAACAAAGTTTATGCCTGTACCGGCCAATTCCTCTTTTAATTCTGGATAGTTATAAATTTCGCCATTGAAAGTTATAACTATGTTTTGTTCAGCATCAGCCATTGGTTGATGACCGCTTGCGGTAAGGTCAATAATAGCTAGCCTGCGGTGCCCAAATGCCAGTCCAAACTCTTTTGAATGATAAATGCCTTCATCGTCGGGGCCGCCATGTGCCAGTGTTTGGCACATCATACGGGTTTTGTCCAGTAGCTCTTCTGGCGAAAGTTTAGTTGAAATTACACCGGCAATTCGGCACATATCTTATTTTTTCATTAGGGCACAGCTTCGCCCCGTAAGTTACATTTTTAATTGTAACTTATTGTATTTCAGTGTATTAAAATACGCTTGTTCTCTAAAGAGAACCCAACATTAAATGTCAGATCCTTTGTATTAATGACGCTCCTACATGGATAATGATAGAGCAGCCAATATTTTCAAAACGTAACGCTAATTGTTTTTCAGAGCGGTAAGCAACCACTTCGCCCTCCAGGTCCTTCAGCGGACCAGCTTTTATGCGTACCCGTTCGCCGGGTTGCAAAGCCTCTTCAGTAATTTCAATATCCACGGCACTGGCCAATACCAGCTTAAGGTCTTCAATTTGCCTGTCGGGCATTGATGCGATTTTGCCCGAAAAGTAAATAAACCGTGCAATGCCTTTGGTCATCAATACTTCGGCTTGTTCAGTCGGTTTAATATTTACAAACAAGTACGATTTTATAAAAGGCTCCTCTATCCACTTTTTCCGGTCGCTCCATTGCTTTAAGGTTTTACGCAAGGGTAAATAGGTTACAATTCCTTTTTTCTCCAGCGCTTCGTAAGCTTTTTTTTCAGCACGCGGATGTGTATACACCGGGTACCATTGGGTTGTATGATGATTTAGCCCTAAAGCCATATGTTATATTTTAAACCATCGCCTGATATCCCACCATTTTTTTTCTTCATTATCCACATAATAGCCCGAACTGGTATAACCCGAGTAATCCGAATAATAATAGTACCGGCTGCCATAACCTTCGCCGGTAAATTTGGTGGTATAATACCTGGAGTGCAGCAGATCTTCCTCAAATGCATTCAGCACAATTACCGTGTTATCTAAATGATATTCCTGCGCTATACGCTGTGGTACTGTTGCCGCGTAATATTTTGATTTGCCCGACCGGATCACAAAAACATTAATATCGCTTACCCTGATAAGCGGGATTGAATCGGATACTAAACCAATAGGGGCGGTATCGATAATGATAATATCGTATTTGGTGCGTAATTCGCTGATCAGTAAATTCATCCTGTGTGAGTGTAATAACTCGGAGGGGTTTGGCGGTACTGGCCCCGAAATGATAAAATGAAGATTTTCTACTTCAGAATGATGGATAATGTCATCGCTTGTGGCCTGGTTGGCCAGGTAATTACTTAATCCTAAATCATTAGGGATATTAAACGTGCGGTGTATACGCGACCGGCGTAAATCGGCGCCGATAAGTATAACCCGTTTATTAATTAAAGCTAAGGTGCTGGAAAGGTTTACCGCTACAAATGATTTACCTTCACCCGCAACTTCCGATGTGATACAAATTACCTTACTTTCTTTTTCTGATGCCAGGAAGTTAAGGTTGGTACGTACCGACCTTACCGATTCTGCAAAAATAGACCGGGGTTTACTGATAGCCAATAACTGCGAATTATCTTCGTCTATTGATCCGGGAAACTTTCTGATAACCCCAATAATGGGTACAGTTGTTAAACTCTCAACTGTTTCTTTATCGTAAATATATGGGTTTAATACCCTTATCAGCACAATAATGGCCAGGCCCACCAGCAGGCCGGTTAATATGGCATTGCGGTTTATTTGCTCTTCGTTTGGTGCTATAGGCCCCAGGTTTGGCTGTGCCCGGTCAACTATTGATGCACCCGGCAAAATAGCCGAACTACTGATCTGGGCATCAAGTTTTTTCTCTTTTAGAATGTTAAATACCTTTTCGTTTATCTCAAAACTACGCTCAAGGCTTATCATATCCCGTTCGGCAACCGGCAGGGTTGCTATTTGCTGATTAACGGAGTTTGCCTGGCCATCCATGTAACTTAGGTTACGCTGAATGGTTTCACGTGTAGAGTTGACATTAGAAAGCGCCGCGTTTTTTATCCGCAATATTTGGTTGTTAATATCCTGTACAGGCGGCGAATTATTGGTATAGGTTTTAAGCAGGCTGTTTCTTTCGGCTATTAAACTATTAAAAGTAGTGATAATACCCGATAGCAATGGGTCGACCGTACCTGAAAGATTAAAGTTTAGGTTAGCATTATCCTTTTCCCTTATCAGTTTATCTTTAAACTCATCGATAGCTAATAACTGCATCCTCAATAATGAACGCTGCGCTTCAATATCCTTTGATTTTGCAAGTACATTTTCTGCAGCTGAATTTACGTTGACTATTTTATTACGCTGTTTGTATTCCTGAACATCTTTTTCTGACCCCTTAACCGAGTCGGAAAGAAAAGATAACTGCCGGTCGATAAATTTGATGATTTGCGACGCTGATTTTGTTTTTTGTTCCCTGTCATATATCAGGTACTCATCTAAAATAGCATTAAGCACATCGGATGCAAACACCGGGTTCAGATCGGTTTCCTGCAGGGTAATGATGTTTGAGTTTTTTACTAATTCGCCGGTGCGCAAACCGCCTTTTGCCCGGCCCAGGAAATCTTCGGGCGAGTTAAACTTGAATATAATTATAGTGCCGCTGCTTAATTCGCCGGGGTATTTAATGCTGAATGTTGTTGGCCCGATAGTTACCGGGGTGTTATATGCATAGTTTTTTTGGGTAACTTTTGAACCACCCAATTGATAGGATAAGTTAAACGTTGTATTATTTACCGGCCTGAACGTAATTTTATCCCTGTAAAAGTTAACGCTGTCTAAGGTAATGAATTGAATATCCAGCAGTTTTTGCGGGTACAGGTCAGAAGTACGTAAGCGGCCCGAAAGATAAAAGCTAACGCGGTAATCCAGTTTTTTAATAGCGCGTAAAATAAGCTGGCTGCTTTGGATAACAAAAACCTCGCTTTGTATTTTAGATGTGTTGTTAGTATTTGTAACAAAATTGCCGCCAAGGTCGGATATTTCTGATTTTTTATCTTCAAACTTCAGGGTCGCTACAGAACTTGAATACAATTTAGGGGTAACCCACAAATACACTTTGGCAATACCCATGCATAGTAAAACAGTACCTGCAACCCAATACCAGCGGCTTAACAGGATCTTGCCTATTTTAAAATAATCAATTTCCTGATTCGGTAATTTCTTCTGAAACTTATCTGTCCCCTGCATTTACCTGAAAAGCGTATATATAATTAGCGCTGTATTAAAAATCAACAATGATGGTTGTACCAGTGTCGAGAAATTTTGGATCTTATCATCCCGCACAGCCCGTTTGTTTTGTGCAATATAAACAATATCGTCATCCTGAAGAATGATATTAGGGCTGTTTAATATATTAACGTCGCTTAAATCAACCCAAATCGTTTTTTGGGAGCCATTTTCCTTCCTTATAATTTTTACGTTTTTTTCGTCAGCCGCGTTATTCAGGCCGCCTGCCTGCCCAATTATATCAATCAGTGTCGTCTTATCTTTCAGAAGCGGGTAGTTTCCCTGCGATTTTATTTCGCCTAATACGGTAACCTTCAGGTTTAGCACTTTTAATTCGATAATTGCGTTTTTAAGCAAATTTTCGCGGTAAAGTTTTTCAATTTTGCGGGCGGCCTCATATCGTGTCAGTCCTGCTACAGGTATATGGCCAATAACAGGCAATGTTACACTGCCATCTTCCTCAACCTGGTAGGTTTGTGAACCAGCCCCATCGCTGCCAGCAGTGCTGCTTACACCTTCAACAGGCGCTAAAAACTTATAGTTTTCCAGGTTCCTGATCTGTAAAATATCGTCGGCTTTAATATGGTATGCAGTTGGAATAGTTCCCTGTGTAATATTGGCTGTTTGTGTAGGCTTGTCCTGGAATAGCGCGTGCTGTTGTTTGTATGAGCACGAAAAGCATAACAAACAAATTACACCTAAAAAAGGGAGAATTTTAAAACGCATAGTGTTTAATCAGTACCATGTTTAAATATATTAAACATGGAATTTCAAAAATAGTATAATTTTGCATTATAATAAGTTATAATTTATCAGCGGCATTTTGAAAATATCATTAATAACAGTAACATTTAATGCTGCCGATACCATTGAACTTTGCATTAATTCTGTAATTAGCCAGCAATACCCAAATCTGGAATATATTATCATAGATGCACAATCTGCAGATGATACCCTTATCATCGCCAATAAATATAAAAAGCATATTCACTATATAATCTCCGAACCCGATAATGGCATTTACGATGCTATGAATAAAGGTATAAAACAGGCCACCGGCGATATTATAGGCTTACTGAATGCTGATGACCATTTTGCCGGGAATGATATATTAAAAACGATAAACAATATGTTTGAAACAACCGGGGCCGACGCCGTATACGGTGATGTTGATTACATAGACAAGCGTGAAAAAGTGATACGTAAATGGCAGGCGGGAGTGTACAAACATGGCGCATTCAATAAGGGCTGGATGCCACCCCATCCTTCGTTTTATGTGAAAAAAGAGTTGTTTAACAAGTTTGGTTTGTATAACCCGCAATATGGCAGCGCCACCGATTATGAATTGATGCTGAGGTTTATACATGTCCATAAAATTAAAGTTGAATATCTTAATAAGGTAGTAGTGAAAATGCTTATCGGTGGTGTAAGCAATAAAAGTATAAAGAATAGAATAAGCGCCTGGAAGAATGATTTTAAGGCAATGCGAACTAATGGGCTCTCTTTTCCGTATATAGCCATTGTATTAAAACCACTGCGTAAAATTACCCAGTATATCAATATCAAATAATTATTATTTGATATATTTGAGCCATATAAATGGCCTAAAATTTATATAAACTATTGATAATGCCGGAATTTTTACACAATCACCAGGTGTATTATTATGCCTTAATATTATTGCTGTCGTTACTAATTAGCTGGCAGGCCATACCTTCTATTTTACACGTGGCGCGTACCCGGCATTTATACGACGACCTGGGCCACTTTCGTAAACAACACGACCATGGGATACCACGCCTGGGGGGTATTGCAATATTTGTAAGTTTTGTAATTACCCTATTGCTTTTTTGTGTAACAGGCAAGCAGTTATCGGTAAATTATTTACTTACGGCCTGTGTAATATTATTTGCAATGGGCTTAAAAGATGACCTTTCGGGGGTAAACCCAAGCACAAAGTTTTTTGTGCAATTTGTAGTTAGCGCTATTTTAGTAATCCCCGGCGATATCCGTTTAACAAGCATGTACGGTGTATTAGGCGTGCATGCCATGCCCTACAGCATCAGTGTAATTTTTAGCATACTCACCGTTATGTTAATTGTTAATGCTTTTAACTTAATTGATGGCATTGACGGCCTTGCCGCAACTACCGGAATTATTGCCAATAGCGCGTTTGCAACCTTGTTTATCTACACCCATCAGTACGAACTGGCCAGCGTATGCCTGGCTCTGGTAGGGGCATTAATAGGTTTTTTACGCTATAACCTTACCCCGGCTAAAATTTTCATGGGCGATACCGGCTCTTTGTTAATCGGACTGGTCACCGTAGTTATGGCCATTAAATTTATTGAATCGGGTAAAATAATTGATGGCGCCGTACCACATGTGTACGCTATACCGGCGCTTTCAATTGCTATATTAATAGGGCCAATTTTTGATACTTTTCGTATAATCTCAATTCGTATACTGAATAAAAGGTCCCCCTTTCGGGCCGATAGGAACCATATTCATCATCGCATATTGCGTTTAGGCTTTAACCATATGCAAACCACAGCACTACTGGCCGCCGTAAATATTATCAGTATTGCACTGGCCATAATGTTTAGTGGTTTTGGCAGCACGGTTATGATTATTGTAATAGCAGTATCTTCGCTGTTGTTTAACTGGACAATTACCTTTTGCATCCGCTGTAAGGAGCGGGAACGCATCTCTGCCCTGTATCTCCTTTCTTAATGTCACCCTTGTTTCACAGTGTTTGCTAACATGCAACGCTTCCTTATTTTTATTTAGATTTGCGCACATAAATTCTATCAGGAATGAGAATAGCTATTAATGGGTTCGGGCGCATCGGTCGTATTTTTTTACGGAATATCCTGCAAAAAAAAGGTATCGAAGTGGTGGCTATTAACGATTTGGCCGATACCCAAACCATGGCCCATTTATTTAAGTACGATTCCGTGCACCGGGGATTTAGCGGGACGGTGCTTGCCGGCGAAAACGAATTGATTGTAAACGGAAAAGCCATTAAAACATTCGCGCTAAATAACCCTTCCCAATTACCATGGGGCGCATTAGCTATCGATTTGGTTATCGAATCGACCGGGAAATTTACCACCCGTGAAGGGGCAACGCAACATTTAACGGCAGGCGCCAGGCAGGTTGTTATTTCAGCCCCATCAGCAGATAAGGATATTCCTACAACTGTGTTGGGTGTTAATGATGATGACGCACATTTAAAAGCACAGGTCATCTCCAATGCCTCGTGCACTACCAATAATGTTGCCGCATTAATAAAAGTGCTGGACGATAACTGGGGCATTATAGATGGTTACATAACCACCGTGCATTCCATGACCGGCGACCAAAACCTGCACGACGCACCGCATAAGGACCTGCGCAGGGCGCGTGCGGCATCCGGGTCAATTATTCCAACTACTACAGGGGCAGCCAAAGCTATTACCTCTATCTTCCCGCATTTAGACGGTAAACTGGGCGGGGCTGGTATCCGTGTGCCGGTGCTGAACGGCTCGCTAACGGATTTTACCTGCACCCTTAAAACCATGCCCACCGTGGCGGAGATAAACGCAGCATTTAAAGCAGCTGCCAACGGGCCGATGAAAAATATATTGGAGTATACCGAAGACCCAATTGTGTCTACAGATATATTAGGCAATACGCATAGCTGCGTTTTTGACGCGTTGCTGACCTCGGTTGTAGGCGGCCTGGTGAAAGTGGTGGGCTGGTACGATAATGAAATGGGTTATTCCAGCCGCTTGGCCGACCTGGTGGAAGAAATAAAAGATTTAAAATGATCAAGTTTATTGATGCCGGGGCTGTACTGCCTATCCGTAACGAAGTATTGCGCGAAGGGCGTTTAACTTTAGACCAATGCCGCTTCCCCGGCGATGATCATCAGGACGCCTTTCATTTAGGTTATTATGTTGGCGATGAGTTGGCTTGTATCGCCTCATTTCACCCTCAGAACTATGAAGGCTATGAGGGCAAAGCCTACCAATTGCGGGGCATGGCTACTATCGAAAAATATCGCGGGCAGGGGATAGGCAACCAATTGGTGAACTTTGCCATTGTATACATGCGCGGCCAAAAAGTAAATTATTGCTGGTGCAATGCGCGGAAAAAGGCCGTACCATTTTATAAAGCACTCGGTTTTGAAATTATATCGCCCGAGTTTGAAGTGCCCGGCATTGGCCCGCATTACGTAATGTATGTTAAGATAATGTGAAGTTTCTTGCTATAGCAAACACCTTATTCATTTTTGCGTTCCCGTTTTAAGATTATTTTTCTGATTTTGGCCGCAATTTATAATTCTGACCATTTAACCATTGTATGAAAACAGTAGATCAAATAAGTTTCTCAGGAAAAAAAGCGCTCATCCGGGTCGACTTTAATGTTCCTTTAGATGAAAATTTTAATATAACCGACGATAACCGCATGACGGCCGCGTTGCCTACCATCCAGAAGATACTGCGCGATGGCGGTGCCGTTATCCTAATGTCGCACCTGGGCAGGCCTAAAGGCGGCCCTGATGATAAATATTCGCTGAAGCATGTGGTAAAACATTTGTCCGATCTGTTAGGGCAGCAAGTGGAGTTTGCCGACGATTGTATTGGCGCCGACGCTGTTGCTAAAGCTAAAGCCCTGCATCCCGGCGAAGTATTATTGTTAGAGAACCTGCGCTTTTACAAAGAAGAGGAGAAGGGCGATAAGGACTTTGCCGAAAAACTATCTAAGCTGGGCGATATTTATGTGAACGATGCTTTTGGTACCGCTCACCGCGCGCATGCTTCAACCGCTATCATTGCGCAATTTTTTCCGGATGCCAAGTATTTTGGTTACCTGATGGCTGCCGAGTTGACCAACGCTGAAAAGATATTGAATAATGCCCCTAAGCCATTTACGGCCATTATGGGTGGTTCTAAAGTTTCTGATAAGATAGAACTGATAGAAAAGCTGCTGGATAAGGTAGATAACCTGATCATTGGCGGTGGTATGGCTTATACTTTTGCTAAGGCCGATGGTGGCACGATAGGTAACTCGCTGGTAGAAGCAGATAAGCTTGACCTGGCCATTAGCCTGCAGAAAAAAGCTAAAGAAAAAGGTGTGAAACTGCTGTTGCCTGTAGATAATGTTACCGCTGATGCTTTTTCTAACGATGCGAACACAGACATAGCTAAAACCGGCGAGATCCCCGACGGTTGGATGGGCCTGGATATTGGCCCTGAAACAGTGAAGCTATTTAGTGAAGTGGTAGAAAACTCAAAAACCATTTTATGGAACGGCCCGATGGGAGTTTTTGAAATGGAGAAATTTTTAGTAGGGACCAAAGCTATTGCCGATGCTGTTGCCAAAGCAACCGATAATGGGGCTTTCTCGCTAATAGGTGGCGGCGATTCCGCCGCGGCAGTTGCCAAATTTGGCATGACTGACGAGGTAAGTTACGTATCAACCGGCGGCGGCGCTTTGCTGGAATATATGGAAGGCAAGGAATTGCCCGGTGTGAAAGCGATTAATGAGTAAAAAAGAAATGTCATTTCGAACGAGGTACGAGGAGAACTACTCTCTTGACCGAAGGGAAAAAATCTTATACGCGTGATAAGCATGTTATATAGGATTTCTCCCGTTGGTCGAAATGACAATGATTAATTAAGTAAAATATTTGTTCAGGCCCCGATTTATCGGGGCCTTTTCTTTTTATTCTGTATTTTTAACAATCAAACAAAACCCCATGAAGAAATTTATACTGATCATCCTGTCAATCACTACCCTGGGTGCTTTTGCCCAGCGTGGCGGCCCTGGCGAAGACGCCGCGTATGTAAAGGCTAACTATACCAAGTTTGAATACCAGATACCCATGCGCGATGGTAAAAAGTTATTTACATCGGTATACGTGCCAAAGGACCAAACTAAAAAATATCCGTTTATGATGGACCGCACCTGCTACAGCGTAGCGCCGTACGGGCCTGATACTTATAAGAGCAGCCTGGGCCCGTCGTCGCAGTTTTTGCACGATGGTTACATTTTTGTATACCAGGATGTGCGCGGCCGTTTCATGAGTGAGGGTATTTACGAGGAAATGACCCCCGAACTGGAAAACCACAAAACAAACAAGGATATTGATGAGGGGACAGATACTTATGATACGATAGACTGGCTGCTGAAAAATGTACCCAACAACAATGGTAAAGTAGGCGTGTGGGGGATATCTTACCCGGGATTTTATACCACAACAGCTTTGCTAAGCCGTCACCCGGCGCTGGTTGCAGCATCGCCGCAGGCGCCCATTGCCGATCTGTGGCGCGACGATGGCTGGCATAACGGCGCGTTCTTTTTGGTAGCAAATTTCGGTTTTTATCCCGGCTTCACCAACCGCCAGGATGATAAGCCAACCCAGCGTAGGGGAGGCCGTTTCGATCCGGGTACCAATAATGGCTACGACTTCTTTATGAAAATGGGTTCGATGAAGAACACCAATGATAAGTATTATAAAGACACCATCCGCCTGTGGAACGAAATGATGGACCACCCCAATTATGACCAGCACTGGAAAGACCGTAACGTGCTTTATCACCTGCACGATATTAAAACCGCGGTATTGGTAACCGGCGGCTGGTACGATGCCGAAGATTTGTATGGCGCTATTAATACTTATAAAACCCTGGCTAAATTAAACCCGGCTACGCCTGTTTATTTTACTATGGGCCCCTGGGTACACGGTGGCTGGGCGCGTGGCGATGGCGATGCTTTAGGCGATGTTACCTTTGGAGGCCCGACCGGCCCCTGGTATCGCGAACATGTTGAATTTAATTTTTTTAGCCATTACCTGAAGGGTACGCCGCTTGAAAATCTGGCACCGGTAAATACTTTTGAAACCGGCGTTAACAAGTGGAAGACCTACAAAAAATGGCCGCCGGTTGAAGCGGTAGAGAAAAACCTGTACCTGTTACCCGGTGGCAAACTGAGTTTTACTGCTCCAAAAGGTGTTAAAGATAGCTACGATGCTTACGTATCCGATCCGGCAAACCCAGTGCCATTTACACCTGAGCCAAGCATGGATATGAACCGTGAATATATGGTTGGCGATCAGCGTTTCCTGGCCGGTCGTAAAGATATTTTAAGCTATACCAGCGACGTGCTGGATAAAGACGTAACCATTGCCGGCAATATATGGGCTAACCTTAAAGTGGCTATTACCGGCACCGATGCCGATTTTATTGTTAAAGTAATTGATGTTTATCCTGATGACGCGCCCAACAATACACTTAAAAACAGGGATGGCAGCACAAAAGAAGTGAAAATGGCAGGATACCAGCAAATGGTACGCAGCGAACCCATGCGCGGCAAATACCGCAACGCGTTTGATAAGCCCGAACCATTTGTGCCCGGCAAAGTAACCCCGGTAAACTGGGAACTTCAGGATATACTGCATACCTTTAAAAAAGGCCACCGCATTATGGTGCAGGTGCAAAGCAGCATGTTCCCGCTTATCGACCGCAACCCGCAAAAGTTTGTTGATATTATGAAGGCCAAAGAAAGTGATTTCCAAAAATCAACCAACAAGGTTTATACCAGTGCCATACATCCAAGCTTTTTAAAAGTTAGGGTGATGAATGATAATTAAGATTCATTTTATACTAAAGAAAAGCCCGATGGTTAACTCTATCGGGCTTTTTCTTTTTATTCTTCATTGCTTGATACCTCAACGACATGGTGGAAAAGATTGTAAAAAAAGCGCAGGCCTGACGAAAAAAGCGGGACGGCGAAGGCGGGAATGCCGTTTCAAATCGCTCTCTTGCGAAAATTTGAGACGCAGGGCGGGGAGAAGCTTTTTTTTCGTCTTGAAACCCTCGCTGCTGGCACCCCCTTCCTAACCCGAACAAGTAAACGCCCTTAACGCACGTATAAGATTTCTCCTCGTACCTCGTTCGAAATGACATAAATACAATTACAGCCAATTTCAAGTATTCGCAGGGTGACCTTGCTGGGATAAAACTTATTACAAATTCAACAGCTTAACCTTATGCTTAAGTAATTCATCTATTTTTCATCTTCTGTTAAACCATCGGGTAAAATCCTGCTCCAATTGGGAAATACCCTTTGAACATGATATAGCCATGACAGAAGTAAAAGCCACAACCTATAGCCCCATGGCTGTTTTAAGGATCAGCATTGGTATCATTTACCTTTGGTTTGGTATCTTGAAATTCTTTTTTGGGCTTAGTCCGGCCGAGCAGGTGGCTTCACAAACTATACATCAGTTAACTTTCGGCTTGTTGCCCGATCATGTAGCCATACTAACCCTTGCCCTATGGGAGTGTAGTTTAGGTGTTTTATTTATTTGCTGTAAATGGATGAAGGCTGTTTTAATAATGATGTTTATTCACATGGCTTTTACATTCACCCCGTTTTTGTTTTTTCCTCATCAAACATTTATGCACCTGCCATACGATTTTACCTTACTGGGGCAGTATATCATGAAAAACATTATCATTATCAGCAGCGGTGTGGTATTATGGCAGCATTACGTAAGTGGGCTACCCCGCATTTATAACGTGCCCTTTAGCAAACGCAGTTAATATAATTCAACATAAAAAAAGCGCCCCGAATATTCGGGGCGCTTTTTTTATAACTGTTCTTTTAAAAAATTACCGCATGCTCGATGTAGCCGCTGGTTTCGTTACGGGTTTCACCACCGGCGCCGGTTTGTTTTTAGCAAAACGCTCACTGATGATGGCCAGATCGGCATCAGTTAATTTTGATGTTGATTTCAGGATCTTGGTGAAAAATGCCACTTCATCAGCATCGGCAGGGCAGCCTACGCTTTTACCATAAGTATCAAACCCGGCGCCCGCGGGTCGCACCTGACTATCGGCCAGTTCTTTGCCATTAGCATCAGTAATAAACCAAAAAGGTAAGCCTGCTTTTTCTCCTTTATACTTGGTCATCAATTCTAACGATCCGGGGTTTTCCAGGTTCTTTTTGGCTGGCTGCTCCATTACGTCAAGGTAGGCTATCACATAATTATCGGTGAACATTTTGTTTAACGCGGGATCGTTAATACAAGCCTCCATTTTTTTGCACCAGCCGCACCACGATGCATGGAATATAACCATTACATTTTTGTGTTCCTTAGCTGCCTGCGTATAAGCTTCCTTCATCACGGTTTCGGTTGATGGCATATCCTGGGCAAAGCTCATTGCCCTGATAACAAACATCAGGATGATTGATAGTATGAATTGCTTTTTCATATGACTATTGTTTTTAAGCAAGTTAGGAATTTATTATTTAATCAACACCACTGTCATTGCGAGGCGCGTAGCAACGCGGCAATCTCACAGTCAGATTTGCGAACTACGGGATTGTAACGCTAACGCTCGCAATGACAAACTTTTACACTACCTCACCACCACCTGCGCGGTATTCCGGCTGGTTTGTTCAAGCAATACTGTTTTATCACTCACCAGATCGCGCAGGGTGCTTTGCTGATAGTGCCGCATGGTATATAAGGTAAGACCGCTGTTGTATTTTATTCTATAATTCTGCTTCATATCAGCCAGTAATTTGGCCAGGCGTTCGTCATAAACATTAAAACAAACGGTAAAGCTAAGCGCCGAAGTTTGCATCATATTAATATGCACGTGGTTTTTGGCAAACAGGCGGAAAATATCGCTCAGGTGGTCTTCAGAAATAAATGAATAATCCTTAGTTGAAACCGATAGTAATGTTTGCCCCGACTTAACAATGATAACCGGCTTAGTAAATTTTTGATCAGACTTTTCCTTAATGATCGTCCCGGTACCGTTGGCATCGTTAAATGGCTTTACCCATAACGGTATCCCGGCGTTTTGTAAAGGTTTAATAGTTTTAGGGTGTATAACCGATGCGCCGTAATAGGTCATTTCAATGGCCTCGTTATAGGTTAACTCATCAAACTTCACGGTATCGCTAAATAACTTTGGGTCGGCATTTAAAATACCCGGCACATCCTTCCAGGTAGTTACCGATTTCGCACCTAAACAAGCTGCAAATATGGCCGCGGTATAATCCGAGCCTTCGCGCCCGAGTGTAGTAGTAAAATTCTCGGATGTGCCGCCTAAAAAACCCTGTGTAACTACTACCCCTTTTTGAAGCATGGCCGGTATCTCTTTTTGTATAATAGCGCAGCTTTTATCCATATCCACCACGCCTTCGCGATAACTATTATCGGTATGGATATAGCCCCTTACATCAAGCCAGGTACTGTTAATGCCAAAGTGGTTCAAATAAGCGTTGACGATGCGTGTAGCTGCCAGTTCGCCAATGGATACGATCTGGTCGTAAATGAAATCAAAATCATCGTGCGGATCATCTTCCAGCATCCAGTCAATCTCTACAAAAGTATTGTTCAGGTCTATAAGGATGTCGTCGTTCCTGCCAAAAAGGTCCTGTGCTATTTTATAGTGATATTGCTTAATATCTTCAAAAATGTCGTGAATATCGCCATCCTGATTAAAATAGGCTTTGGTTAGTTTTTCCAGCGCGTTGGTGGTTTTGCCCATGGCCGATACCACGATCAGCAATTGCTGCCCCTCGTTCCGCTTCACAATATTGGCGAGGTTGATCACGCCTTTAGCATCCTTAACCGATGCCCCTCCGAATTTATAAACCAGCATTATTAATGATATTGAGAAACCACGGTATTAGGCCGCAGTAATGGTTGAATTTGTGTATATGGTATAAAAAGTTCTGTTTTCCCCGCAGCGTAAGGCTTTATTTCGTACTCGTTATACACGAAACGCAGTCCGGTAGGGGTAATGAGAAAGTTATCATTCAGCGCGAATTTATCTTTCACAAAAAAGTAATTGTTTTTTAACGGTTCGGTATCGCTGATCTTCTCTTCGGCCCGGAAAATCTTTTCGCCTATAGAATCAAGCGGGTGTTGGTAGCCATCAACTAAAATATCACTTAGTTTGATAACCTTGTGCGCTTTGGTATCCCAGTTCAAAAACATCGTAAGGCTGCTGCCATGCGCGCCGCCCCTAAAACTATACCCCGAAAACTGCATGGCTATTAACGATGAATCCTGCCTGATGACCGAGGCTGTTGTTTGCAGGGTATAGATCCATTTTTTATTTAACCCTGCATTTTCCTGCTGATAGGCCTTCATAAAGCGTGCTGCGAAGTGCTTAAAGCTGGTATCCGATTTTTGATAAACGCCGAACAACCCGGCAGCCCGGTGCCTTACCGTATCGTTCAATGCAGGGGCGCCATGAAACGCGGGGTATTTGATTTGGATAACCGTGCAACCGCTATCGGGTTTATTGCCACAATCGGCCGCGCGTTGTTTAAAGGTTATATATTGATATAAAAGTGTGTCCTTAACAATATCGGGTTGATGTTTAGGCGACTTATCCCACGAGCAGGCAGCAGCTAAAGTGACCAGGGCAGCCAATAAAAAGAAGCAGTACTTCATATTCCTGTTTATTTAACGGTACTCTTTAATACATTTTTAAGGCCGCTTTGTTGCAAATTACCCCTTGAATTTCGCCAGCTGATCTTTAGATAGCGAAGCGTTAAGCCACCCAGCCTCGATACCTGCCTCGTATAGGTTATAAAACTTAATAGCCGGTTCGTTCCAGTCAAGCACCTGCCAGGTCATGCCGTTAAAGCCAAGTTCGTGCGCTTCTTGCACCATACGGTTAAACAGCAGCTTACCTGCGCCTTTTCCGCGCCAGCTTTGGGTAACTATTAAATCTTCTAAATACAACCGCTGGCCCTTCCATGTAGAATACCGGATGTAATACAAGGCCATGCCAATAATTTCACCATCGGCTTCAGCGACATAAGCTTTCCAAACCGGTTTACTGCCAAAACCTGCTTCTTCAAACTCAGCAAGGGTGACGGTTACTTCATCGGGTGCGCGCTCAAACTCAGCTAATTCTTGTATCAGCTCCATCATGCGCGGGCAATCTTCTTTTTTGGCTATTCGTAGGGAAATATCATTAGTCATTTGTCTGAACCTTGATTAAACAGATTTATATGATTTCAGAATTATTACAAGTCTAATTACGATGTAGAACAGGAAATTCGGGTAATCCTATAATCCCTTAAATCCTGGTTCAGACAGATTAATTATTCTTCCAGTGTTTCACCACTCTCGCCCCAAACACAGTGCTGCCCAGGCGTACCATGGTGCTGCCTTGCTCCATAGCTATTTTATAATCGCTGGACATTCCCATAGATAGTTCATCAAAATTATCATCCTTGCGGAAAAAGCTTTGTTTAATGCCATCAAAAAAGGTATCCAGTTCGTAAAACTCTTCCTTAAGTTGTTTTTGGTTATCGGTATTGGTAGCAATCCCCATCAACCCGCGTATGCGGATGTTTTTCAATTCTGCAAATTCATCAGACCGCAGCAGCTCTATCGCCTCATCAAAGCTTAACCCAAACTTGGTTTCCTCGTCGGCAATGTATATCTGCAGCAGGCAATCAATTACCCGGCTGTTTTTCAGGGCCTGCTTGTTTATCTCCTGCAACAGCTTCAGGCTATCTACCGAATGTATCATGGTGATAAACGGCGCTATGTACTTTACCTTGTTGCTTTGCAGGTGGCCTATCAGGTGCCACTCAATATCTTTGGGTAAGGCCTCATATTTCTCCACTAACTCCTGCACCTGGTTTTCGCCAAAAATACGCTGACCGGCATCGTAAGCCTGTTGTATATCTTCTACCGGTTTGGTTTTAGATACCACTATCAGTGTAACGTTATTTAGGTCGGTTTCTCTTTTTAATGCTATTATATTATCTGCAATACTCATTTATGCGTAATTTTGCTTGATGCCGCTAAATTACAGAATGCGTATATATAAATATTTGTTTTTTTTAGGATTACTTGCTTTTGCCGCATGCCAGAGCCAAGAGCCCGTGCCCGCTGATGTGATAAGCGAGGACCGTATGCCCGCCATTGTTGCCGATATACACATTGTAGACGGCGACTTGTACAACGTACCCCAAACGCCCGATAGCCTGTATAAATATAGCATGGGGCATTATATGGCTGTATTTAAAAAATACCATACCGATTCGGTGCAGTTTAAAAAAAGTTATACCTGGTATACCCGGCACCCCGTTAAGCTGGATGAGATTTACGACAACGTGTTGAAAATACTGCAAACCAAAAACGATTCGATAGCTAAAATAAAAGTGCCGCCGCCTAAACCGGCCGCGCCTGTAAACACGCCTGTTAAAATACCTATTAGAGTACCTGTTAGACCTGCCAATGCTGTACCCGCAAAATAGTGCCGATAAATTAGGTTTTACCGATGTTAAGGAATTGATAAAAACCCATTGCCTGAGCGAAATGGGCCGGCAGATGGTGGATAAGATACAGGTAATGAACAATTACGATAATATCCAAAAGTTCCTGAGCCAGGCTAACGAGTTTAAAAACATCCTGCAAAATGATACCGCTTTGCCTATCCAGCACTTTTTTGATATTAAGTCGCTGGCTAATAAAGCAAGGGTAGAGGGTGCCTTTTTAAGCGAGGAGGAATTTTACCAGGTGCAGGCATCACTAACTACGGTGTTTGCAGTGATCGCCTATTTTAATGAGCGTGAGGGGCAGTATCCCAACCTGGAAGCTTTATTTGAACACCTGCCTATAGAGAAGGCCATCCTGAAAAAGATAGACGCGGTGATTGATCAGAAAGGCAAGATCAGGCCTAACGCCTCGCGCGAATTGCTGGAGATCACCTCGGGTATAGCCAGGGCCGAACAGGAAGCCCGCCGCAAGATAGACCAGGTATTTAAAAATGCCGGCAACAACGGCTGGACGGCGGACGGATCGCTAACCGTGCGCGACGGGCGGTTATGTATCCCGCTGCTGGCCGAGAACAAACGCAAGCTGAAGGGTTTCATTCATGACGAATCTTCATCCGGGCAAACCGTTTATATGGAGCCCGAGGAGGTTTTTGTATTGAATAACCGCGTGCGCGATCTGGAATTTGAGCGCCGCCGCGAAATTGTAAAAATACTAACCGCCCTGACGGATGAACTGCGTCCCTATACACCATTATTATTATCCTACCATAGTCTGTTAACCAAGCTCGATTTTGTGCGGGCCAAAGCGCTTTTCGCGATGGATATAGAGGGCGAGATGCCCGAGGTAGTGAATGATGCGCGGATAAAACTGGTAAACGCGCGCCACCCTTTGCTGTTCCTCAGTTTTAAAAAGGAACATAAAACAGTAGTGCCTTTAAATGTGCAGATAGATGAGGGGACGCGCGTTGTAGTGGTATCGGGCCCGAACGCGGGGGGTAAATCTGTATGTATGAAAACTGTGGGCTTGTTGCAGATGATGGCGCAGGCCGGTTTGCTGATCCCTGCAGCTGATAATAGTGTGGTTGGGGTATTTAAGCAGGTGTTTGTTGATATTGGCGACGACCAAAGTATTGAAAGCGATTTGAGTACCTATAGCGCGCACTTATCAAAAATGAAGCATTTTGTAGAGAACGCCAACGGCAAAACCCTGATACTGATTGATGAGTTTGGTACAGGCACCGATCCGCAATTTGGCGGGCCGATAGCTGAAGCTGTGCTGGAAGCGCTAAACCATAAAAAGGTAAAAGGTATGGTGACCACGCACTATAGCAACCTTAAAATATTTGCCAGCAATACCCCGGGTCTCGAGAATGCCAGTATGTTGTTTGATAATGTGCAGATGAAACCCATGTACATGCTGGAAGTGGGCAAGCCCGGCAGCAGTTACGCGTTTGAGATAGCCCAGAAGATAGGCTTGCCGCAAAACGTGCTGAACCTGGCCAAAAACAAAATTGGCACCAATCAGAAAAAAGTGGATACCCTGCTGGTTGACCTGGAGCGCGAGAAGAAAGAGATATTTGATACCAAATTACAACTGGATAAGCAGCAACGCAAGGTAAACACACTATTACAGGAAAACGAGCAGTTGAAAAGCTACCTGGAAGAAAATCAAAAGGCCCTCATTCGTGATGCTAAGCAACAAGCCAAAAATATTATACTGGACGCCAATAAACTGGTAGAAAATACCATAGCTGAAATAAAAAGCAACCAGGCCGATAAGGAGAAAACCCGCAACCTGCGCGAGAACCTGAACAAGGAACTGCAAAAGAATACGGTTAAGCCGGAAACACCAAAACAAACGGTTGTTGATGATGAGCTGAAGCCAGGCGATTGGGTGAAGCTGGTAGATTCGGAAACAACCGGGCAGGTGATGGAGATTGTGAAGGATAATGTGATCATTGCCATTGGCGACCTGCGCACTGTTGCTAAAAAGAAACGGGTACAAAAAGTATCAAGAAAAGAAGTCCCTAAAGAAGTAAGGCGCAGCTACAGTAATAGTAATACCAACGATGTGGCTAATTTTAGTCCCGAGATTGATGTACGCGGACAGCGTGGCGAAGAGGCCCTATATAATATTGAAAAAGTACTGGACAGGGCCATTATGATGGGTTTCGGTACCATTAAAATACTGCACGGCAAAGGCGACGGTATCCTGCGCAAACTTATCCGCGAATATCTGCGCAAATACGAACAGGTAAGCCGCCTGGAAGACGAGCATGCCGACAGGGGTGGGGATGGGATTACTTATGTTTATTTGAGGTAATTACTTTTGTCATTGCGAGCGATAGCGCGGCAATCTCGTAGATTGATTTGCGAACTACGAGATTGCCGCGTCGCTACGCTCCTCGCAATGACAAACATCTTCTACGTCTCAATATGATTAATCTTAACCCGTTTTTGCGAGAGACTCTGCGTAGACAAGTGAAGAATACGTCATGCCGAATTTATTTCGGCATCCTACACGCTATTCACGCTCGGCAGGCTCTGTAATTTTCCCTACTTGAAGACATTCCCAATGTTTACTTTAATGTTTACTTTTATGATGAGATGCCGAAATAAATTCGGTATGACGGCTGGTTTTATAAATACTCAGGCCGTTGTTAGAGTTGTCTCCAACAACACTGCGTGGGGTTGTTAAAATTGTGGGCTATCAACATAATAGGCCTCTTTACAACTTCGCAAGTTACATCCTCATCTAACATTACTTTTTAATATCAGGTACGAGGGTGTGGAATACCTCATCAATTTGACGTTGATCGTTGAATTCAGGAATATTGCGGTTATAATCCTGGTATCGATTACTAACAAAGAAGCTTCGAAAATGTCCGGCAATTTTTACCTCATAGAAGGTAAAGTCAACACAATCCATACATGGTATTTCTTTCGGAGCCTTTCCTTTTTTAGTAAGGTGTTCAACAACCTCATAATCATTGGGCGTATCACAGATATGATAAGCTAATAGTAATTTTACCAGTTTGTCTAACGATGTGCTGGGTTTGAGCGGCTTGACATATACTCCCCTTTGATTAACCGCACTGATACGATCATACCTATGAAGTATCTTAACACTATCTTTTAACTTTCCTTGAAGATCGGTTTTAGAAAAATTGTGTTCAAAATAATATATCGCTTCTAAAGAGTCACGGTTACCTTTGATTACAATGCAGTGTTCATCAAGCCCACCCCAATTACTGGACAAGGTATATCTTATTTCAAGGTCATACTTTGATTGGCTAATAGGCGGCATTACACTATCAATCACAAATCGACTTGTTCCGGGATATATTTTATTGTCTTTGAAACTATTAATATGGAAGTTCTTTCCGGCAACGAGAATATTGAATTGTGCCTTGCTGGTCTTCGGCAAACAGCACATATAAGTTAAAGAAATAATCGTAGACAAGGCTTTGTACATATTCTAAGATAGACAATACAAACCAACCTCACAATATAGACATTCCCGTCCGCGCAGAGTATCCCGCAGAGGATTCAGGCCGTTGTTGGAGTTGTCTCCAACAACACTGCGCAAGGCTGTTAGAAATTGTTGGTGACAACACCAACAATGGCGATGAACCAACCTTACAATATGGGCATTTGCCGTTAGTGAGGACTCTCTGGAAGAGAACCCTGCACTAACCACGCAGCGCAGCTATGTAATTGTATTACCTTAAGTGCTTATACAGGGCCCTCCGCGAGAGACCCGTGTAGTCAAATTACTTTTTGTCATTGCGAGCGACAGCGCGGCAATCTCGTAGCTTGATTTGCAAACTACGAGATTGCCACGTCGCTACGCTCCTCGCAATGACAAACTTCTTCTATGTCTCAATATGATTAATCTTAACCAGTTTTTGCGAGAGACCCTATGGGTAAACAACGACTGAAAAAATAACGTCATGCCGAATTTATTTCGGCATCCCACACGCTATTCACGCCCGGCAGGTCCCGTAGTTTTTGATATATACAATATGCTTACTTTTATGATGAGATGCCGAAATAAATTCGGCATGACGGACCGAGTTTTAATACCGGGTTTTATAAATATTCAATCCCTTAAAAAAGGATTAAAATTCCTGGTGCCAATTTCCATACCCGCGGCCCGGCAAATGGTTTTATCGCCAAACTTAAAGTTAATGCGGTCCATAGCCTGGTAAAGTTTAATGCGCTCTTCATTATCCTCAAACAAATTTATCTGGTAGCTGCCGGTGCACAGGTTGCTTAGCTTAACACCAATAAGCCGGATAGGCCGGTGCCCGTTCCAAGCTTTCTTTAGTAAATTTTTCACGCCCGGTAGCAGGATATGTTCGGCGGCGGTTAGCGGTATTTTTTCCTGGATGGTATGGGTTTCAAAGTTGGCGTAACGTACTTTAATAGCCAAACAACTGGCTACCTTATTTTCGCGGCGCAGTTTACCGGCCAGTTCCTCAGTCATGGATATTAAAATGGTTTCCAGTGTACGTTGCTCGGATACGTTAGTATTAAAAGTATGCTCGGTAGATATGGACTTACGGTCGGAGTGGGGGATTATCTCGCTATGATCAATACCGTGGGCTTTCTCGTAAATAAATAGCCCGGCTTTGCCAAATACCGCTTCCAGGAACTTCAGGTTCACTTTTTGCAGATCGCCAATTTTTTCGATACCGTACGCATATAATTTTTGGCAGGTCTTTTCGCCAAGCATAGGTATTTTGCGGATAGACAAAGGCGCTAAAAACTCTTTTTCTTTACCGTGCGGCACAAATAATTGTCCGTTTGGCTTGGCCTGGTTAGTGGCCATTTTTGAAACCGTTTTACCCGATGATAAGCCGAATGATATAGGCAACCCGGTGGTTTTGATTACTTTTTGCCGCAACTCACCCGCAAACTTGTAACAATCGTAAAAGCGGTCCATGCCGGTCAGGTCAATATAAAACTCATCTACCGATGTTTTCTGGTACAGGGGAACGGTATCATGGATGATCTGCGTTACCTCGCGTGATGCCTCGCCATAACGCCCGTGTGTGCCACGCACAATAATAGCATGCGGACAAAGCCGCATAGCGGTTTTCATGGGCATGGCCGAATGGATCCCAAACTTACGGGCCTCGTAACTGCACGATGCTACCACACCACGATCGGCCGAGCCGCCAATAAGTACAGGTTTACCAATAAGCGAGGGGTTAAACTTCCGTTCAACCGATACAAAAAATGAATCGAGATCGATATGTACGATATGCCGTTTGAATTCCACCAAACAAAAATGAAAAAAATAATTGATATTTACTAAAAATATTAGCAATTTTAAAACCCGATAAAATTGCGAGATATGGATACTTACACCGATTACCTGATGCTGATTGCACCACCTAAAAATGTGATCTACGATATTGGCCGTTATAAAAGGGCCTCGGCACGGGTAATAGGCGATTTCCCGGGGATGAACTCGCCGGCCCATATCAGCATCAACCACCAGCACCGGTGTAAACCCTTCACCGCCCGGCATGCTATCAGTCAGATGAGCGAGAAGTTAGGATTACTGACACCGCAGGAATTACAGATAAGCAATTTTAAGTATTTTACCCATGGGCAAACCGGCTTTACTATTTATGCCTGCGTAGTTACTAACGACCATGTAGACCGCTGGTTTAAAGGCGTGCAAAACAGTATGCGGGTTATTCAAAAACATAGTATCCCGCATATTACGGTAGCCAAAAATATCCCGCCGGATAAATTTAAAATGCTGTGGCCAAAGTTTGAGCAATGTAAATTTCAAACCAGTTTTATAGCCGATAAGCTGACTGTGCTGGAACGGGAAACCTACGTGCAGCATTCTAAATGGCGGATATTTAAAGAATATAGGTTTGGGGAAAGGCTGATGGAGTATTAGTTGGTTGAGAAAAACTGTCCGCTACGCGCTGCCCATGCCATCATACGCCATAGATGACCAGACCGCCATTAAAGTGACCGGCGATACCGTTGAAGTTATTTCTGAAGGGAACTGGGAGTTGTTTACGCGATAAGATGACGATGCCCGGTTATTGTATAATCTGTACAAAAGCACCTATTCTAAAAATCGCTAAAAAAACGAAAGTCGGGCTAAAAACATATTGATAAATTCCAAAAAAGGCCAAAAATCGCTAAAAATCGATAATGCTTTTCTGGTAGAAAATGCGTATATTAAAAGTATAAAGTCTTTGGTAACTCCGTCAGTTAACGAAGCGAAAAATATTGCTATTTAGCTTATTTAGGCTGTTTTCCCTCACTCCGGCGGTGTTGGGTCGCTAAAAAACTTTAAAATCAGGTAGTATTTGTGCGGTAGATTTAGTTGTTTTAGCCGGGTTTGTTTTTTCGGGCGTAAAATTTATACTTTACCAAAAAATGCTATGCAAGATAGTATAATTTTTGATTTGACCGGACCGTGATCAGGGTAATTGATTAGTTACATTTAAACAAATGCGATGCCTATAAAAACAACCGTTATCACCGGGGCTACGTCCGGCATTGGGAAAGAAACCGCGCTTGCTTTAGCGCAAAAAGACCATGCTGTATATATGCTGGTGCGTAATGTAGAGAAGGGTAAACAAGTGCGTAACGAGATTATAGCAGCAAGTAACAACCGGTATATACATGTAATTTATTGCGATTTGGCCGACCTGAAAACGGTTAAAGCCGCGACCGAAATATTAAAAGAAAAGTTGTTTGCAATAAATGTACTGATAAATAATGCAGGGGGGATTTTTGCCACCCGGGAACTAAGTGAGGATGGTTATGAAATGACCTTTGCTGCCAATCATTTAGGCCATTTCCTGTTGACAATGAGTTTAATGCCATTGCTGGAAAAAGGCCAGGCCCGCATTATCAATGTAAGTTCGGAAGCTCATAGGATAGGTAAGCTTTATTTTGATGACCTGCAGGCCGAAAAGGAATATTCCTCTTTCAAAAGATACGGTATGGCTAAGTTGTTTAATATTTACTTTGCCAAATCGCTTGCCGAGCGTTATCAAAACAAAGGTATTACGGCCTTCGCGCTTCATCCCGGCATGGTAAGTACTGCTTTTTGGGCGCAATCAAGCGGTTGGGCTAAGGTTTTGGAATTTATTTCCAGGCCGTTTATGATTACGGCGCAACAAGGTGCACAAACTTCCGTATACCTTGCAACGGCGCCAAAGCTTGACAAAGAAAGCGGGCAATACTTTAAAAAGCAGCACGTTGCCAAACCTTCATCATTGGCTAACAATAAGTCTGCCCGAGATCAATTGTGGGATATCAGCACGCAATTAACCAAGGCATATTTATAATAGATGTTACGCCGTATTTTTTTCATTACAATTGTCATATTTAAGTAATGTTGCGTATATTGGTACCACAATCTAATTGAAACATATGATCACACTGAACAAAAAGCTATTGATAACTATGGGGCTTAGCTCCCTCATTGTTTTCGGCGCGGTGGCTTCAATGCCCCAGGAAACCAAAGCACCTGAATATAAAAACCTTAAAGTTTTATCTAAAAAGCTTACACACAGGCAATTGGGCGGTATTATGGATCAATGGGCTAAAGCCTTAGGTGTTCGCTGCAACTTTTGCCATGCCCGTGGCGCCGATGGCAAAAATGATTTCGCAAGCGATGCTAAACCAGAAAAACTGATGGCGCGCGAAATGTTTAAAATGACAGCTAAGATCAATAAAAAATATTTTAAAGCCGGGAAAGATTCTTTGGGTATGGTAATGAATTCGGGCATTGCCTGCGTTACCTGCCACCATGGTACCTCGCACCCTGAAGGCGGCATGCACCATGAGGAAGCTGAAAGCAAATAACTTCTGATGTAAAGAATTATGTAAATGCCCCGTATTCTCGGGGCATTTACTGTTTAATATTTCTGCAAGCATATGCCCGATTCAACTGTTACTATCCGGCATGCAAACGTAACCGATTTGCCTGCTGTGTTGGATATCTATAACCATGCTATTATCAACACTACAGCCGTTTACCAGGAAGATGTGCATACCTTATCTATGCGCGAAAGCTGGTTTATGGATAAATTGAAAAATGGTTACCCGGTATTCGTAGCTACTGAAGCCAATAAGGTAATTGGTTTTAGCACCTACGGCCCGTTTCGGAACTGGCCGGGCTATCGCTTTACAGTAGAGCATTCGGTATATGTACACATTGATCACCGGGGAAAAGGAGTGGGGAAACTTTTAGTGCAATCAGTTATAGGTCATGCGAGGGATAAAGGCATGCATGCCCTTATTGCCGGGATAGACAGTGAATCGGCGGGGAGCTTAAAGTTGCATCAATCGCTGGGGTTTGTAGAAGTGGCGCACTTTAAGCAGGTAGGTTTCAAATTTGGGCGTTGGTTAGACCTTAAGTTTTTAGAATTACTATTAAGCTAAATTTTTTTTTAAATTTTTTTAAAAAAGATAGGACCACTAATAGAAAAATCTTTTAATTTTGAGAGGTTATTTTAATAGGGGTATTGAATAACTATCACCGAAACCGGGCTGCAAAGCCCGGTTTTATTTTTTATCTATTATTATTTCTTTTTATTTGTTTTTATCTTCTTTTATTCGATTTTACTCTTTTTTATCCCATTTATCTTATTCATAACCCTGTGTACTCAGGTACTCGTTGGTGATCATCATAAACAAACGGTCATCATCAATCGACTCATCAAAACCCTCCAGCAGTAATTGTTCAATATCATTAAGCTGTAACGCTTTACCTAAAATACGCAGCATGCGGAAGGCCGTAATGTTAATGTGTTCAATTAGTTGCATGTATAGCATAATGTTCATGTCGCCAAGCAACTCCATGCCAATGCCTTTCTTTTCCAGCGCAAATGTTTCTTTAAATATAGCTTTTACCGGAATGCATTCCTCGTCGGAAGGGGTGATATTCAGTGCATTATAAACTTCATCAAGCCGGTTCAGGTGCTTTTCAGCATCTTCCTGCAATTCCTGCAAGGCTAACTGTAAAGCTTTAAACGACGCTACCTCAATTAAATGCGCCAGGTTGTTTTTAATGTACAGTTTGCCGTAGTATAGTTTGTTTAGATGATGGGTAAATAAATGCTTTAAAACAGCAGGGTCTGTTACATGTGATGGTTTAATATCCATTGTTAATCGGGGTTGAAATCAATCACAATCATTGAAAAAAATCAAATTTTGTTGTGATACGTAAAAATACTAAAACAAGTTGTGATTTTATTAGATATTATTTTTTAGGATAGCCCGCACCAATTAATACTGGTAACTTGCAGGCTGAAAAGCGAACAATATGAAGTATAAATTAGGCGATTTTGTAAGATTTGTAGACGAAAACATGGAAGGGTACGTTACCCGGATCATCGACGACCATATGATAGGGGTAACCGGCGCTGATGATTTTGAAATACCTGTGCCTGCCAGTAAAGTTACTTATGTATACGGGCACAATATTTCTATTGACGATAAACATAATAAACCCTTAGCGCCAATAGCTACTGAAAACTTTATTGAAAAAGGGATTTACCTGGCCGTGGTCCCTGATCAAAAAACGGCGGCAGTGGTGCATTTTCACCTGGTAAACACTACTTCGTACCAAATATTAATTACTCTTTCTACGCTTCAAAATCTGCAATACAAAGGCGAGTATGCAGGCATAGTAATGCCCCAATCGGTTGAAAAGGTATATGCCGCTCCGTTAGCCGACTTGCAAATATGGCCGCAATTTAATCTGCAGTTGCTTTATTATACACAACAAAATAAAAAACCTGTTGAACCACTTATTATTACCGAAAGGTTTAAAGCTAAAGACTTTGCCGGAAGTAAAAAACAAGTGCCCTTAATGAACCAGCAGGGCTGGCTGATCCGCCTGGATGAGGATGATTTGGTTATTGACGCTGAAAAGCTAAAAGAGAGCTTTTTTAAGCCGGCTGAAGAAAAACAATTGGTAGACAAGCCCGCAACTGAAGTTGACCTGCACATTGAAAAGCTAAAACATGAGCACCAATTGTTAAACAGCGCTACCATATTAAATATCCAGTTAGACCATTTTAAAAAAGCGCTTGATGCCGCCATTGTGCATCAGCTACCCGAGATTACTTTTATACATGGCGCAGGCAATGGCACATTGAAACACGAACTGCATAAGTTGCTTAGTAAAAACAACCGTATACAAACTTTTATGGATGCGCGGAAGGAAAAATTTGGCTATGGCGCCACCAAAGTAATTTTGAAATAGGATTATGCACGGTCTTTATTGCCCAGCATCCAAACCACCAGCTTATAAATACCGAAGGTAGCAACCGGGGCAACCAACACATCCAGCGTGTAGTGCACGTGCTGAACCAATAGCAGGCATCCTACAATAATTATTGCCAGGAAGCCAATGGTTTTGTCAACTTTTTTCTCGATGGTGAGGTATATCAGGCATAGGGTAGCCGTATGGCCCGAGAAGAAAAGGTCCTTAGTTATTTGTGCGTGACCGTAAAAAATACCTGTCAGCGGATCTATCAATTGAATCAAACCAGCAGGCGGATCAAGCTTAACCAGGCTAATTGTTAAAAAACGGACAATGGTGATAAATGAATATGCCCAAACATAAGTAACATACATTGCTGGTTGTTTGGCTGCCCGGTACAAGGCTAATGCGCCCATACCCCAAATAATAGCAAATATCAGCACCGATACGTTGTGCGCAGGAATGTGGTCAAGTACAATATCGTCAAGTTGGATGCCTTTTCTTTTCTCAATTGTATTAAAAAAGAAAGGCATAATAGCCAGCAAAATGGCCAATAGGGCAGAACCGGTGATTAACTGGAAACGGCTTGTTGTTGAGTTCCAGATCATTTTCCAGTTTTCTTTAATAGGGGATATTGCAGTAGTTTTATTCAAAATATATTCTGTAAAACGACTGCAAAAATAACCATATGTTTTAAATGTTAAATAAAATTTAAATAATCATGATTATTAGGTGACTAATATGATACTGTTATTATAAAATAAATAAGGCCCCAATTATATAATCGGGGCCTTATTTGTGGCGTTTAAGCCATATTAGTTAGCTATTAGTTTTTGACAAACTCGGTATTAGCAGTAAGCGTAACTTCATCACTTAAAGCTGCAGTTGGGAAATTAGCCCCAATATTAAAGTCTTTGCGTTTAACTACACCGGTTACTTTAAAGCCCGCAACAGTTTTTTTATTCATTTGGTTGGTGTAGGTGCCACGGTAAGTTGCATCTAAAGTAACACTTTTGGTGATGCCTTTTAATGTCAGGTCGCCGGTTACTTTATAAGTTTTGTCACCTGTTTTTTTGAACGAAGTGCTTTTGAAAGTCATTTTAGGATATTTCTCCACATCAAAAAAGTCAGGGGTTTTAATGTGTTTGTCGCGCGCATCATTATCTGTGCTAACAGACGCTACATCAGCGCTTAAGTTAACTACGGCATCGCTAAAATCATCTTTTGATGATGTTACTGTAGCGGTAAATGATTTAAATGTACCGTCTACATCAGATACCATCATGTGAGTGATAGAAAAGCCTAATTTAGAGTGAGCGGGATCAACCGTCCAGGTACTGTCGGCAATAGGTTTAAATGCTAATAAAGCTACTGCAGTAAATAGGGTGATTAGTGTTTTTTTCATCTTTTGGTTTTAATTTAAATGTTTAAACATGCAAATGTTGTTATTATAATTGAATCGAACAATTGATATATATCAATAAATTGTAATAAAATAGGGAGAAGTATCCATAGTCTCACCCCGACGTTGCCACGCTCGTCATCCCTCTCTTCGCGTTCCGCGTAAAGAGGGGCAAAGTATGGCTGGTAATTATCGTTACCCTCTTTCCACCGCAGGTGAAGAGAGGGTGCTCGAGCGAAGCGCAGACCGGGTGAGTTGAAACAATGATTAATAAACTAAAGCAGTCGTTTAATTATCCGCAGTTTATGTGTATACTTTTGTAAATCGCCCGAAAAGATTCCCTGGTCGTCTATCTTGTCAATTTTAACCCGGCCACTGGCATGGATGATCTGGCTGTTGTTCAGCATCATGCCTACATGGGTAATGTGGCCTTGTTCGTTATCAAAAAATGCCAGGTCGCCTAATTTAGCCGATTGTAAAAAGTCTACGGTTTGGCCTTGCTCGGCTTGCAAATACGCATCGCGCTTTAAGATAATACCTTGCAGCCTGTATACTGCCTGCACAAAGCCCGAACAATCTATACCCATGTGCGTACGCCCCCCCCACAAATAAGGTGCATTGAGGAATGATTTAGCCGTATTTGCAATATCCTCTTTTGCGCCAATTTCGCCAATAATTTCAAAGTATTCGGAACCGATATGGCATGTAGTACCTTCTAAAAACGAAAGTGAGCTGGCAACAGGCAAATATACCACGCTATTGTCAGCCGTTTTCCAGGCTTGTGTAACCGGGCGATAGGTTAAGGGCACTTTTTTCTGCTGATGTTTTTTGTAAGCTGCTGGCGAAAGCGAAATGTATTGCAGGTAATTCAGCCAGCCTTCGTAACCATCCAGTGTAGTAATAATGCGTATCCATTCATCTTTACGTTCCATTATTTCAAACACCTCGCCAAATAATATTTGCGATACCATTTCGGCGCGCGAACTTGGTTCGGCCCTTAAGGGAACAATTGCAAGGTTACAAATTCCGTATTCCATGTTTTTACAACCGGTAGTTGTGTGCAATATAGTTTATAAATGGCCTTAAAACAAAAAAAGGATGTACAATATACACCCCTTTTTTAAATATTATGAAAATTGAATGTAATTATTCGTTCATGTGCAGCCAATCTTTTTTGGCCAGCAATTCCTCTTTAGTCTCGCGCACATCCTCGTCATCTACACAGCAATCAACCGGGCAAACAGCAGCACACTGCGGCTCATCATGGAAGCCTACACATTCGGTACATTTATCAGGTACTATATAATAGATATCGTCGGATAGGGCAGCTTGTGTTTCTTCTGCATTTAAAGTGTTGCCGTCTCCAAAATCAATAACGCCTTTTAAGCCGGTACCATCGCTAAAACGCCATGCGGCGCCAGCATCGTATATGGCATTATTAGGGCATTCGGGCTCACAGGCCCCGCAGTTTATACATTCATCGGTGATTTTAATCGCCATTTTGTAAAATATCTTATATTCTAAATTAACTTTGCCTTATAAATAAGATTGCAAATATAACAAAAAATGGGTTCAAGGGTTTCAAACCTTAACATCAATATGTCAAAATTTAAAAAAAATCAAATAATTAGTACTTTTTCATTACTGGGCCAGCAGTTACTTACCCCTGACGAGGAGTTATCTAACCTTATTAATAGTGAATATTATTATAACGCGTGGTTCACCCCCGAAAATACATTGCAGGCAATAAAAGCCATTGGGGGTGCACTAAACGAGGCAGATATTGCCACCTGGTTAAATAAGTATCCCGAGCCTGCAAGCGGCAACCCTAAAAAAGTAGGACTGATATTGGCAGGGAATATACCGCTTGTTGGTTTTCATGATGTGCTTTGCGTACTGGCATCGGGTAACCACGCACTTATAAAAGCTTCAACCCAGGATGCGCGTTTAATAAAGCATGTATTAAAAATGCTGGTGGCTATTGAGCCTGCTTTCGCTGATCAATTCACTTTTGTAGAACGACTGGTTGATTTTGACGCAGTAATAGCCACGGGGAGTAACAATTCATCGCGTTATTTCGATTATTACTTTGGTAAAGTGCCAAATATTATTCGCAAGAACAGGAATAGTGTGGCGATATTAACAGGCAACGAAACCACCGCTCAGTTAAATGAATTAGGCCATGATATATTTGATTACTTCGGGCTTGGCTGCCGTAATGTATCAAAGCTATTGGTACCCGGCGGATATAATTTCAACAAATTTTTCGAATCAATTGAAAGTTATCAACCCATCATCAATCATCATAAATACAATAATAATTACGATTACAATAAATCGATATACTTAGTTAATAGTGATAAGCATTTGGATAATGGCTTTTTGTTGGTAAAGGAAGATGAACGTATGGCATCGCCGCTGGCAGTTGTGTTTTTTGAATATTATAAAGATGAACACGCCGTTAATGCAATGCTATCCCGCGAAAGCGAAAATATACAGTGCATAGTAAGCAATTTGCCTTTGCAGGTAAATAACCAGGTGGTTGATTTTGGCCAAAGCCAGCACCCGGCCCTGTGGGATTATGCCGATGGGGTGGATACAATGGATTTTTTGTCAAATCTTTAAAATAACAATACATTTGGGGCAGGGAAGTTAAAAGTAATAAGTCAGATCGATTCTTATAACTTCAGACTAATGGCTTTGGACTAAAGACTTAAGAGTGTATATTATAAAAGTTAAAGGCGTTGCCAAAATACCCGACTATGTGCAGCTGCGCGATGATAGATTTACATTGCTGGCTTATTTTAGGGTAGACCGCCCCGAGAAACACCTGGATAAAATAGGATTAGGGGAGAAGCAAGCGTACATTATGGATTTGATTAAAGATTTGCCATTTGGCCAGATATTAAAACTTGAGCTATAAATTACCATGATAGGAAATACCATTATAAAATTGCAGGGTGTGGATGTGTTTCAGCAAAAGCACCTGATACTGTCTAATGTTAATCTGCATATTGATAAGGGCGACTTTGTGTGGCTGATAGGGCAAACCGGATCGGGCAAAAGCAGTTTGCTGAAGGTAATTTATGGTGATATAGCTATTACCAACGGCGAAGGACATGCCGGCGGGTACGATTTAAAAACTTTAGCTACTAAAGATGTGCCTTTTTTGCGCCGTAAGCTGGGCATTGTTTTCCAGGATTTTCAATTACTTACAGACCGGTCGGTTGAAGATAACCTGCGTTTTGTGATGCGTGCTACAGGCTGGACAGATAAAAACCTGATCACCGAACGCACATTGGATGTGCTGGAGAAGGTAGGCCTGCGCTCTAAAATAAAAAAAATGCCGCACGAGCTCTCAGGCGGCGAACAGCAACGGGTAGTTATTGCTCGTGCACTGATAAATGACCCCGAAATTATACTGGCCGACGAGCCAACCGGTAACCTTGATCCGGATACTTCCGAAGAAATTGTAATGCTGCTAAAGCAGATCAGCCAATCGGGCACTTCGGTATTAATAGCCACACACGATTATCATATCATCCGTACATTCCCATCGCGTATTATTAAATGCGAGAACGGCAAGGTACTGGAAGATGTGGAGATATAAGTTTTAAGTCTTAAGTGCTAAGTCTGTTTTGGATTTTTACTTAAGACTTTTTACTTTGAACTAACCGCACTGACAGTGCTACCTGTCACTGTCCTCCAAAATAAAAACTGCACTGACATCATGGCGTAAACCAGCGAATGGCAGGATACTTGTTTTGCAGTATCTGATAATGAAATTTAGCGATATGTTGAAGAAAAAGAAAAAGGAAGATATAGATAATACTGATCTGCACGACGAAGTGTCAGGAGAAAATACTAATGACAGCGAGGAAGCGACAGAAAGCGAAAAAACAGTTGCTGCCGGTCCATCTGCTGAGGATAAACTGAAGGAAGAAATTGCCCAGGCAAATGATAAATACCTGCGCCTGTATGCCGAGTTTGACAACTTTCGCCGCCGTACCCAAAAGGAGCGCACCGAATTATTGCAAACAGCAGGTAAAGAAGTAATTGTTGCCATGTTACCCGTGCTGGATGATTTTGAACGAGCGATAAAAGCCATGGAAAATTCAACCGATGTGAATGCCGTTAAGGAAGGGGTAGCATTGGTGCAGCATAAATTTAAAAGCATACTTGCCCAAAAAGGCCTGAAAGAAATGGAATCGAAAGGTGCCGCATTTGACGCGGATATTCACGAGGCCATTACTAACATACCTGCACCAAGCGACGATTTGAAAGGTAAAGTAGTAGATGAATTGGAAAAAGGCTATTACCTTAATGATAAGGTAGTGCGCTTTGCCAAAGTGGTAGTAGGGGCGTAAAAATGATTTCGAAATTCGGAATTGCAATTTCGAATTTGAAAAATTAAACAATTATAAATCCGAGATCGAAATTTCGAAATCCGATATAAAAAAGACATGGCAAAAAGAGATTATTACGATGTACTTGGTGTAGCAAAAGGCTCAAGTGCGGATGATATAAAAAAGGCGTACCGTAAAATGGCCATCAAATATCACCCGGATAAAAACCCGGGCGATAAACAAGCTGAAGAAAGCTTTAAAGAAGCTGCGGAAGCTTACGAGGTATTAAGCAACCCCGAAAAGCGCCAGCGTTATGATCAGTTTGGCCATGCAGCCAATGCGGGGTCGGCAGCAGGCGGCGGGTATGGCGGTGGCATGGATATGAATGATATATTCAGCCAGTTTGGCGATATCTTTGGCGGCGGCAGTCCGTTTGAAGGCTTTTTCGGTGGCGGCGGCAGTCGTCAGGGTGGTGGCAGGCGTGTAGCCCGCGGTAGTAACCTGCGTATTAAGGTGCGGTTAACGCTGGAAGAGATTGCCAACGGTGCCGAAAAGAAAATAAAAGTAAACAAACAGGTATTATGTAAAGCCTGCGATGGTACCGGCGCTAAAGATAAATCATCGTTTCAAACCTGTAAAACATGTGGTGGCAGCGGCTCGGTACGCCGGGTAACCAATACCATATTGGGCCAAATGCAAACTACCAGCACTTGTCCAACTTGTAATGGCGAAGGTTCGCAAATTACCTCAAAATGTAATGTTTGCCATGGCGATGGGGTACAGCGCGGGGAAGAAACGATCACCATTAACATCCCTGCAGGTGTTAGCGAGGGTATGCAACTGAGCATGAGCGGTAAAGGTAATGCCGCGCCAAGAGGTGGTGTTCCGGGCGATTTGATCATCCTGATCGAAGAGGTACCGCACGAAACTTTAAAACGCGATGGTAACAATGTGATATACGATATGCATATCAGCTTTATTGATGCCGCATTGGGTACCAGTATTGAGGTGCCTACTATTGATGGCAAAGCCAACATTAAAATAGAACCCGGCACACAGGGCGGCCGTATTTTGCGTTTAAAAGGAAAAGGTGTACCAGAAGTAAACTCCTATCACCGGGGCGACCAGTTAGTGCACATTAACATCTGGACGCCAAAAGCATTAAACCGTGAAGAACGCGAATTGCTGGAGAAACTACAGGATTCGCCAAACTTTAAACCCAACCCAGGCAAGAACGAAAAAAGTTTCTTTGAACGGATGAAGGAATATTTCGAATAATAATAATTCTTTTGTTAAGTAAAAGAAAAAGGCTGTATCTTAATCAGATACAGCCTTTTTAAGTTTAATAAATATGTTACTGCGTTAAAATTGTGCCGCGAATTGCAAGCCCCAGGCCCCATTTTGGTACGATGGTAATATGATGGAGCTTTTTTCAGGTTTCTTTTTCAGGTCTTTCTGTATCTCTTTATCCTGCTTTTTATCTTCTTCTTTTTCGCGACCTTTTTTAGTTAACCTGTTACGAATTATCGGGTAAACCCAATAAGCCGCTTTTGTAGATAGGATACCAAAACCTGCACCGGCTATAACATCGCTAAACCAGTGGTCTTTATGGTAGATACGGAAAATGCCTGTGGTGGTGGCAAAACTATAGCCAATGGCACTATACACAGGCGATACCTTCCCTAATTCCTGCGACATGAATTCGGCACCGACAAACGCGTTACCGGTATGGCCGGATGGGAAGGAAAGGTAATCGGAATTATCAGGCCTTAACCTGTGTGTTGCGTGTTTTATGGCAAAGGTAGACCCTTCCAGCATAAATTGTGCTAAAACGAAGATAAATGTACGGTCGATAAACGTATTTTTGCCATGTACACCTACAAAGTTTAAACCATACGTTAGCACCACCGGCGTAAATTGGAAAAAGTTTTCCAGTTTGGTTGGGGTAACAATATCATGCCGGTCGGCCTGTCCATATAAATAGCCGTCAAACCTGTGCAACGGATGAATAACGAGGCTACTAACACCGTAACCCACCATAGCGATAGGCGGTATCAGCGCGCCCGTTTTACTATGCAAATGCTTAACGGTATCAGGTGCGGTAAACAGATCTTTCTTGATCGTATCCACCACTTTCTTTTTGGTGGTATCGGTAATTTGTGCATTAGCATGTAATGCAGTAACACATAATATAAAAAATATGATCTTTTTCAAGGTAGTTAATATTAAGTTAAGGAATAATTAATACAATAATTTGCGCAAAAAAGTTTTAAGGTTAATTAATCTTCCATATCATTATTACCTTATCATCGCCTGTGCTAAGTAACTGGTCCCCGTTCCAGGATAACTTATTTACCGATAGTATGTGGGCCGGGTAACCCTTTTCGCGACTGATAACTTTTAACAGTCGGAAATCATCGGCATCCCAAATTTTTATGCTTTTATCCATACTGGCCGTAGCAAACATTGGTTGGGTGGGGTGGCAGGCGATATGATTAATAGCAAACAAATGCGCAGGGATATTTTTGACCAATGTAAATGTTTTCGCATCCCATATTTTTAGTTGCGCGTCGCGCGATCCGGATAGAATATACTTACCGTCTGGTGTATAAGCGGTAGTAAATACTGCCATTGTATGGCCCTGTAAGGTAGTAACAGGCGTATAATCTTCAAGATTATAGATATTTACCGAATTGTCCCGGCAACCTAAGGCCATGTATTTTTCATCCGGTGAGACTGCAATACTGCGGATAGTATCATGTGATACTTTGACTGTATGCAACAACTCCAATGAGTCCAAATGCCAAACGGAAACGGTACCGTCTTCCGAGGCCACCAGCAGTTCTTTTTTTGATGGAACGGACTTGATATCAAACACAGGTTTTGTGTGGTGATTGAGGCCCTTAATCAGCTTTTGCTGAATAAAATCGAACACCAATACCTGGCCGCTGCGCAAACCGGCAAACAATAACGGATAACCTGCAGGGCAATGTATCGCATAAACAGAAGCATTAACCGGGAACATCACTTTAATAAAAGCCATATCCTTCAGGCTCCATTCCACCAGGCCTTTATCGTTGCCGCCCGAGAACAGGATGCCCGGTTTCTGTGATAATTCCAGTGCATAGATAGGGTTGGAGTGCCCGGTAAGTTCGGTTAGTTTTTCTGCTGTCATTTATTAGTTCATGGTAGATAGTTCATGGTTCATAATTAAAATAGCGTGGGGATCCATGAACTATTAACTATGAACCATGAACAAGCTATTTGTGTCTCGATTCTAAATTCTTCGCGATAGTTTCAAGTGAAAGCCCCTTCTCGCGCAATAGTACCAGCAAGTGAAACACCAGATCCGATGCTTCGTTGATCAGATCGGTTTCGGTTTCAGCTAAGGCTGCTATAACAGTTTCAACCCCTTCTTCGCCAACTTTTTGGGCTATTTTGTTTAAACCTTTACTGCGCAGCTTATTCACATACGACCCTTCAACCGGGTTATCATAACGGTCGGCAATGATTTGTTCCAGCTGACTGATAAAGTTGTGGTTATAGGCTGTATTAAAGCAACTGCGTGCTCCTGTATGGCAGGTAGGGCCGTCGGCTTTAACTTTGATCAGGATGGTATCGTTATCGCAATCAACCAATGCTTCTTTAACATGCAAAAAATTATTGCTGGTTTCGCCTTTGGTCCATAAACGGTTTTTTGAGCGCGAGAAGAATGTAACTATTTTATCGGTCTGTGTTTTATCCCAGGCTTCCTGGTTCATATAGCCCAGCATCAGTACTTCAAGCGTATGTTCATCCTGTATCACCACCGGCACCAGGCCATCGGTTGATTTATTGAAATCTATTTCCATTCTTCTTTTGTAATTGCATAAACAACACCCGGGTGACAGCCGCAGTCGTCGTTGTGCGAGTATTTTAATCCTAACTTTTTAAATACATTAATGGAAGGGCCGTTATCCTGCATGGCCATCCCTATTATTTTATTCAGCCCTAACTTATTAAAACCGTAATCTAAACAAGCCCTGGCAGCCTCTGTGGCATACCCTTTGCCCCGGTATTGTTTTAATAACCGATAGCCTATATCCACTTCATTTTTATCAGCAAGATATTTTATTCCGCACCAGCCAATGTACTCGCCTGTTTGTTTAATAAAAGTACTTAACCTGCCCATGTTGTACTTATCATACTGATCGTACTCAGCAATAAATCTTTCCGCGTCGGCTAAGGTATTGAATGGCTTATCAGCGGTAAATTTGATCACATCAGGATCGGCATATAGCTCCATCATCCCCTTCGCGTCTTCCACATGAAATGGCCGTAATAGCAATCTTTCCGTTTCTAATGTAGGGTGCATGTCTCTTATCTTACTTCTATATTTTTATTTCTTAATGCTGTCTTTAAATCGGGTATCAATATTTCGCCATAATGGAATACTGATGCCGCCAGGGCCGCGTCTACATCCGTTTTTTTAAATACATCTGCAAAATGCCCTATAGACCCGGCACCTCCCGAAGCTATTACCGGGATGTGCACAGCATCGTTCACTACTTTAAGTAAGCCGTTATCAAAACCAGCCTTTGTGCCGTCATGATCCATGGATGTCAGCAGGATTTCACCTGCGCCACGGTCTTCGGCCTCCAATATCCATTGCAATGTTTCCTTGTCGGTAGGGATGCGCCCGCCGTTCAGGTGAACAATGTTGTTTTTGCCATCATAACGGGTATCAACGGCCACTATCACAAACTGCACCCCAAAGGCCTTCGCTAATTCATCAATTAAAGCCGGTGTACGCACCGCGGCCGAGTTTATGGATACTTTGTCGGCCCCGGCGTTTAAAAGCGCCTCAGCGTCCGCTATTTCGTTTATACCGCCTCCAATAGTGAAGGGGATGTTGATTTGACGTGCTACGGCTTTCACCAACTCAATCATGGTCTTACGGCGTTCGTGCGTAGCAGTGATATCCAGGAACACTAATTCGTCGGCACCCTGCTGCGAATAGTTCCAGGCCAGTTCTACCGGGTCGCCGGCATCGCGCAGATCGACGAAGTTAACGCCTTTTACAGTGCGCCCGTCTTTTACATCTAAGCAAGGGATAATGCGTTTTGCTAACATATGCTATTGTTCCCAACCCGTCATGCGAGGAGTGAAGCGACGTGGCAATCACCGGTTTACAGAGCGACTCTGCTTATTGGGGATTGCCACGCTACGCTCGCAATGACGTGCTGGCGTGTTGCGCCTTCGGCGCAGTTTAAATACTTATCAATGATTTTAAATTCCAGTTCTGTATTTCTTCGATGCTGATGCGGCCTTCATAGATGGCCTTACCAACCACACACGATTCTACTTTTATTTCGCTTAATGCTTCAATATCGGCTAAAGATGATACACCGCCCGAAGCGATTAATTTGATAAATGGCGAATGGTCAAGCAGTTTGGTGTACAGGTCAATCCCTGCACCACCCAATTTACCGTCTTTATTAATATCTGTGCACAGAAAACGATAAAAACCAAGCGCCAGGCACTTATCTACATAATCCATTAATTTTATAGGCGAGCTTTCCATCCAGCCCGAGTATTTTATCACTTCGTCCAACACGTCAATAGCAATAACGATTTGATCTGAATAGCCGTCACTCCCAGCAAAGGCTTTGCTTAGGTCGGCTAAAAAGGTGGGGTTGGTGATGGCTTGTGTACCCACAATAACACGGTGGATACCAGCATCTAATAACTCCTTAACTTTATCAATACTGCGCACGCCGCCGCCATATTGCACCTTCATCTCCGTTTTACGGATCACATTGAACAAGTACTCTTGGTTACTGAAATCACCTTTAGCGCCATTCAGGTCTATAACATGTATAAAACTGGTGCCGTTACTTTGGTACTGTGCAATCATCTCTTCCAGTGTAACATCATAATTAGTTACCTGTCCGTAATCGCCTTCGCGTAAGCGCACCACCTTTTTATCTAAAATATCTATTGCGGGAATAATGTACATAAGCTATAGTTTTGAAAAATTAGTTAAGAGGGTTTCCCCGTATATGCCGGATTTCTCCGGATGAAATTGTACCCCATAGAAATTATCCCGCCAAATTGATGCCGAAAATTTCAAACTATAATCTGTTGAGGCTAAAGTATATTGGTTATTATATTTGATATAATAGGAATGTACGAAATAAAAATGTGTATCTGCCGGAATATCTTTAAACAGCGGGTTATCCTTCTCGGCATGCACGCGGTTCCAGCCGGTGTGTGGCACCTTATAGTTGGCGCTGTCGCTGAATTTTAGTGTTTTAACCGGGATGATATTAAGCAGGTCAGCATCACCTTCTTCGGAATGGGCAGTAAGCAACTGCATGCCCACACAAATACCCAGCGTGGGTTTTTTCAGGTCTTGGATATCGGGCACCAGCCCTGTTTGCTGCAACTTGCTCATAGCAGCCCCCGCATGGCCAACGCCGGGGATGATATAACGATCGTACAGGTCAAAATCCTCCGGTTTTTCAATCATACCGTAGCTAATCCCCAGCCGGTTAAGCGCCGAAGTTAAAGAGAAAATATTACCCGCTCCGTATTGAACTATACCTATAGCCCCCCAGCCCCCTGAAGAAGGAGTAGAAGCATTATAGGTATTTGAGTTATTGTTGTCCATTTATTTATTAACTCCCCTTTAGGGTCGGGGGCTTATAAAACCCCCTTAGTGCTTGGTAAAACCATATTGTTCACATCGCGCTTTACGGCCATTTTTATGGCTTTGGCAAAGGCTTTAAATATCGCTTCAATTTTATGATGCTCGTTCTGTCCTTCAGCTTTGATATTCAGGTTGCACTTAGCGGCATCGCTGAACGATTTAAAGAAATGGTAGAACATCTCTGTCGGCATTTCGCCCACCTTTTCGCGCTTAAATTCGGCATCCCAAACTATCCAGTTGCGGCCACCAAAGTCAATGGCTACCTGTGCCAGGCAATCGTCCATAGGCAGGCAGAAACCATAGCGTTCAATACCGCGCTTATCGCCTAATACGGTAGCGAATATCTCGCCTAAGGCAATACCCGTATCTTCAATAGTATGGTGCTCATCAATATGCAAGTCACCTTTAGCAGTAATCTCCAGGTCGATGCTACCATGGCGTGCTATCTGATCCAGCATGTGGTCAAAAAAATGCAGACCGGTGCTCACCTTCGCATCGCCCTTGCCATCAAGGTTTATCTTAATATCAATATCGGTTTCCTTGGTAGCGCGGCGGTGTTCTGCTTTGCGTTCGCCCACTTTTAAAAACTCGTATATCTGTTGCCAATCGGTAGTTTGCAGGGCTATGGTGTCCTTCAAATCAACTTCAAAATTCTTATCTTCAAACTCTTGACCGCCTAAATTACTGTGATTGTTTAACCAAATTGCTTTAGCGCCTAAGTTCCTGCCCAGTAACACGTCGTTTTTGCGGTCGCCAATGGTGTATGAGTTTTTGAGATCATACTTCTCCGTATCAAAATATTGGGTTAATAAAGCTGTGCCTGGTTTACGGGTAGGGGCATTATCCTTGGCAAAAGTACGGTCGACAACTACATTACTGAATTTTACACCCTCGTTTTCAAAGGTCTTCAGCACGAAGTTTTGCACCGGCCAAAATGTATTTTCAGGGTATGATGTTGTGCCTAAACCATCCTGGTTTGTAACCATTACCAACTCATAATCCAACTCGGCGGCTATTTTTGGCAGGTATTGCAGGGCTTTTGGGTAAAACTCCAACTTATCAAACGAATCTATCTGCTCATCGGCAGGCTCAGTGATCAGCGTGCCGTCACGGTCAACAAACAATATGCGTTTCAGGGTATTCATTTATAGTCTTTTAACGTTTCAATTAGTTTGGCATTTTCTTCAGGCGTGCCAATGGTTATTCGTAATGCCCCTTCGCAAAGTTCAACTTTATTCCGATTGCGTACAATAATACCGTTTTGAACTAAGTAATTGTAAATTCCGTTAGCATCGGTGGTTTTAACCAGGATGAAATTGGCATCAGATGGATAGATATCCAGTACAAAATCAAGGTTTTTTAGTTGAAGTACCAGTTTATCCCGTTCGGTTAAAATCTCTTTTATCCAGGTATTTATCTGGTCTACATTTTGTAAAGCTGCCAAGGCTAAAGCCTGCGATGCCTCATTTATGTTATATGGCGGCTTCACTTTGTTCATCACCTCTATAATTTCTTCGCTGGCAAAGGCCATGCCTACCCGCAGGCCGGCCAGGCCCCATGCTTTTGATAAGGTTTGCAGCACTACCAAATTGGCGTACTCAGTCAGTTCCTGTATAAAGCTTTTTTGGCGACTGAAGTTAATGTAGGCTTCATCCACTATCACTAAACCGCTAAAATTTGCCAGCAGGGTTTCTATATCCTCGCGGTGCATAGAATTGCCGGTAGGGTTATTAGGCGAACATATCCAGATCAACTTGGTTTTATCATCAATATGCGCGGCAATGGCTTCCAGGTCTAACTGGTAATCAGCAGTTAAGGGTACACGTCGCAGTTCAATATCGTTGATATTGGCCGATACCTCGTACATGCCATAAGTCGGCGGAACGATGATTACATTATCCACACCAGGGTTGCAAAAGCTGCGGTACAGAATGTCGATAGCTTCATCGCTGCCATTGCCCAAAAATATATTGCGCGGGGGCACGCCCTTTATCTCGCTCAGGCGCTTTTTAACGGCATACTGCAGCGGATCCGGGTAGCGGTTGTAATTTGTATCCAACGGCGAGCCATAAGCATTCTCGTTGGCATCTAAGTAAACGCTGGCCTCGCCTTTAAACTCATCCCGTGCGGACGAGTAGGGGGTTAGGTTTTTGATGTTGGAGCGTAATATTTTATTTATGTCGAACATGGTCTTTAAAGTTTCGTCATTGCGAGGAGCGGAGCGACGTGGCAATCCCCGATGTGCAGAGCGGCTCTCCAAGTCGGGGATAACCACGCTGCGCCCGCTATGACGGTTATTAATTATTTATTTTCCATCCTCACCGTCACCGCGTTCTTGTGCGCATGCAACCCTTCCATTTCAGCCAGTAATTCTACCGTTGGCCCTATGTTTTGTATGCCTTCAGGAGTGATATGCTGAAAGGTGATCTTCTTCACAAACGAATCAACCGATACGCCTGAATACGCCCGGGCATAAGCGCTGGTAGGCAGGGTGTGATTGGTGCCCGATGCATAGTCGCCAACGCTTTCTGGAGTGAGGTTACCCAGGAAAACAGAACCCGCATTTATAATTTGCCCGGTTACCTGCTGCCAGTTTTCGGTAGCCAATATCAAGTGCTCCGGTGCGTATACATTGTTGAATTGCATGGCCTCATTTAAGTCTTTTACAAGTACCGCATACGAGTTGGCAATGGCCTGTCCGGCTATCTCAGCACGGGGTAGTACACACAGTTGCTTGTCGACCTCCGCGATCGCATCAGTTATAATTTTACTTGAGGTAGAAACCAAAATCGACTGAGAATCAATACCATGTTCTGCCTGAGCTAATAAATCAGCAGCGATATATGACGATTTGGCAGTCGCATCCGCGATCACTAAAACCTCTGAGGGTCCTGCCGGCATGTCTATCGCAGTGGTCGTTGTCGACTGAATTATCGTCTTAGCCTTGGTGACAAATTGATTCCCCGGCCCAAAGATCTTATCCACTTTGGCGATGCTTTCCGTGCCGTACGCCATGGCCGCTACGGCCTGCGCACCACCCGCCAAATAAATACAGTCGATGTTTAGTAGCCCGGCGACATAGGCAATAAAAGCATTTACCTTTCCGCTTTTTTGCGGCGGTGAACAAACCACAATTTCATGGCACCCGGCAATGCGCGCGGGGATGCCCAGCATTAAAAAAGTACTCGGCAAAACCGCCGAACCACCGGGAATATACAGGCCTACTTTTTCAATAGGCCGGGGCTCACGCCAGCAGGTAACGCCGGACATAGTTTCAACTTTGTCTTCCTGCTTTACCTGCGTTTGATGAAATTTGTAAATATTGTTGTAAGCTGTTTGTAGTGCTTGTTTTTGCTCATTAGATAGAGTAGCCGCCAGCTCGGCTAATTCATCTTTATCCAAATACAGTTTATTCAGTTCTACCTTGTCAAACTTTTTAGCGTAGTCAATTAAAGCTGCATCGCCGTGTTGCTGCACATTAGCAATAATGTCTTCAACCGTAGCGCGTATCTCATTTGCCGGGTCAACATTACGTTGCACCAGTTTAGCTATATCAGCAGCACTTAAATCAGAATAATTGTATGTCTTCATAAAGCCCCCTAACCCCCTAAGGAAAATGTTGTTTATAAAGCCACACCCAATTGCTCCCCCTTCAGGGGGCTGGGGGGCTAAAGTATGATCTTCTCAATCGGCATTACCACAATGCCCTGCGCGCCCGCTTGCTTAAGCTGACTTATCCTATCCCAAAAATCCCTTTCAGGGATAACGGTATGTACCGCAACCCAGCCTTCCTCGGCCAGTGATACTACCGACGGGCTCTTTACGCCGGGTAATAGCTTAAGTATATCTGTCAAATTTTCTTTAGGCGCGTTTAGTACCACATACTTAGTTTCCTTGGCACGTAATACCGATTGGATACGTTGTATCAACTCCTGTACCAGTATCTCATTCTCAATGCCTTTGCGGCCAATTAACACGGCTTCGCTGCTCATTACATCGCCAAAAGGTTTTAAACCATTGCTTTTTAACGTGCCGCCGGTTGACACCAGGTCGCATATGGCGTCACTCAGACCCAAACCTGGTGATATCTCAACCGAACCTGAGATAGTGCGGATATCGGCATTAATGCCATTCTTTTGCAAGAACTTTCCTAAAATAACAGGGTAGGTAGTGGCTATAGAACGGTTGTTCAGATCGGTAAGATTTACAATATCCGAATTGTTTGGTACCGCCAGTTTTAACGAGCACTTACCGAAGCCTAATTTTTGCAGGTAGCTAACTATTACTTCAGTTTCCTGTATTACATTTTCGCCTACAATACCCAGGTCGGCAATGCCATCCTGCACGTATTCCGGGATATCGTCATCGCGCAGAAATAGTATTTCCAATGGGAAATTTGATACAGGCGATATAAGCGAGCTTTTGTAATTTTCGAAGTTTAAGCCGCAATTTTTAAGTAATTCAACAGATTTTTCGTTGAGCCGACCCGATTTCTGGATCGCGATTTTTAGTGTTTTCAAAAGGGATTTGTTTTAGTAAACTATAATTATAAACGGAATTACTTGCTTCACGTAGAAACATACATTATCTGATCACCACATGGTGGTGATGGTGCAATGACAGATGATGTAAAAATAAACCGTTCATTATAATATACCTGTAGTGAGGTGCCGCAAATATAGGCAGATATTTATAAAATCAAAAGACTAAGGTAAAATAATATACTATTTTGGTAGACAATGTTTTTAGAACATACGAAGAAAACCTTATCCGCGACTCATCAGTAATACAAGTCTATCATAAAAACAAAAAATCCCCTCCCGCAAAAGCAGGAGAGGATAAAAAAAAACTAAAAAAACAAAACCTTATTCAAACGGGCAATAACCCGATGGTAACTATGCGTAAACCTGCTCAAACACGTTAATTGCGTCTTTACTTTCCAGGTTGGTATGGCCCATTAAAAACTCATCAACTTTACGTGCGCATTCACGGCCTTCAGAGATGGCCCAAACCACCAGTGATTGCCCGCGGCGCATATCGCCGGCAGCAAATACTTTACTTACGTTAGTGCGGTAAATACCCTCAGTGGCCTTAACATTCTTACGCTCATCAAGATCAACGCTTAAGCTTTCCAGCATACCGTCATATTGCGGGTTAACAAAGCCCATAGCTAAAAATACAGCTTGGCAAGGTATTTCGCGTTCCGAGCCTTCAACTTCGTTGAACTTAATAGGGCGGCCCATCACATCCAGTTCCCAGCTTACGTCGGTTACTTTTAGCGCGCGCAGGTTGCCTTGTTCGTCGCCCAAAAATTCTTTGGTATTTACGCCCCAGTGGCGCTCGCAACCTTCTTCATGCGATGAGGTTGTTTTCAGTACCATTGGATACGTTGGCCATGGCATATTAGTAGTACGTGATGAAGGCGGTTGCATCATCACCTCAAATTGGCGCACAGACTTTGCTTTTTGGCGATTTGACGTGCCCACGCAGTCCGAACCGGTATCACCACCGCCAATAACTACTACATCTTTACCAGTGGCTAAAATCGGCTCGGCATCAAACGCAATGCTGCTTACGCGTTTGTTTTGTTGCTTCAAGAAATCCATAGCAAAATGGATACCTTTCAATTCGCGGCCGGGAATAGGCAAATTACGCGGTATGGTAGATCCGCCGGCCAATACCACTGCATCATTATTACGCACTAACTCATCGGCGCTTATATCTTTACCAACTTCGGTATTGCATTTAAAGGTGATGCCGTCTTCTTCCATTAGTTTCACACGGCGTTCAACCACCCATTTTTCTAGTTTAAAATCGGGGATACCGTAACGCAGTAAGCCACCCGGATTATCGTCACGTTCGTAAACAGTAACGGTGTGGCCCGCCTTATTCAATTGTGCGGCGGCAGCCAAACCCGCAGGTCCCGAACCTACTACAGCAACATTTTTACCACTTTTTAAAACAGGAGCGGTAGGCTTAACCATGCCTTTGCTCCAGGCTATTTCAATAATATGTTTCTCAATTTCCTCAATAGCTACAGGCGGTTTATTGATACCCAGCACACAGGCCGATTCGCAAGGGGCGGGGCATATCCTGCCGGTAAACTCGGGGAAATTATTTGTTGATGATAATATCTGGTAAGCTTCGTCCCATTTTTTGCGGTACACAGCATCGTTAAACTCGGGTATCACATTGCCCAGCGGGCAGCCGTTATGGCAAAATGGTATCCCGCAGTTCATGCAGCGTGCCGATTGATGGTTCAGCTTTTCCTCACTGTATAACCCTACAAATTCATTGTAGTTATTTACGCGTTCTGCCACAGGCGCTTTTGCTGGCAGTTCGCGGTCAAATTCCTGAAATCCGGTTGCTTTTCCCATAATATTAATTGGTTGCCTGATATTGATTTTTTAATAAAACTTTTTTGTATTCCTGCGGGAATACTTTTACAAATTTGGTGAGCGCCACCTGCCATGTATTCAGCAGGTTTTGTGCTACCTGGCTGCCTGTTAACTGCACATGTTTGCGTAGCAGCGTTAAAATCTGCTCCTCATCATGCGGCGATAGCGGATCAAGGTCAACCATTTCGCGGTTGCAGTTTTCGGCAAATGTCCCGTCGGTATCATATACCCAGGCAATACCGCCGCTCATGCCTGCGGCAAAGTTGCGGCCTGTTTTACCTAAAATCAGCGCGCGGCCACCTGTCATGTATTCGCAACCATGGTCGCCAACACCTTCAACAACGGCTGTAGCACCAGAGTTACGTACGGCAAAGCGTTCGCCTGCCATACCACGGATAAATATTTGGCCGCTGGTAGCGCCGTACAATGCTACGTTACCGATGATCATATTTTCCTCAGGAGCAAATTTAGCTTGCGCTGATGGGTAAATAGCCAGTTGGGCACCCGAAAGGCCTTTGCCTACATAGTCGTTAGCTTCGCCTTCCAGTTCAAAAGATAAACCTTTGGTAGTGAACGCGCCAAAGCTTTGCCCTGCCGATCCTTTAAATTTATAATTGATGGTGTTGTCCGGCAAAGCGGCTGACCCATATTTTTTAGATATCTCGTTCGATAACAGCGTGCCAATAGTACGGTCGGTATTTTTAACGTCAAACGATGCAAATACCGGTGTTTTATCTTCCAGCGCTGGTTTGGCCGTCTCCAATAGTTTCCAGTCGATGATATCAGCCATGCCATGATCTTGTGTTTCACTGTTATAAAGTGTTACACCACGTGGATTGGTAACCGGGTGAAGGATGCCCGACAGGTCTATCTTTTTAGCTTTCCAGCTTTTAATATTATCTCTAACTTTAAGGAACTGCACACGGCCCACCATATCGTTTACGGTACGGAAACCCAGATCGGCCATAATTTCCCTTAATTCCTGGGCAATAAAGTGGAACAGGTTAACAATATGTTCCGGCTTGCCGCTGAAAAGTTTGCGCAGTTCAGGGTCTTGCGTAGCCACACCTACAGGGCAGGTATTTAAGTGGCACTTACGCATCATGATACAACCACCGGCAACAAGGGCAGCAGTAGCCACGCCCCATTCTTCGGCACCCATCAGGGCGGCAATGGCAATATCACGACCAGTTTTTAACTGACCATCTGTTTGCAATACTACACGGCTACGCAGTTTGTTACGTACCAGTGTTTGGTGTGCCTCAGCCAGGCCAAGTTCCCATGGTAAGCCAGCATGTTTGATAGAGCTTATTGGCGAGGCGCCTGTCCCGCCATCATAACCGGCAATCAGGATCACATCGGCATGTGCTTTAGCTACACCGGCAGCAATAGTGCCTACGCCGGCTTTTGATACCAGTTTAACATTGATACGGGCCGCGCGGTTAGCATTCTTTAAATCGAAGATCAGCTGGGCTAAATCTTCAATGGAATAAATATCGTGGTGTGGTGGCGGCGATATCAGACCTACACCCGGGGTAGAGTGACGGGTTTTTGCGATCCAGTCGTCAACTTTATGACCTGGTAATTGGCCACCTTCACCGGGTTTAGCGCCTTGCGCCATTTTTATCTGTAATTCATCGGCATTAGTAAGGTAGTTTGAAGTAACCCCAAAACGTGCCGAAGCTACCTGCTTAATGGCCGAACGCATAGAATCGCCGTTTGGCATTTGTTCGTAGCGTAGTTCATCCTCGCCGCCCTCGCCGGTATTGCTTTTGCCGCCAATGCGGTTCATGGCAATAGCCAAAGTGCTGTGCGCCTCGTGCGAGATCGATCCGAACGACATAGCGCCGGTAGCAAAACGTTTCAATATGCTTTCCACCGGTTCAACCTCATCAATAGAGATCTGCTCGCGGTGATGCGCGAAATCCAGTAAACCACGGATGGTGTAGTGTTTCTCGGTTTGCTCGTTTATCGCTTTAGCGTATTGCTTATAAATTGAATAATCATTAGTACGGGTAGCATGCTGCAGCAAATGCACAGTTTGCGGGTTAAATAAATGGGCTTCGCCGCGGCGTTTCCATTGATAAATACCACCTTCGGGTAATAGCTTCACATCTTCTTTTGAAGAAGCAGCGAAACCTGCCTGATGTTTGGTCATTACCTCGCGGGCAATTTCATCCAAACCTAAACCTTCAATACGGGTAACCGCACCGGTAAAGTATTTGCTTACTACAGCCTCATTCAAGCCCAATATTTCAAATACCTGCGAACCATGGTATGATTGCAGTGTGCTGATACCCATTTTAGAGAAGATTTTCAGCAAGCCATCGTTAACAGCTTTTACATAGTTCTTCAACAGGTATTTTACATCAAGCTCAGTTTCTAAGCTACCGTTGGCTTTAACCGTTTCAATAGTGGATTGTGCCAGGTATGGGTTAATAGCGCTTGCGCCAAAAGCCAGCAAACAGGCAAAGTGATGTACTTCCCAAACGTCACCTGCTTCTACAACCAGGCCAACTGCGCCACGGCGGCCAATGCGGATCAAATGGTGATGCACGGCAGACACTGCTAATAATGATGGGATAGGGGCATGTTCCGAATCGATAGCACGGTCGGATAAAATCAATACCTCAAAGCCATCTTCAACAGCATCTTCAGCATAACGGCAAAGCCTGGTCAGGGCTTTCTCCATGCTGCCTGGCTGGCCATCGGCTTTAAAATAAGTTTGCAGTGTTTTAGCATGGAACATGCCGGTATCAATACTGCGCAGTTTCTCCAGCTGATGGTTCTTTAGGATAGGATGTTTCAGCATTACACAATGACAATGCATTTTATCTTCGTCAAGTAAATTGCCGTTGTTGCCAATAAAGGCGTTCAGGCTCATTACCAAGCGCTCGCGTATCGGGTCGATAGGCGGGTTAGTAACCTGGGCAAAAAACTGTTTGAAATAGCTTGACAGGTGCTGTGGCTTGTCAGAAAGGATAGCCAACGGCACATCAGTACCCATTGAACCAATCGGTTCTTTACCATCGCAAGCCATTGGCTTAATAATGGTGTCAATATCCTCGCGCGAGTAGCCGAATACCTGCTGGTAACGGAAAACTGCGTCAGGCGATAGGCTGGCGAAAGCCAAACGCGGCTCGGCCAGTTCGCCCAGGTTAATTTTATAATTCTCTAACCAGCGGCCATAAGGCTGTTGACTGGCTATTTGCTGCTTAATTTCTTCGTCGGCTATGATCTTACCTTGTACGGTATCAACCAACAGCATTTTGCCTGGCTGCAGGCGTCCCTTCTTAATAATTGTCGATTCATCAATAGCCAGTACACCTGCTTCAGAAGCTGCAATTACACGGCCATCGCTTGTTACAGCATAACGCAATGGGCGCAGGCCATTACGGTCTAACAATGCGCCCACCAGCTTACCATCGGTGAAGGTGATAGCGGCCGGGCCGTCCCATGGCTCCATTAAAGTAGCGTGGTATTCGTAGAATGCTTTTTTAACCGGGTCCATTTGCTCGTTGCCATCCCAGGCTTCAGGGATCAGCATCATCATTACGTGCGGTAACGAACGGCCGGTATGCAATAATATCTCAATAATATTATCTAAGCAAGCCGAATCAGATTGTGCGCTATCGATAACCGGCAATAACATCTCCATTTCCTCGGCCGTGAAATAGGTTGATGCGTACGATTTTAAGCCTGAGTAAAACCAGTTAAGGTTACCAGTCAGGGTATTGATCTCGCCATTATGCGCAATTAAGCGGAATGGCTGTGCCAGTTTCCACGATGGAAATGTATTGGTAGAAAAGCGCGAGTGTATCATGGCAAAGCCTGATGCCACGCGCGGGTCGCTCAGATCGGCAAAGTACTTACGCAATTGGTAGGTAGTTAGTTGCCCTTTATAAATGATGGTTTTGCACGATAACGAGGTGAAGTAAAAAGCCTCGGCAGCGTGTATAATAGTTTCGTTAACGGTTTTGGTTATATAACGGCGTAATACATATAGCTTACGCTCAAAATCGTCGGTATTGGTAATATGGTGCGGCCTTAATATATAAATTTGTTCCACATCGGGCTCGGCCTGACGGGCTGTTTCGCCAATAACACTGTTATTTACCTGCAATTTGCGATAGCCCATAATATGCAGACCCAGCTTTTCGGCAGCAGCTGTAATTACTTTACGGCAAGCTTTTTTCAGGGTAGAATCTTTCGGGAAAAATATCATACCCACGCCATATTCGCCAGGTTCTGGCAGGCTTATCTCCAGGTTAGAACATTCTTCCAATAGAAATTCATGCGGTAACTGAATCAGTATACCCGCGCCATCACCCGAATCCGGATCGCAGCCACAAGCGCCGCGGTGCTCCATGTTCTCTAAAATGGTAAGCGCGTCATTAACTATTTGATTGGACTTGTGCCCATTAATATTCGTAATAAATCCTGTTCCACAGGAGTCGTGTTCAAATTCTGGCCTGTACAGGCCCTGCTGGTTGCAATCGGTCTGATCCATAAGTATTCACCGGATTATAAAAGTGCGTATATTACGAAGATATAAAAAATGTAAAAAAATCCTAATATTATTAACAACTTTTTAATTATTCAAAATAAAATTAGCTAAATGGCAGTAGTATTTGATTTTTGCCTATCAAATTGGTATTATAATTAAGAATTTCACAATTTTTACTTGTGCGTTTAATATGCAGGCATAATAAAATACAGACTAATTTGATAGACTTTATATAAACAGAGGGGTATAAATATGATTTATCTTAGAAAAAATCACCACCTAAAGATGAATTTTGCCACAAATTCAGTAGTTATAATAGTGATTAACCACAAAGTATACAGAGCTTTCACAAGTGCGCAAGGGCTTATCCCAATATCTATTTCAACAGATCTCGGTGGGCTTCATGATTCCCTCTATGCGCCTTCTGTGGTTAAATCATCGTAAACTCTATCTTTGCAAAAAATTTGATAACAATGCCAGGCAAAAACAAAGCAGTTTTTTTAGACAGGGATGGGGTACTTAACCAGGAAATGGGTGATTACGTTTGCAAAGTTGAGGATTTTCATATTCTTGATAACTTTGATGCTTTGAAGGAGTTGCAGGATAGGGGGTACTTGTTATTAGTAGCCACTAATCAGGGCGGTTTAGCCAAAGGCTGGTATAGCGAGGATGAGTTAGGAAAGATGCATGCCTTGTTAAAAGGCACCTATCAGCAACACGGGGTTGAGCTAACCGATTTTTTCTATTGTCCACATCATCCCCAATTTACCGGTGACTGCCAATGCCGTAAACCAAAGCCCGGTTTGTTATTACAAGGTATTGAGAAATATGACATAGACCCGGCCAGATCTTACTTTATTGGCGACCGTGAACGGGATGTAATTGCCGGTACTGCCGCGGGTGTAACAGGTATTTTAATAGATAGCGATCAGCCGATTAGTACAGTGCTTAATTTAATAGCATAAGCAAGGCCCCCCTAACCCCCTAAAGGGGGAATGATTATTGCATTAACCAATGGAAAAAATGAGTGAGGGAACTAAACGTACCACAACTAAAAGCAAATCTCCTTTTAAGAGGCTGGTGGGCAACATTGATTGCCTGATAGTTGCCCTTATGGGGTTTTATATTATCCATTTGTTTGCAAGGTATAGCGGCATAGGTGTATCGCCCGACTCAATTATGTATGCCAGCACGGCGCAGAATATACACGACCATTTTTCGCTTATTACCTTTAATAATACGCCATTAGTGTTTTTCCCGGTTTTTTATCCATTCTTTTTAAGTATCTGTATTTTTTTATCCGGTGGGATGGACCCCGTTAGTGCCGGACCGGTTATTAATGGGATATTGTTTGGTATAACGATATTTCTTACAGGATGGATAACCACAAAGTTCAAAGCGCCATCTATAATATATAAATGGTTAATACTAATAGCAGTTGTGTTAAGCCCGGCTTTGCTGGAGATATACATGTACCTATGGTCTGAGACTTTATTTATCCTGGTGATACTGATCTTTATTATCGCGTACCATAATTATTTGCAATCGCACAGTATAAAGGCTTTAATTATAGTAGCGTTGGTTGCCGCTATTTGCTGCATTACCAGGTATGCAGGGATAACAGTTGTTGCTACAGGGGGTTTATTGATATTGATTGATGGACGGCTTACCTGGAAGAGGAAGGTTTCACATTTACTTGTCTTCGGCGCTATTGGTATTTCCCTGCTTGGCGCGAACCTAATTTTGAACGCCTACGCTACCGGGTTAAGTACAGGCACCAGGGAACCATCTATAACCCCGTTTAGTGAGAACCTGTATTATTTTGGTACAGTAATATTAGATTGGGCTGGTTTGCCTGCAAGCTTCGACCCTATAGCGGTAGCCTTTGCTATAATCGTTATTGTTGGGCTATCTACCTTGCTGATTGTGCGTACAGCGCAGCATCATTTAAATAGTTACGAGAATATCATTATTTGTTTTACGCTGGTTTACGGTTTGTTTATATTGATCATCGCTTCCATATCGCGGTTTGAGCGGATGAACAGCCGGTTATTATCGCCAATGTTTATCCCCTTGCTGCTATCATTCACCTGCTGGATCCCCGACCTGATCAAATACCTTAAGTTTCGCAAAAAATGGTTGCTGGCTACCCCTTTTGTAGTTGCTATGCTTGCGTTTGAAGTTACCATTGCTAAAGTAGATTACCAGAAGTATGACGACTTTAAAGATTACGGCATCCCGGGATATACGGATGATGACTGGAATAAATCCAGCTTTGTTACGTTCCTGAAAACACACCAGCATATATTTAAGCCCGGTTATCCAATTTATACCGATGCCGATGAGGCGGTTTATATGTTTGCCCATATGCATTCCACACTATTGCCGCACAAATTTTTTGCCGGGGATGTGGCTAAAGTATATGCGCAAAAACGCTTTTATCTGATAGATTTTAAAAAGCTGGAAAGTTCTGAATTAATTGGCCTGAAAGATATCCAGGCGCATAAAACACTAACCAAACTTTGTGATTTTGAGGATGGCGCTATTTACATCTGCGAGAAGAAATAGCGACTGATATTATATATTAAGAATTGTGTCATTTCGAACGAACTGAAGAGGATGAGTGCTGGGGTGAGGAGAAATCTTCTACATAAAGCCGGCTGCATGTAGAAGATTTCTCCCGATGGTCGAAATGACATTATTTTTAGGGTTTGTACTTACTTATCCGACGGGTTCTTTTTACCTGCTACCAGCTTCTCTACCATTTTAGACAGTCGCTCGGTTTTTGTTTTTTCTTGTTTTGCGGTAAGTATCCATAGCACATACTCTTTGCGGTTTGAATAGGACAGGGCCTGGTAGGCATTCATGGCCGCCGGTGTTTGTTGGAATGCTGCGGCTATTTCAGGCGGTAGGGTAATTTGTTTGTTAGCTACGTCGATATATTGAGAGTAATCGTTTTTGGATATCTCCTCGTTACGGGTATCCGATTTTTTAGAGAATGCAACAGGGCGAAAGCGCAGGGCTGTCCAGGTTTCGTTTACGGCAGCAGCAGCCACGCCGGTTAAGCCATATTTGCCCAGTTCGTCCCAGCTACTCATCATTTCCAGGTCAGTAGATATTTTCGAATTTTTCTTGGGGTAAATTACCCAAAAAGTGGCATCTCCTTTTAAAACAGGGGTAACTACTTTCAGGCTTTCGTTTAGTTCAGCACTGTTATGAACAAATAACTGCACGCCGGTAAAATCGCCGCCATCAATAGCGAAAGATGTAGTTACTCCGTCAGGGAGCGGCTCCAATAATTCTAAATAATTAGCAGGGGCGTTGTACAATAACCAGCGACTGCCGGGTTTCATTTGCAGTTTTTTGGCAAGGGCGTTCATGCTGAATCTATTTTAGATTCAATTTTACATAAAAATCCCATAAAACAATACCTGCCGATACCACAATATTAAAAGAATGCTTGGTGCCGAATTGGGGTATTTCTATACAGGTATCGGCTATTGCCATTACGTCATCGCCCACGCCGTTAACTTCATTGCCAAATATCAGCGCATATTTTTTTGTCGCATCTGGGGAAAAAGTATCCAGCATGGTGCTGTTCTCGGCCTGTTCAATAGCGATGATCTGATATCCCTCGGCGCGCAGCTTTTCAACAGCTTGTATCGTATCGGTAAAGTAAGTCCAGTCTACCGATTGTGTGGCGCCCAGGGCTGTTTTTTCAATTTCCCGGTGTGGTGGCTGACCGGTTATCCCGCACAAACAAATTTGGCCGACAGCAAAACCATCAGAGGTGCGAAAGATAGAACCTACGTTATGCATACTGCGCACGTTATCCATCACCACAGCGACCGGCAGTTTTTGCGCCGCTTTAAATTCGGGGATAGTAGCGCGATTAAGTTCGTCTAATTTCAGTTTACGCATGCGCGGGAACATCCTTTAAAACTCCCACGCCATCGCCAATTAACGAACTGTAAACTGATGGCGCATAACCTATCTTATCCAAATAGTACGCCGATAGTTCCTTACTGAATTGTTCAAACGCGGCGCCTTTTACCAACGCAATTGCGCAGCCGCCAAAGCCCGCACCCGTCATACGCGCGCCTGCTACGTTTTTATTGGTTTTACTGTATTCAACCACTGCGTCTAATTCTTTACCGCTCACTTCGTAAAGTTTACGCAACGAATCGTGCGAGGCGTACATCAGTCGGCCAAATTCGGCTAGGTTATTTTGCGACAGGGCAGCTGCAGCCAATTTCACCCGGTCGTTCTCTTCAACCACGTGCTGTGCACGCTTTAATACAATAGGGTTGGTAATTAAATGCTTGTACTGGTTAAAGGTAGGGGTATCAATATCGCAAAGGTTTTTAATGTCCAGTTGCTGCTGTAAAGCTTTAAGCGCGTCACCGCACTCCTGTACCCGTTCGTTATATTTAGATTCAGCCAGTCGGCGCAGTTTGTTGGTATTAATAATGGCCAGTACATAATCGCCCAGGTTACTGTCTACGGCTTTATAATCCAGCGTTTCGCAGTTCAGCATCAGCGCTTTGTTCTCTTCGCCAAAGGTTACCGCAAATTGGTCCATAATACCGCTGGCCAGGCCAATAAAATTATTTTCAACCGATTTGGAAAGCTTCACCATATCAAGCTTAGTGTATCCGGTATTGAAAAGTTGGTTTAAAGAAAAGCAGGTAACAACTTCAATGGAAGCTGAAGAAGACAAGCCCGAACCAATAGGGATATTACCGTAATAAAGCATATCTAAGCCGCCCAATTGATGGCCATCTTTTAAAAAATGATGAATGACGCCTATAGGATAATTATGCCAGCCAGTACCTTCTTTTTCATAGCTTTTTTTAAGCGGAATAGTGTACTCGTCTTCAAAATTTAAGCTTTTGAAGCGAAATACACCATCATTATTGGGAGATACCAACAGATAAGTGCCAAAGGTGATAGCGCATGGCATTACCAGGCCGCCGTTGTAATCGATATGTTCACCTATCAGGTTAACCCGTCCGGGCGAAAAAAATGCATTATCTGCAGGTTTATTATACTGTTTTTGGAAGGCTGCGTGCAGCTTCTCACTAATATTTAGCATTGTACTTGGTGTAAAAAACAAATATTGTAAAAAATACACTTATTCGGTATTTTTTATTTGAAAATAAAACGAATTATTGTTTACACTTGTTTAATAATTAGATTAAATACAACAAATTATGAACCAGTACCTGATTACAGCCTACGATTTTACCGATGCCGAAGCACTTAACCGTCGCATGGCTGTGCGGCCGCACCATTTAGACGCGGCAAGGGAATTAAAATTCCAGGATCATTTTATTTTAGGCGGCGCTATACTGAATGATGAAGGCCACATGATCGGCTCGACCATGATTATGCAATTTGAGAATGAAGAGCAACTGGAAGCCTGGAAACAAAACGAGCCCTATATTACACAAGGCGTATGGGAAACCGTGGATGTAAAACCGTTTAAGGTAGCGGTAGTATAAGGCCGAAAGGATTTCGAATTTCGAAAGTTCGATTTCGGAATGATAAAAAAAGCCCGATGCGATTTCGCATCGGGCTTTTTCGTTTCTGTCGTCATCCTTCGCTGCTGCTCAGAATGATGTGATGTGAATGTTACTTCTTAGTGATATCGCCGGTTAGCAGATCAACAATGTATGCAGCGCCGTTTAATGTAACAGTAGCTTTACCGTCGCCACTAAAGGTAGCTGTACCTGTAAAGTTAATAGCTGCTTTTTTGCTGGTGGTTCCGGTTACTGTAACAGTGGCTGTACCGCCGGTAACAAGCTTGGTTGTTTTGCTAATCGTCAAATTAGTAATTACCAGGGTAACCGTGGTAGTGCCAGTATTTTTACTTTCAACTTTTGATGTAAAGGTGCCTGTGCGTTTGTACTCACCATTAATAACATACGCTGTTGCATTTTGTGTAAGCCCTGCAACCCTAAAGGTAGCTGTACCATCGTTGGTTGCAGTTAAGCGCGGGCCGTCAAATGTACCTTTATCAGTTGCCGTACCAGTTATGTTATCAGGCTGGTTATTGGCATTACAATTCATGGTGTAGGTATAGCTGAAAACATTGCTATAGGTTGGTGTCGTACCCGTTGCACTTTGATGCGTGTAACTATAACTTCTTGAAGCCCCGCAAGCAAGGCCGGTATCAAAAATAGTTTGTGCATTTAGGGTAATATCTCCCGTAGCAACAACTAAGCCGCCTGAATTTGTTGATAACGAAGTTGCTACTATGTTAGCAGCTTCGGTGGCGGTTACATCCACGCTGGTGTCATTTGATTTTTGGCAGGCCCCTAAAGCAAGCAAAAACAAAAAAACAGGGGTTTTGAATTTTTTCATGAGTTAACGGTTTATAATGTTTAAAATTAGTAATATAAAAGTAGGTATTAATTTAATTATTAAAAATATTAATAAATGGAGTGATGATTAAATTATATCAATAACCGTTATTAATTCAGATGTGTTTTTATCATTATCATAAATATTATTAAACCGACGATATTTCTGCTGTAACAAGGTTTATAGTATAATTAGCGCCTTCCAGTATTAAAGTAGCCGTATTAGTATTACTAAAAACCAGCGTGCCGCTATAAGTAAATGTGTTTTTGTTTTTAACCGTTCCCGATACAGTAACATTTGCTGTGCCGCTTACAATACTGCGCGATGATTTATTTACCAACAGTGCGCTAATATCTATATATACGGTATTGTTACCCGAAAGCTGCGTTTCATCAATAGTTTGAAAAGTACCGGCTAATTGATAATTGCCTGTAAGTGTATAGTTTATAATGCTTCCAGATAAAGGTGATATGTTTATTGCAGAGACAACTTTATTAATTGAAGTGAGGTTATTGGCATCAAAACTGCCATTGGAAATAATATTACTGGTTAAATTATCCTGTATATTATTATTGCAGTTTACCGTATAATAATAGCCCAGCGCATAATTGTAATTTATGGTAGATGTAGCAGTTTCCTGGCGGGCTAATGCAAACGAATCTATAACACCACAGCCCTTGCCGTTGTTGGTTACACCTTTGGCATACACTATCACATCATTTTTCAGATTAATAAAACCATTTGCATTTACAGCAAGTGCGGTAGCAACCATAGTGGCTGCCTCGGTGTTAGTGATATTTGTAGTTTTGACAACTTTCTCTTTTTTGCAGCCGAAACAAAAAATAGCAAATACGATACATAGGAAGGGTAAGGTATGTTTCATAGTGATTGGTTGATGTATCGTTATGATTAATAAAAATTAAAATGGTTTAATTATTTATTAATATTTATACGATAAACAAATCATTTTGTTTGAAATAGAAGGGAATATCTTGAGCTGGGATAATTCTATGTATCGGCGAGACTTACGACCCGTGTATCAGTTTCTTAATAAACTACTTAACGTAAGTAATTTTCAGCAAGTTCAATTTATAATTTATATGGAAGATTGATTATATTTATCAATTATTAACTAATTAACTGATTGAAATGAAAGTAATTCTACTTTTCCTGTCGTGCTTTATTGCTTTGGGCGCCAATGCCCAGGATACAATAAAGAAAAGCAAATCCGTTGGCAAATTCGATGAGCAATTTATGGTGTTAAAATCAGATAAAAATATTCGCCAGGGTAGTTACAAACTGTTTGCAGAGAAAAAAATAGTTGCCAGTGGCAACTATGAAAAAGGCAAAAAGGTGGGGATATGGAGTTTTTATGATAATGACGTACTTGAACAACAGTATGATTATACCAACAATAAATTGATATCCGAAGTGCCTCAAAAAAATATTGTGTGTGAGATAGATGATGCACAATCTGGCGATGTTATAAAAAAGGCGGTAATAGTGGGCGGTTATAACGGGTTTAAATTTATGGTAGCCAGTGCTAAGTTTGATGAAGAGGCTTTGGGCAGTGGCATTAATAAATTAACGCATGTTGTTTCCCTTGATGCTAATGGCAAAATAACATCCTGGTCAGCCTCGGTAACTAATAATGACGGCGTAAAGATCATCCACCCTGATTATAGTGTATTACCGGACGATGCAGCCCTGTTTTTGCCGGCTACTTTAAACGGTCAAAAAACAGCATGTACAGTTACTATACGGATGATGCAGGCGGGTGAAAGTAATGACATTGCCGTACCTGAAGGTATTAAAGTTCACACTGGAAAAAAGAAAGGTAAATCTTAATTTTAAAGTTGCCGCCTGTATAGCGATAAATATCATTTAAACATAGGTATAACAGTATTACCCAAAGGTAGCCTCTTTATTCGGGTTGTTATAGCATCATACGGTTGCATATGAAAAAGTATGGTTTATTAGTAATTGTCTTTTTCGTGGTGATAGCAGGCCTGAGCATGAAATCAGGAGAGTTGGAAGCAAAAATAATGAAGCCGGTTAACAAGCATATTTTTGATTGCCCACAGTTAGATGATAGCCATAAAATTGTCACCGCCAGCGATTGCAAGGGGGGGACAGGTGCAATTACCGGTATACAAGGTACCGGAACAGGTAACCTGGTATATACCTGGTATGATAGTACTGGTAAGGCGGTTGGCTCGCAACCCGATTTAACAGATGTGCCAGCCGGGCAATACCGGTTGGTTTTAAAAGATGAGAGCAAGTGCCCGGCTGCGTCGTTAACATTTATAATACCTGAATTAAACCCAATTATAATTGATAATAGCACAACAATAATAACTACCCCAGCCTGTAATACAGCCAATGGCAGCATTACTAACATCACGGTAAAAAATGCAACAGGTTACCAGTGGCTAAACAGCAGCTATACCGTGGTGGCAAGCACTAAAGATTTGTTAAACGCTGCCCCTGGAGATTATATATTTACAGCCTCTAATACAGCAGGTTGTTTCAAACAATCCAAATACACTATCGGGAGCGATAATTTGGCGCCCACACTTGTTAGCTACAGTATAGGCCCGGCTGATTGCGGGCCATCAGGTTTATTTCATGCAACATTTGATATGAAACCGGGTGATCCTCTATATCAGTACAGTATTTCTGATACCAATGGCAAAGAAGTGTTTGCCGGTGGTTTGGCCTACTCACCACAGGATTCGACACGAATAACAATAGACGCCAAATCACCACCTTTACCTGGTTTACGGGCTGGTACTTATACATTAGCAACAGTAGGGCCAAGCGGATGCGTTATGACTTTACTGAAGTTCACCATTGAGCATCCAGAATATAAGATTGACGTTAGCAAAATGGTTATTAAACCCAATGTGTGCGGTAAAAATACCGGAACAATAGTAAACATTGGGGTCACCGGTGGCCCTGCCCCGCTATCAAGACTTATAGACCCGAACCCCAATCATGGGTATTTTTGGAAGGATAGTACAGGCAAGCAATTATCTTTTAAAGGGAATTATTTAGCCGGAGTTCCGTCAGCGTGGTATACTGTTTATGCAGTGAATTATGATGGCTGCGTGAGTGCCAGCGCACGCATATTTATGCCGGATAGCGTATCGGCTGCATCTGCACCGGTTTTAGATGATATTAAATTGTGCCTGCCTGCAAAGGTTGCACTTAGTGTAAAAAATCAGGATGTTGATGCACATTATTATTTATATGATGCCGACAAGAATTTAATTGACAGTGCCAAAACCGGTTATTTTATACATCAGGTAAACGAAACCAGCACTTTTTATGTTGGCGCGGTAAACGGCATTTGTGTTAGTCCACTGGGAAAGATCACTGTTAAAGTAGTTAACCCCGGCGTAAGTTTCCCCAATACTTTTACACCTAATAATGATGGTATTAATGATGTGTGGAATATAACAGGGTTAGACCAATATCCCGGAACAGAGGTATCAGTGTTTGATCGTACAGGCAGCCGTGTTTACCATGCTATCAATTATACCCAGCCCTTTGATGGTAGACTGAACGGGGCAAATTTACCTGCAGGTGCATACTATTATATTATCGACACCAAAAAGCCAGGCTGTCAAAACGGGATAACAGGAAATATAACATTGATCAGGTAGGCGGCTATGAGGATAAGGGCATTAATATTGATTTTAGTTTTTTTGTTGGCGTTAAAGCAATTTGTACTTAGCGCTGATCATTGCAAAACGTACGGGTATTTACGGATGGAAACGGGTTTCAGTTTTGATTGCCCGCAATTAGACTATAGCAAAATGATCGTCACACCCAGCGATTGTAAAGGAGGTACCGGTGCTATTACCGGTATACAGGGTACCGGAACTGGTACCCTTGTTTATACCTGGTATGATAGTAGTAATGCGGTTGTTGGTTCGGCCCCCGATCTTACAGACGTACCAGCCGGTACTTATAAGTTAACTTTAAAAGATGATTCGAAATGCCCCGCTGCTGTATTAAATGTTACTATTGTAGAATTAAATCCTATAGTTATAGATAATACCACTACAGTAATTTCTTCGCCGGCGTGTAATGTTATAAATGGAAGTATAACAAACATTACAATTAAAAACGCAACAAGTTACCTTTGGATAGATACAACAGATAATAGCACTATAGCCAACACAAAAGATTTGTTAAATGTTAATGCGGGCACTTATAAGCTAATTGCATCTAACAACGGTGGGTGTTTCAGGCAGTCAACTTATACCATACCACTGGGCCCTTCCGCACCTGTTATGACCGCGTATAGCATAACGAATTCTGATTGTAAAGGCACAGGGATGTTCCAGGCAACATTTGATATGAAATCAAATTCTCCAGGGTATCAATATTCTTTAACCACCCCTACGGGAAAGGAAGTTAACAGCGGAGGGATTTTTTATTCACCGGTTGACAGTACAAGGATTAAAATTACCGATCTATTGCCCGGCAATTATATCATTAGGACGGCGGGGAGCGACGGCTGTGTTACAAAATTACTATCCTTTACTATAGGTATAAATGATTTTAAGGTTGATACAAGGGAGGTGGTTATACATACCGACATATGCGGCAGGGCGGTAGGTACCATTACCGGTTTAAAATTTACCGGAGGGCCGCCGCCATCTGTTTTTGCACCACCCGGTACAGGTAATTTCTGGTTTGATAATAATGGTAACAGGGTACCTCAGGGTTTAACTTATTTAGCCGGTGTAGCTGCCGGAAAATATACTTATTATGGTATAAATGCGAATGGCTGCAAAACACAAACAGTTACATTCATAATTCCTGATAGTGTATCAGCGGCATCCGCCCCTGTATTGGATGATATGAAAATATGCTTACCTGCTAATGTAGCCTTAAGTGTTAAAAACCAGGATAAAGATGCATACTATTATCTGTATGATGATGAAAAGAACTTGATAGATAGTGCAAAAACAGGGTATTTTACGCGTAAAATAAATGAAACCAGTACCTATTATATTGGCGCGGTAAACGGCATTTGTATAAGCCCATTGGGGAAGGTAGTGATAATGGTAGTTAATCCCGGCGTTAGTTTTCCGAATGCATTTACACCCAATAATGACGGCATTAACGATACCTGGAACATTATAGGGCTTGATCAATATCCAGGTACAGAGGTATCAGTGTTTGATCGCACAGGCAGCCGCGTTTATCATGCTATTAATTATGCTCAGCCCTTTAACGGTAAACTGAACGGTGTTAATTTACCTGCAGGTACATACTATTATATTATAGATACTAAAAAACCAGGCTGTCAAAATGGGATAACCGGAAATTTAACCCTTATTAGGTAAATTTAGCAATGGTTGCAAATCGACATACAAATTAACTGCTCATCTAAAAAAATATTTATACCTTTGCGCCTCTAAAATTAGTGGTACAAGGTATATTTTTTACCATTGTTGTGCCTGTTATGTAATAATTACACCGCATAAAAGATGAACATCTCACAGGAAAAGAAGGACAACCTGAACGCAGTTATTAAGATCAATATCGACCCTGCCGATTATCAGCCACGTGTTGAAAAAGCAATTAAGGATCAGGCTAAAAAAGCAAAAATACCAGGTTTTCGTCCGGGTATGGTGCCTGCTGCGCATATTAAACGCATGTATGGTAAAAGCATTTTAGTTGACGAGATCAATAACCTGTTATCAGATACCCTGAATAATTACCTGAACGAGCAGCAACTGGAAGTATTAGGTCAACCACTGCCGCAAATGGATGACAGTAAAGAATATAATTGGGATTTTGCCGATAACTTCGAATTTAATTATGAAGTAGGCCTGGCGCCAGATTTTGCTATTGACTTTTCATCAAAAGATAAAGTAACACAATACGAAATTAAAGTTGATGACGAAACGTTAGATGCCCGTATTAAAAACCTGCGCAAAAGCTATGGCAAAATGTCAAATCCTGACGTATCGGCAGATGATGACGTGCTTTATGCTGAATTGAAACAACTTTCGCCAGATGGTTCTGTTTTTGAAGGAGGAATTGAGCATACAGGTTCTATCCGTTTAGACCAAGTGCAGGATGCGAAGGTTAAAAAATCACTGATCGGCCTGAAAAAAGGAGATGTGGTTACCCTGGACGTGCAGAAAGCTTACAATAAAGACGCGGCAAAAATTGCAGGTGTTTTAGGTATTGATGAGGAAACTGCCGCAGAGGTAAAATCAAATTTCAGCCTTACCGTTAAAAACGTTAACCGTTTAGACGAGGCGGATTTGAACCAGGAGTTCTTTGATAAATTATTTGGTGAAGGTGTTGTTACAGACGAAGCGGGTTTTAAAGCTAAGGTTACCGAAGAGATTGAAATGATGATGGCGCAGGATTCGGAACGCAAACTGCAAAACGACATTTATAATTATGCGGTTAACAAAATTAACTTTGAATTGCCTGATGAGTTTTTGAAACGCTGGTTAAAAGCAACTAACGAGAAAATAAGCGAAGAAGAGTTGGAAGGCGGTTACAACGATTTTGCAAAAAACCTGAAATGGACGCTGATCGGTAACAAGATCATGAAAGACAACGATATTAAAATTGAATATTCGGATGTTTTTGAAATGGCTAAAGCGCGTTTAGATGCACAATTTCGCATGTACAGCCCGCAGCCTTTAGCCGAAGATCAGTTAGCGCAATACACTGTTCAGTTTTTACAGAACAAGGAAAATGCTAACCGTATATTCGACGAAGTAAAAGGCGCTAAAGTGATCGATTACATTAAAAACGTAATTACTTTAGATAAGAAAGCAATTACGCATACCGAGTTTTCTAAGCTTTCAGCTTAAGTCGTAAAGTCAAAAGTTTAAAGACGAAAGTAATAAGGAGACTGAAGACTTTCGACTAAAGACTTCAAACTTAAAATTCACCAAAAAGCAACTCTCAACGGGTTGCTTTTTTTGTACAAATAATTTTACTTTAGGCAAACCTTATGCGTTATATCATATTCAACTAAAAACTATATTTACCGGGCTTAAAAACCCATAAAAAAACCACAAAATGGATAATATCAATAAAGACGAATTCAGAAAATACGCGGTAAAGCACCACCGCATTAACAGCCTTGCTGTAGATAAATTTATATCAACATTTGATAGGGGCAATATGCCACAAGGTATTATTACCGGCATGACGCCTTATGTGATTGAGGAACGCCCGATGCCTTACCAGGCAATAGATGTATTCTCGCGCTTAATGATCGACCGTATCATATTTTTAGGCGATGCTATCTACGAGAATATCGCTAACATTATACAGGCGCAGTTATTATTCCTTCAATCTACCGATTCAAAACGCGATATCCAGATCTATATCAACTCGCCGGGAGGTTCGGTTTATGCAGGTTTGGGTATTTACGATACCATGCAGTTTATATCAAATGATGTAGCTACTATTTGTACAGGTATGGCTGCCTCAATGGCTGCGGTATTATTATGTGCCGGCGCCGATGGTAAACGCGCCGCTTTGCCACACTCAAGGGTAATGATACACCAACCGATGGGTGGTGCGCAGGGCCAGGCATCAGATATCGAGATCACCGCGCGCGAGATCGCTAAACTGAAAAAAGAGCTATACGAGATCATTTCAAAACATAGCGGAACACCTTACGAGAAAGTTTGGGATGCATCCGACCGTGACCATTGGATGATTGCTGAAGAAGCAAAAGAATTTGGTATGGTTGATGAGATCTTACGCTCGAGCAGCGAAAAATAATTAAATAATATAAGTAATAAAGAGCAAATGAAACCATTTGCTCTTTATTATTGTATATTAATCAACATTTATATAAATTTGTTAAACACTATTTTAAGATGACAAAGAACAGCAAGGAAATCAGGTGCTCTTTTTGCGGTGCCGGTAAACAGGATTCCCTGATGCTGATAGCGGGGTTAGACGCGCATATCTGCGATAAATGCGTTAACCAGGCTAACGAGATTTTGGCGGAAGAGTTAAAGATACGCAAGGTGAAATCTTCGCCTTCCACACCTTCCATGTTAAAACCAGCCGAAATTAAATCGCATCTTGATCAATATGTTATTGGCCAGGATGATGCAAAAAAAATCCTTTCTGTAGCTGTATATAATCACTACAAACGTTTGAACCAGCGGGTTGAAAAAGACGATGTAGAGATAGAAAAATCGAACATTGTAATGGTGGGCGAAACCGGTACAGGTAAAACCCTACTTGCCAAAACTATAGCTAAAATATTGAACGTTCCGTTTTGCATTTGCGATGCTACTGTACTTACAGAAGCAGGTTATGTGGGCGAAGATGTTGAAAGTATATTAACCCGTTTACTGCAAAGCGCCGATTACGATGTAACCGCTGCCGAAAAAGGCATTGTTTATATTGATGAAGTTGATAAAATTGCCCGTAAAAGCGATAACGCCAGCATCACTCGCGACGTATCGGGCGAAGGTGTGCAACAGGCTTTACTGAAAATACTGGAAGGCACGATGGTAAACGTACCACCACAAGGCGGACGTAAGCACCCCGATCAGAAAATGATATCGGTTAATACCAGTAACATCCTGTTTATTTGCGGTGGCGCATTTGATGGTATCGATAAGAAGATAGCCAGCCGTTTGCGTACACAAACCGTTGGTTATCGTATGAAACGCGATGAAGGCGGCGATATTGACATAAAAAACCTGTACAAATACATCACTCCGCAGGATCTGAAATCATTTGGGTTAATCCCCGAATTAATAGGCCGCTTGCCCGTACTGACATATTTGAACCCCTTAGATAGGGAAGCCCTGCACAATATCCTTACCGAGCCTAAAAACTCGTTATTGAAACAGTACAAGAAACTATTTGAATATGAGGGTGTTAAGTTGGAATTTGAAGATGATGTGCTTGATTTTATTGTTGATAAAGCAATGGAGTTTAAATTAGGTGCCCGTGGCCTGCGCTCAATCTGCGAAGCAATAATGATAGATGCCATGTTCGAATTCCCAAGCAAAAAGGATATCAAGCGATTAGTAGTAACCTTAGATTATGCGCTGGACAAGTTTGAAAAATCAGATATTAAAAAATTAAAGGTAGCTTAATATAATATATCAGTAAAAAATCGTACATTTGCTATGCAAGCATAAGAAACCCTGGTGAAACGCCGGGGTTTGTTGTATCCGGACTTTTGGTACGGCGGCATACTTAAGTCGGCTAAAAAGCAATAAAAAACAGTATAGTTTGAATAATTACCATAGGCGGCTTTAAACAAAACGAATAATAATAAATAAAAATAAATAATTAAATCCTCTGAACGGGAGGATTAGGAGAGAAAAATTATGAACGAAGAAAAAGACGTAAAAAAAGACGCAATTAAAAACGAATTTCCGAAAGTGAAGGAAGTAACATCGCCGGTAAAATCGGGATTGAAAACCAAGGAAAGTATAGTGGCCAATTGGCTGCCGCGTTATACCGGCCGGCCGCTGGATGATTTTGGGAGCTATATTATCCTCACCAATTTTTCCAAGTACCTAACCATGTTTTCGGAGTGGAACGATAATGCCCCGATAATGGGTTTAGATAAACCAATGCAAAGCGTAACGGCCAACGGCATTACCATTATTAACTTTGGTATGGGCAGCTCGGTTGCGGCAACCGTGATGGACCTGCTGACGGCCATACATCCCAAAGCTGTGATATTTTTAGGCAAATGCGGAGGATTGAAAAGAAAGAACAATGTAGGCGACCTGATACTGCCTATTGCGGCCATAAGGGGCGAAGGTACATCGAATGATTATATGCCGGCAGAAGTGCCCGCATTGCCCGCGTTTGCGCTGCAAAAAGCTATTTCAACCACCATGCGCGATTTTGGCCGCGATTACTGGACTGGTACTTGTTATACCACTAACCGCCGTGTTTGGGAACATGATAAGGATTTCAAAAAATACTTAAAAACCCTGCGGGCCATGGCGGTAGATATGGAAACAGCCACCATATTCACTACAGGCTTTGCCAATAAGATACCAACCGGCGCCCTGCTGTTGGTTTCCGACCAGCCGATGATTCCAGAGGGTGTTAAAACTGCCGAGAGCGATTCGAAAGTTACCGAACAATATGTAGAAACCCACTTACGCATAGGCATCGAATCGTTAAAACAGCTGATAAATAATGGGTTAACCGTTAAGCACTTGAGGTTTTAATACATAGAAAAGATATGTCATTTCGAACGAGGAACGAGGAGAAATCTTCTAAAGGCGAAATATCCTCATGTAGAAGATTTCTCCCGCTGGTCGAAATGACATCATGGTAGAATAGTTTTTTACAAATAATCTACTAAATTAATAGATAAAATTTAGACCTTCGCAGATGGATGATCATTACAAATGGTCATCCATTAATTTTATAACAATGTGGTACAATAATATCCTTGAAACAATAGGCCATACGCCAATGGTGAAGCTGAACAAGATCACCAAAGATATCCCTGCAACAGTGCTGGCTAAAATAGAAACTACCAATCCCGGGAACTCTATTAAAGACCGTATGGCGCTGAAAATGATTGAAGATGCCGAAAAAAGCGGCAAACTAAAACCAGGCGGTACTATTATTGAAGGTACATCGGGCAATACCGGTATGGGCTTGGCTATTGCGGCTGTTATTAAAGGATATAAATGTATTTTCACCAGTACCGATAAGCAATCAAAGGAAAAGTTTGACGCCTTGCGTGCCTTTGGCGCCGAGGTAATTGTTTGCCCAACTAACGTTGAGCCGGAAGACCCGCGTTCATATTACTCGGTATCATCACGTTTAGAGCGCGAAGTGCCAAATTCGTGGAAGCCTAACCAGTACGATAACCTTTCTAACTCGCAGGCGCATTACGAGCAAACTGGCCCCGAGATTTGGGAACAGACTGAAGGCAAAATTACCCACCTAGTGGTAGGCGTAGGCACGGGCGGGACTATATCGGGCACTGCAAGGTATCTGAAAGAACAAAACCCAAACATTCAGGTGTTAGGTATTGATACTTACGGCTCGGTGTTCAAAAAGTATAAGGAGACCGGCGAGTTTGATAAGAACGAGATATACCCGTATATCACTGAAGGCATAGGCGAGGATTTCCTGCCGCAAAACGTAGACTTTAGCCTGATTGACCACTTTGAAAAAGTAACCGATAAAGACGCAGCATTAATGACCCGCGAAATTGCCCGCAAAGAGGGCATCTTTGCCGGTAACTCTACAGGTTCTGCAATTGCAGGCGTGCTGCAAATGAAAGACCGTTTTAAGGAGGGTGATGTAGTTGTAGTGATATTCCCCGACCATGGCACCCGTTACCTGGGCAAAATGTATAACGACGACTGGTTGCGCGACCGTGGCTTCCTGAAAGATGAAAAACTGACAGCCCGGGATATTATAGCCAAAAAGGATAGCCAGGAGATTGTAACCATTGATATGGAGAAAACCGTATTGGAGGCTATCAATATTATCAAATCGTTAAATATATCGCAGATACCGGTAACTCAAAAAGGGATGATAGTAGGTAAAATAACCGAAAGCGCTATTTTGGATGCCCTGCTGGAAAACCCCTCGCTGAAATCTCAGCCCATCAGAGTTATTTCATCAAATCCGTTCCCATTTATCGATCTGAACACCTCTATCGACCGTATCTCAGCAATGATCAATAAAGATAACATCGCCGTACTTGTTGAAGATGAAAATGGGAAGATCGAGATCATTACACAGTACGATATTATTAATGCCATATCGGCTTAATTTCGGATTTGAAAGATCTGTCATTGCGAGCGATAGCGTGGCAATCCCGTAGGTTGCAAATCAATACTACGAGATTGCCACGTCGCTACGCTCCTCGCAATGACAAACTGTGAATAAGTAAAATGGCTGCTTGATTACAAGCAGCCATTTTACTTATTCATAATTCCGAAATCGAACATCGAAATCCGAATTATTACTGCAACTTCACCACCTTGTTCCTCATCCAATGATCGGCCAATACCAGTGCAGCCATAGCTTCAACGATAGGCACAGCACGTGGTACAACGCATGGGTCATGGCGGCCTTTGCCGGATATTTCGGCCGCATTGCCTTCGCTGTCTACCGTTTGCTGGTTATGCATAATGGTAGCCACGGGTTTAAACGCCACGCGGAATTCTAAAGGCATACCATTACTGATACCGCCCTGTATACCACCGGAAAAATTAGTAAGTGTGTGGATGCCTTCATCGCCGGAAAGGAAAATATCATTATGTTCAGACCCCAGCATTTCGCTGCCACTAAAGCCCGAACCAAATTCAAAACCATGTACAGCGTTGATGCTCAGCATAGCCTTGCCTAAATCTGCATGCAACTTATCAAATACCGGGTCGCCTAAACCTACCGGGCAATTTTTTATATAACAGCTTACTTTGCCGCCAACCGTATCGCCGGCTTTGCGTACGCCATCAATAAATTCAATCATTTCTTCGGCTGTAGCCGGGTCGGCGCAGCGGACAATGTTCTTCTCGCGCTCGGCAATAAAGTCGTTAGCATCGTCTATAAATACGTTTGGTGCGTCAATTTTACCAACACTGCTCACATGGGCTACAATTTCAATGCCCTGGGTTTTTAATAACAGTTTAGCCAGCGCTCCTGCCGCTACACGCGCCGCGGTTTCCCGGGCCGATGATCGTCCGCCACCCCGATGGTCACGGATGCCGTATTTGGTTTGATAGGTATAATCCGCATGCGATGGACGGAATACATTAGTGTTATGGCTGTAATCTTTAGACCGCTGATCCTCGTTAGGGATGATCATGGCAATAGGTGTACCCGTAGTTTTACCTTCAAACACACCCGAAAGTATTTTTACTGTATCGCTTTCTTTGCGCTGGGTAGTAATTTTACTCTGGCCAGGTTTGCGTTTATCCAGTTCGCCCTGTATGTATTCCAGGTCAACGTCCAGTTGCGCGGGGCAGCCATCAATAATTACCCCGATAGCCTCGCCATGCGATTCGCCAAATGTTGTTATCCTGAATAATTGCCCGAATGAATTGCCAGCCATTGTTAAGTATTGATTTCACCGATGTTGTTTGATTTCACCGATTGTTAAGTTCTAAGTTATACATTATTTATGTCATTGCGAGGAGCGGAGCGACGTGGCAATCTCGTAGCTGATGATATGCATGCTACGAGATTGCCACGCTATCGCTCGCAATGACGAAGTTTTATCTATCTCGTCATGCCGAACTTGTTTCGGCATCCCACATGCATAGTTAAGTAAAAGTACTTGCAAAATGGGATGCTGAAACAAGTTCAGCATGACGGATTGGTGGTAGCCTTTTACCTTTCGCCCTTCATCTTCCCCACAAATCCCACCTTTTCCAGATCCGTCCAAAAAGCCGGGTACGATTTTTCAACCACGTTGGCATCTTCAAACTCCACCTCGGGGATGATAATAGCCAGCGGCGCGAAGGCCATAGCCATGCGATGGTCCTCGTAAGTGTTAAACAATACCCGTTGGGGGATTTGTTTTTCGCTGCAATCCAATTTATACACCTGACCTTTTTCAATCAGCTTTACGCCAATTTTAGCCAGTTCGTTTTGCAGGGCGGCAATGCGGTCGGTTTCTTTTATCTTCAGGGTTTCCAGTCCGGTAAAGGTAGCTTCGTGACCTAAAGCCGCACATACCACAATCACGGTCTGCGCCAGATCAGGACATGATTTCAGGTCGAATATTTTGCGGACGATCGGTTTGGGCTCCCTGGTTAAATGCACGCCGCCATCTTTAAATTGCGAGGTGATGCCAAAATTGGCCATAATCTCGGTGATCACGCTATCGCCTTGCAGGCTATAGCTGGTAAGGCCGGGTAGAAAAATGTCGGCTTCATCACTCAGGGCTGCAATGGCATACCAGTACGATGCTGCGCTCCAATCTGGTTCAACCCAAATGCTGGTTTCCTTAAAATCCTGTTTGGCGATGCTGATCACGTTATCCGCCCAATTGTGCTGAATGCCCGCTTGTTGAAGCATAGCCAAAGTCATTTCCACATACGGGCGCGATGTCAGGTCGCCTTCAATTTCCAGTTCCAGTCCCAAGGGCAGGTTAGGGGCAATTAAAAGCAGCGCGGTAATATACTGACTGCTGATATTGCCTTTGATACTGATACGCCCGGTTTTCTGCTGTATATTTCCGGCTATTTTAAGCGGCGGGAAGCCTTCGTTCTCTTCGTAGCTAATATCGGCACCCAAAACTTGCAACGCATCAACCAACACGCCAATAGGGCGTTGCTTCATTCGCTCGCTGCCGGTAAGGATCACTTCCTCATCCTGCAAAGTAAAATATGCTGTAAGGAAACGCATGGCTGTGCCAGCAGGACCGATGTTGACAACTCTTAAGTCTTGAGTCGTAAGTTCTAAGCCATTAAATACTTCCGACTTTGAACTTTCGACTTTCGGCTTTCGCAGTATTCCCGCCAGCAACACCGCATCGGCAGCATCGGAAACGTTATCCACCTTTACCTTGCCTTTGCTTAACGCCTCAATAACCAATGCGCGGTTGCATTCGCTTTTCGAACCGGTGAGCTGGATAGTCCCCTTGCTTACACACGATGGTTTAGATATGATGATGTTTGGTTTCATCAGTAATTACGCGTGCGTTAACTTTTCCTGTGCTTGTCCTTCAGCCTGACTTTTGCTCATAATTTCGGTTTGCTTGCGGATAGATTCAGCGTGCATTAACTCTAATAATTTTTCAGCAAAATCTGTATTCAGGTTCAAAGCGCGGGCATAAGCGGTGCGTTTGTTCAGTATCTCGTCCCAGCGGTTAACCTGCAAAATGGTAATGTTATTTTCTTTTTTGTAATTACCTATTTTTTCAACCACCTTCATCCGTTCTGCCATTTTCTGGAATACCAGGTCGTCAATTTTGTCAATCTGGTCACGCAATTCATCAAGTTTGTTGCTCAATTCTTTGCTGCTAACATCAGCTTTGCGCAATGTTAAACGATCAATCAATTCAGCTAAGGCCGATGGGGTAACTTGTTGTTTAGCGTCGGTCCAGGCTACAGAAGGGTCTATGTGCGATTCTATCATCAAGCCCTGCATATCCAGGTCAAGCGCTTTTTGTGCAATGTAAGGGATCAGATCGCGGTTACCGCAAATATGGCTTGGATCGTTAATAATAGGCAACTCAGGCGCATGTGTTTTAAGGCTGATAGCCAAATCCCACATTGGTTCGTTACGGAAAGCCGATTTCTCGAATGATGAGAAACCACGATGAATAGCCGCCAGTTTAGTAATACCTGCGTTATTGATACGCTCTAAAGCGCCTATCCATAAAGACAGATCGGGGTTTACCGGGTTTTTAACCATTACCGGGATGTCAACGCCTTTCAGGGCATCGGCAATTTCCTGTACAGTAAAAGGGTTAACGGTTGAGCGTGCACCCACCCAAAGGATATCTACACCGGCGTTTAAAGCTTCCTCAACATGTTTACCGGTAGCCACTTCAATAGCGGTTGGCAAGCCTGTTTCCTGCTTGGCGCGGTCTAACCATTTCAGGCCAACGCTGCCAATGCCTTCAAACTCGCCCGGGCGGGTACGTGGTTTCCATATGCCGGCACGCAGAGCGGTAATTTTGCCGGTTTTAGCTAATAAATGCGCGGTAGCCACCAACTGGTCTTCCGTCTCTGCGCTGCACGGGCCGGCAATAACTAACGGCTGCTTGCCCGAGGTGATCCAGTTGTTTAGAGGCTGTATGTTCAAATCTAATTTCATCGTGTTGGTATTTTATTGGGGATTACTTAATTTTTTAATTTCGATATATTTTCTTTTGGTTTTTTCTGTTTTTTTAGCCGGGCGGTCGTTAAGGCTCTCCTCTATATGCCTTTTATATTCGCCCAGGATATTAAAGTTGTGCGTATACTTTAATATCTGTTTAATGGTGGTATCGTATTTCTTGTTATCATCCCATTCCACATCCACATAAAAGTTATACTCATTGGGTTTACCCAGTACCGGCATGCTTTGGATCTTGCTCATGTTAATACCTTGTTCGGCAAAAATATTCAGCACTTTGGCCAGCGCGCCCACTTCGTTACTTACCTGGAAACAAAGTGACGCCTTATCAGGGCGGTTAACCTTCGCGTTCTCGTGCGTGGTAAGGATCAGGAAACGGGTAAAATTCTTTTTGTTCGATTCTATCCGGCGCTCCAATACATCCAGTTCGTATAGTTTGGCGGCCAGCGTGTTGGCAATGGCCACAGTATCTTTTAACTGCTCATCGCGGATACGTTTGGCGCAGGCAGCGGTATCGTTGCTTTCCACAATTTTAAGGTGCGGGTATTCATCAAAAAAATCAACACACTGGCGGATAGCGATAGGGTGCGAGGTTACATATTTTATCTGCTCAAACTTTACTCCAGGCAAAGCCATCAGATGCAGCTGTATGGGTAGATAAACCTCACCAACCACCGGGAAACTGTAACTTAACAGCAGCGAGTAGTTAGGCAATATGCTGCCGGCAATGCTGTTCTCTATAGCCATTACCACGTAGTCGGCTTCGCCATTCTTTAAAGCCTCAAACGTTTGTTTAAAAGAGTTACACTCAATGGTGGTAATATCCTCACCAAAGTAGCGGAATGCGGCTTCCTCGTGAAAGGAGGCGCGGATGCCCTGTATGGCAACTCTTGGTTTTTTTGGTTTCATATGTGTGCTAAATGCAGAAAGTCCCGGCTGTTGGGCCGGGACTTTCTGATTGTGTTTTATGTCGTTTATCGCATATATCAGTCCCGGCTCTTACCGCTAAAGTAAAAGTAGAAACCAAAATAGTATGCGTTGTTTAAATTCATTGTTATTGTTTACGATGTAAATATACGGTTAGAATTTAATTTGTCAATAGATAATTTTATTTTTTCGTAAATAATTTATCCAAACCAAATTTTATTCTTTAAAAATTCACTTTTACAGATATGGTGTTTGGGTGAATTGGTGTTAAGTTTTGAATATGATACCATGTCATTTCGAACGAGGTACGAGGAGAAATCTTATACTATTTGCTTATCACTCGTATAAGATTTCTCCTCACCCCAAATCGCAGTCAACCCGGTTCGTTCGAAATGACATGTCGCTTACTTAGCTGGCGTATACAACTCGTTAAACAACAATTTAAACGTACCGTGCGATTGCGCCCTGAAGTTGATCTCGGGGCCGAATACGTACAGGTTACCTTTGCCTATGCTGGCCTGGAAGGCGGTCACATCATCTTTCAGATATTTCTGACCGAATGCCCAGCCACTGCGCAGCGGTTTATCGGTTGCAAACCACATCAGCGGTTTTATGCCCCTGCTGGCGGCATCGGCATCCAGCTTAAAGGCGGGGCTGTTATCGTAAAGGACATCGGCTTCTGTTTCCATGCCATAGGTTGCGGGCTGAGCATTATCAACCGCTACACGTAATACCGCACCGGGAACGTAGAATTTATCGCCGGTCAGTGGCTGTCCGCTGGCATCAACCAGGGCGTTTTTCACCGGCAGGTTAAGCTGGTAAGCCAGGTTGGCGCTGCTACCTATGGTTACTATGCTGCCACCGGCTTCTAAAAATGCTTTTAGTTGCGGGATAGTTTTTTCAGCAGTGATACGTCCTGTCATTTTGCTGAATTCGGCAGGTACATTTTCCTGACCGAAACCTGCAAAGCCGCCACCGCCGCGCCCGCCCCGGCCACCGGCGCCAGGAATGGCGCCACCTACAAATACGATGACATCGTACTTGCTTTTCAGATCGCCGGCATCAAATTCCTGCGGGTAAACTACGGTGAAAGGGAAGTGGTATTGCTCAAACATCCAGCGTGTCCAGCCTGATGCCATTGAACCACCATAGTTATCCCAAAGTGCAATACGCGATGCTTTGACTGCTGTTAACGTTTTTGGTTTTGCCGAAGCAGTTGCCTTTACACCCCATTGCGCAGCATCTTTATCTAATACAGTTTTTGCCGCTGCAGTGTAAGGGACATAAAAGTCACCGCCATTGGTTACGCGGTAAACCTGGGCGCCCGCTTTCAGCAAGTCATTCATGGCTATGAACGAGTTATTTGCTTTAGCGCTGATAAGGTAACCTTTTGCTATGGCGGGTGTGATTACGGACGGCATAGGTTGTATTTCTCCGTAAGGGATAGCTTTGAAAGGGCCGTTGAAATCATCAAGGATACGGTCGAATTTAACACCCATTTGGTAAGATAATGTCCAGCCGGTCATATCATACGGGCGGATTGGCGGCCCCCCGGGATATTGAAAATCGTTCGGATGGTCCTGTGGTTCAAACCTATCTAACACTTCGGGACGGAAAGCCTGGTTAGTTTTTAAGATATACGAGCCTGCCGGATAATTTTTACCTGCAACGGTAAATGCTGCCGTAGCTTTTTGTACCAGCAAACCACTGCGGATACAGGTATTAATAAATCGCACTGCTGTAGCGAAATCAGGCTGATCCGCAGGAATGATATAGCCACGAGGATCGCGCAGGGCAGGGTTTTTCAGTACGGTATCGTAATATTTCATAGCCACACCGCCGCGGCCAAAACCAACTGCGCCACCCAGCGTAACTGCGCCACCACGACCGCCACGACCAGCAGTTGAAGTATCGCCAGCTTTTGCCGCCGCATTTATTTGTTCAATACGTTTTGGTGATAAGGTCCAGTAGTCTTTACTGCCGCGCTCTATCGAATTTTTACCCATACGGTAAGCGTTGAATAGCATTTCATCGGCGTTGCGTGCCGCGTAATTCAGTACGGCGTAGTTTAAGGATACCGAATAATCTATCGATTGTTTAAAGTGCCATTCCTGCGGGGTAACGGGATAAGGGGTAGAACCGTTCGGTATTAAACGGTCGGGCACCAGCGGTATGCGTGATGGGGTAGGGCTGCCAATAATTTCGGTAAGCAAGCCTATCATATTATGAAAATAAGTGGCCGTGCGTAAGCCGCCGTTCCACCAGGTTGAGTATTCCGATCCCTGGCGTTCAGTATAACCGGGTTTGCCTTCCTGATTCAGTCGGCTCACCATGGCCGCGCCAACAGCGTCCAGGCTGGTCACCATCAGCGGGTCGAATACATAGTTGAACGGGTCGCGGTAGGGTGGGCCCGAAAGCACGGTACCGGCAGGGCCGGTTTGGTGGTGGTTATATACAATTTGCGGCAACCATTCCAGGTATTGCTGGCGGGTAATGTTTTGCGTTTCCTTCATATTCATCATATAAAAGTCGCGATTGTTATCGTGCCCAATGTATTTTTCCCATAGGCGCGGCGTGCTGGTGTTGCGTTTTTTAAGGTCTTTTTCGCTCATATACCAGTTGCTTACCAGTTCCTGCCCATCAGGGTTGGCATGCACAAACAGAATGATATCTTTATCCAATATGCGCATGGTTTCCTCATCAGTGCGGGTAACAAAGTCATAAGCGGTTTGTATCAGCTGATGCGCGCCTACAACCTCGCTGGCGTGCAGGCCGCCATCTATCCATACTACAGCTTTGCCTTGTTGGGCCAGTTTATGCGCTTCGGCATCAGTTAATCCTTCGGCGCGTGCCAGTTTGCGGGAAATATCTTTGTAAAGATCCAGCTTCTTAATGTTCTCCGGCGATGAAACGATCAGCATTAACTGGTGACGGCCTTCTTCGGTTAAACCCATATCAACATACTTTGCCCTTGGCGATGTGCCCAGCTTTTTAAAGAAAGCTTCGGTTTGGGTATAATTCGCCAGCTGATAATCATCGCCAATATCAAAACCAAAATGCTGTTTTGGCGTAGGGATGGTTTGTGCTTTTAATGTAACCGCGCCCAGCATAATTGCCGCGCACAATGTATAAAAGGTTTTAAAGGTCATGATTAATAAATTAAGCTTGATGAGTTTTAGTTGAAGCCTAATTTAGGGATTCAGGGCGAAAGAGGATGTAACTTTTTTGAGAGAAGGGGGGAGGATCGCGATTTATTGAAAGGGGTATGCTAATTGATATATTGCAGAAAATATTCGGCTGAAACAACCGGAAGTGTAGGCATTGATAATTTTTGAAAAACCTTATCTTCCGAAATGAAGAAATCCAATTGGTGGTGTAAAGCAGTGTAGTATTGTAGCGCATCCTCTATGTCATCTATTTTTGAATGTAGTGCAAGCAGCGTTATCTCGTGATCAATTTCAATGACATTAACGTCTATCAACAGCGTTAAAAGTAATTCTTTTGCAGTTTTTGTTCCATAACTTTTTGAAAGCCAATAACCTACAATATGAACAATGGAAGGTGTTATAAAGGCTTTAGCTTTTCCCTTAATAGCTAAATCGATTACGTTTTTGGCGTTATTGTAATTTGCTTTTTTTAACAGGAAATCGAGCAAAATATTTGCATCTAAAAATATTTTAAAAACCATATTTCTGTGCCTGGTCTTCGTAAAAATCTTTTTTTAAGTCCTTATCAGATGAAATATTTGGTGCTTTTAACTGTTCAACCAAATCAATAATATTTTTATGTTTGGCGGGTGTAGAAATGTTTTTGAAATAATCCTCTACCAAAGCTGATATGCTAACCTTTTTTACTTCAGCATACGATTTTATAACCGCTAAGGTAGTTTCGTCTATAGTTAAATTTAACCTTGCTTTCATATTTTTAAATATACGCATAAAAATATAAATATGCGCATAATAATTTAAATTTTACACCACAGCTTCTTTTAGCACCAGCATCAGTGCTTCCAATTTCATTGGTTTGGTTAAATAATCATCCATACCCGCTTTAAGGCAGGCTTCTCGGTCTTCCAACATGGCACTGGCGGTCATAGCAACAATACGGGGTTGTTTGTTGTTGTGTGCGCGGATATAACGGGTGGCTTCAAGCCCATCCATTTCAGGTAAATGAAGATCCATTAATATCAGATCGTAATACTTACGCGCCAATAAACCGATTATTTCGGTACCGGTTTTTGCCAACGCAGGTTTGTAGCCCAAACGGTCAAGAACTTTTAATATAAACAGTTGGTTCATTTCGTTGTCTTCGGCAACTATAATGTGCAAAGGGTATTTTTTTGCAAATGTTTTGCTTAATAAGCCCTCGGCCTTATGCAAGGTGGCTGATTCTTCGTGTTCTAATACCAGTAATAACGATTTTGCTAACTGGGCCTGTTTAATAGGTTTGTTCAGTACCGCTGCAAACAGATCGGGGTGCTTCTTTTTGCTGTCGTCGCCAATAATGCCTAACAGAATAACGGGTATTTGCGGATAATCTAACTTTATTATCGAGGCTAGTTGCACCCCGTCCATATCAGGCATGCGCAGGTCGGTTAATATGGCGTCAAATTGCCTATCTTTTAAAATCTCTAAAGCTTCGGCCCCCGAAGCCGCTGTTACCGGCTGAAGCTTAAAGTGCTGCAATTGTTGATGCAACAAATCTCGGCTGGTGGCATTATCATCCACAACCAATATTTTCTTTCCTTCAATAGCTGAAAGCCCGGCTATTTCTTCCCGGGGCCTTTGTTCATTAATCAGGCCACACTTAATGTTAAATGTAAATGTGCTGCCTATGCCTTGTTTACTTTTAACCGAAATATTACCACCCATTAAAGTCACCAGGCGGTCGGAAATAGTTAGCCCTAAGCCGGTGCCGCCATAATTGCGGGTAGTAGCCGTATCCACCTGCGAAAAGGCTTTAAACAGCTTGCCTATCTTATTCTCGGGAATACCAATGCCGGTATCCCTGACTTCAAACCCTACGTTAATTTGCTGTGGATTGAGTTGGTTTATTAACGTTACATCAACAAACACTTCGCCCTTACGGGTAAACTTAGTGGCATTACCTACCAGGTTTATCAGCACCTGGCGCAGGCGCAGGCCATCACCTATTATATATTCGGGCAACCGGCCATCTATCCGGCACATTACATCAAGGTTGGAATGGGCCGCTTTACCTGCAAATAGTTCCAGCACATTTTCCACACAGTCGCGCAAATTAAACTCGTGCATATCGATATCCATTTTGCCCGATTCGATCTTCGAGAAATCAAGGATATCGTTTATTACGTTCATCAGCGCCTCACCGCTGTGTACTATAGCGTGGATATATTCCTGTTGTTCGGCATCAAGTTCGGTTTCCTGTAGTAACGATGCCATACCTAATACGCCATTCATCGGGGTGCGTATTTCGTGGCTCATGGTAGCTAAGAAAATACTTTTGGCCTGATTGGCGCTTTTATGATGAAAAACGTCCAGTTGTTTGCGATAAATAACAATTAAAAAACAGATAACGATGGTGAACGAGCACATCATGGCCGTAATCACCAATACGTCAATATTATCTGTTACCTCGTTCATTTTTTATGGCCAGGAAAAAACAGATGTACATAATCAGCACAAAGGTATCGTGCAGGTTCCAGATCAGCATTTTTATGGGCTTACTGGCATGGTGACTGATCAGATTTGAAAAGATAAACTGGAAAAGCGAACCGCAAAAATACAACAGGAAACCGCTGGCTACCCAGCGCCCGGCGTTGTTTATCATCTTCTTATTTTCAAAAGTGTTTTGACTGTTAAGGTAAATACCGCTAAACACAATAATTATAATAGCCTCCAGCGGGCGGGTGTAGGTATTAAACTGGTAAATGCTTTGAAAAAAAGTAAAGTTAATGATACAGTAGACCGGGTAAAGTATCATTATAACAGTTGTCCATTTATTGGCCAGTTTGGTGTTAAATGCATGCCTGTAATACAGCATTACGGCCAGCAGTTCAAACATGGTATAAAAATGCAGCAGCGGCAGGTTATTTTTATGCAGCTGTGCCATAATTATCCCGCCAATATTTATAAGCAATGCAATAATTAAGTAAGCCACCAGGGTATGCAGCGGCTTACTTAATTTTTTATACCAAATTAATCCAGCAATAATAGGCAGCAAGGTGCTTGCAGGCACTATAATGCTCTGATAAAGGTTGGATAATGACATGGCTAAGTTTATCTTTTCTTTGCGCCATCGCCTCCGTTAAATAACGGGCTTGTCAGGTCGCAGCAATCAGGGCACGGACGGGTAAAGTCGTATACGTTCGAGTCGTCCAGCTCACCACCATCAGGCGAAAGGGCTTCCATACCCAGGCCAGGTGGGATATACAACAGGTCCTGGCCGTTATAATAGCCGGGGGTATCTTTTACCAATACCATGATAAATTTTACCTCGTTCTTTTCACCTTCCTTAAACTCGTTTTCCAGCGTAAAATACGCGCGGACACCCAAAATGGAATCATCGGCTTCGCAATAACGGGCCATATCCTGAATGTCCGATTTAGAAATGTAAACTGCTTTTGGCAGTGCTTTAACGTCAGTTTCAGGGAAATTCTCGGCCATGAAATTGCGCCAGTGAGTGGTTTTGGCAATTGCTGCATCTACCGGTATAATTACCTTGGTAGGGTTGATAAGTGGGTTTGACATTGTGTAAGCGTTTGATTACTGTAAAAATAGTTATATTCCTGAAAAAACTGTTGATAGTTAAAAGAAATAACGATTAGCTATTCACTTGATTGGTGATTAGTGGATTAAGGTTTTGGCAGGGTGAGGGAGATACGCTGTTACACTTTGATATGCGGATTGCGGGAGCGCTTATTAGACAACATATTTTTCATTTCGTCCTTGCGAGGAACGAAGCAATCTCCCGATTAGCAGAGCGATTTGCATAGTTTGGAGATTGCTTCGTTCCTCACAAGGACGTTGTTAGTATTGTGTGAGCATAAGCTTGGGTTCCTGATATTAGTCATCATCATCCACATCAGTACCAGCTAATTTTTGCGGGTAGGGTTTGTTCTTTTTTACCGAGTTCCAGATGATTTTATTTAGCAGGTCATCGTTGCCGCCATCTATATGGTTAAACTCGGGGCGCATGGATTGGCGGGCATAATAAAGGTCTTTCCCTTTCAGTGCCGATAGCTTCTGGTTCATTTCGTTAAGCGGAATGCGGTTAGGCTGATGCTGGTAAGTAAAAGCCATATCAGGCCTGCCGGTAAAACATTTAAACATGGGCAGGGCAGTAGCATCAACCACGTTCATGGGTGGTATGCCCAATATCTGCTCAATAGTGCGCACAACACAGGTTTGGTTATAATTGGTATGCACTGTTTGCTTTAACCGGCTGTAGGCGCTGATCACAAAACCTGTAGTGCGATAGGCCGAAACATGGTCCCAGCCAGCTTGCGAGTCGTCCTCGGTAACAAATATCACCGTGTTTTTCCAGAACCGGCTTTTACTGACAGTTTCCACAATACGGCCCAAGGCCAAATCGTTATCGGCCACCATAGCGCGTGGCGTAGGTAACCCAACGCGGGTACCCCCGGTATGGTCTGACGGTAGCGCCATGATCATCAGTTGCGGCAGTTTATCACCGGGTTGGTTTTCATAGTCTTTAAATTCTTTTAAAAAGGCGCTGGCGCGCACCTGGTCATTAATTTCAAAGCCATCGAACCCCGGGTAAATTGGCGACAACAATGGTCGCACGCGAGAAATAGTGGTAGTATTAGTAAACTGGAAAGGTTTACCCGCCTGATAACCGGCATAAACGTCCGACCAGGTTGTGCCTTTTTTAAAGTGGGGTAAACAAGCTTCGCCATAAATGCGTACGTTTTTACCATGGTCAGCGGCATTGTTCCAGATAAAGCCATTTTTGTTGTACACCATCGCGTCGGTTTGCACGTGGGGGTAACTGCGGAACCAGGCGCGTACATTACGTTCCACATAATCGCTGGGCATAGCGGCGTCTGTCCATTGATGCCCCTCGGCTGATGACTTGCCCGAGGCGTAATAATTATCCATCAATAAAAAATCGCGTGCCAGCTGATGTTCGTTGGGGGTTACCTCGTTGCCAAATATGCACAGGTCGGCCCGTCCGTTGCCTTCCTTCATATCGCCCAGTACCTGGTCGTAAGTACGGTTCTCTTTAATAATATATATCACATGCTCAAAAACCGAAGGTTCGCCAATACGCTCGGGCACAGGCACCGGCGCTTTATCTTTTCGCGGCAGCAAATGCGCCAGTTGGGTACGATATATCAGGTTCAATTGGTTCACATTTTCAGTGTAAGCGGCCAGTTGGGCATCATCAGGCATTTTAATGAATGAAACAGTAGCCAGTTGATGATGGCTGTTAAACGCGCTGCCGGTAGCAGTAACGGGTACATCGCCGGGGCGGCGTTTTATATCTTTAACATCCACCCGCGAGCCTTCGCCCTCCAGGTTGGTAACCAGCAGGGTGTTATCTTTAATAGCCAAGCCGCCGGGGTAAGCCTCGGTAGGGATGAAGCCTTTGGTTTTTTTATTGCCGATATCGATAACAGCCACGGCATTATCCAATCCATTGGCTACATAAAGTGTCTTTCCGTCGGCACTGATAGCCAGGGCATTGGGCGTATCGCCGATAAAGCCTTTGTCGCCAGGGTTTAAGCGCGCATCAAGCACAGCAGTTATAGTGTTGCTCGCTGCATCAATCACCGAAATATTATCACTGTTGCCGTTAGCCACATATACATACTTTTTATCGGGACTGGTTACCAGATCGCTGGGATGCAGCCCGGTTTCAATTTCCTTAACCAATGCGCCGGTTTCGCTATTAAAAATGGACACCGTACCGCGGTTTACGCCCCCGGTTTTAGGGTTGATATAAGCATTACCATAAGGCACACCTGCTGTTTCCTTACCTGCTGTATCGGTTGGGATGGGGCCGCCCCAGTTACTTACATACAGGTTATGGTTGGCCATAGTAATGCCATAGGGGGCAACGCCGGTAGGCTTTTTCCATATAATGGTTTGTTTATCCCAATCAATTTTTAACAATTGGTTGTTGCCGTTCAGTACTACGTATAGGTAATTGGCGCCTTGCTGGTTATCTATTAACAATTCATTGGGCAGGGCAAGAGGAGAAGCGCCTTCCGGTTTAAGGACAAAACTGCGGCCGGGGGTTAGTTTGTTGCCGTCCCAGCTTAATTCCATTACGTACGATTGTTTGCTGCCGGGATTTGCCGCGCTCCATAATATTTTAAAAGTGCCATCGGGGGTTTTATAAACCTCCACGCCCGAATAGGTGCTTAGCGTGCCGCGATATTTCGTGTCCGAGTTGTATTCCCAGCGGTCGATAATGGTTTGTTTATTAATATCAATAACGGCCAAGCCATACCTGTCTTCAACCGCAACCCAATCGGTGCCGGGTATCAGTTTAACATCTAGGCTGTGGTTCTCCGACGCGTTGTCGCCATAGCGCAGCACCGTCCCTGCCGGACTAATAATACGATTATAAGGCATCAGTACGGGTAAGAGGGTGCGGTTAAGCGTGCTATCGTCATAAGCGTTGTGGTATTTCGCCTGTTCGTTATCGGTGACAGTTGTACTGTGATTAATACGGTGGCAGGCGGTACCGAACGCGAGCAGGGTAATAGCAGGAAATAACTTTTGGATGTGTTTCATTGATAATATAAGCCGGGGAAGCCCAAATTTAGAAGAAATATAGGTAAATACAATCTAAATTTAAGTGTAGGCATTGTTACGATGGTGTTTTAACAATATTGGTAACCAGTACGGTATAGTATTTGCATTTTTATTAAAAACACTATCTATGAAAACGCACGTACACTGCCCGCATTGCCAGGGTCATCGCATAAAAACCATTAGTAAAACTACGCAGATTATTATTGGGCTTGCTATAGCCGTGGTGGGTATCGGTTTTTTTGTACCAGCACTGTTTACCGCAGTGGGCTATTATCTATTCGCACTGCCTTTGTTTACGGTTGGTGCTATAAGGGCTTATAAAAGTTATAGCGATCCTGTTGGCAAGGCTTATTGCCATGATTGCCACGAGGAGTTTGAATACTATAGGGCAGAATAAACAAGGCACACCCCGAAATGCCTCCCCGGATTTTCGGGCCCCAGAAAGCGTTCGTTTTTATAACGAACGCTTTTTTTGTTTCAATGCATATTCAAATCACAAATGACTGTTCACGTTGAATATGCGTTTACTCCTCATCTAATTTGGTCTGATAAAACTTATCGCTGAAGTTTACCAGGTAAAGCTCTTTTGTGGCACGGGTACAGGCAGTATAGAACCAGCGTAAAAAGTCGGTGTTTACCATTTCGTCGGTCAGGTAACCCTGGTCAACAAATACAGCATCCCACTGGCCGCCCTGGGCTTTGTGGCAGGTAATGGCATAGGCAAACTTGATCTGCAATGCGTTATAATAAGGGTTTTGTTTTAGTTCTTCGTGCTGTAATTTACGGCTGGGGATATGCTCATAATCCTTCATCACCTCCAGGTAAAACCGCTTCTGATCTATAGGTTGCAACGCTGGCGACTCGGAATACAGCGTATCCATCAGTACTTTGCAGTTAATAGTGGTATCTTCGGTATAATCGGTAAGTTCCAGTTGTACATCGGCAAAGCGCATACCGTACATCTCTTCAAAACGGCGCACTTTGCGTATCCGGCCAATATCGCCATTGGCAACAAAACCGGTGCTGCCCTCCTCGTTCGCCTGCAGCCAAAAATAATTGTTCTTTACAATCATCACCTGGTCGCCCCCGGTCAGTTCCTCATCGCGAAACAAAATGCGCCCGCGAATTTGCCGGTTATACAGGTTCGCGTTCTTATTGCTGCGGCAGATAACCAGCGTGCTTTCATCGCTATACTTATTGTAGGCGTAATTCAGGCCTTCCTCCAGTTTCTCGCTCGTCATACGGAAAACATCCTTGTAACCTTTGGTAACAATGTTAGGCATGTTTTCTTTTCCTTTACGGATGATCTCGCGTATACCGGTTACATTCAATAAAATGCCCGAATCTTTTTGCTGGCGCAGAACTTCTGTTAATTCATAGCTGAAAATGGTTAACCCAAACTGGTCTTTCATCAGCCTGGCATCCAGTGCAGGGCTGTATTCAGAGCCTACGGGAGGCAACTGGGCAGTATCGCCTACCAGCATCAGTTTACAGTTGTTGGTGTTGTATACGTAGTTGATCAGGTCCTGCAATAGCGTCTCCCGGTTGTTGCCGCTGATCTCATCGGATATCATCGAGGCTTCATCAACAATAAACAGCGTTTGCGAGGCCATGTTATCGCCCAGCATAAAGGACTCATCTACATTCAACGCCGATTTTTTGCGATAAATACGTTTATGAATGGTAAACGCTTTACGGCCAGAGTAACTGGTCATTACCTTGGCCGCGCGGCCGGTAGGGGCCAGCAGCACATATTTAAAGTTGTAGTATTTCAATGCTTTAACCAGCGCGCCAATTATGGTGGTTTTACCTGTACCGGCGTAACCGCGCAGGATAAAGCATTCGTCGCCGTCATCGGCTATTAAAAACTGATGCAGCAAACCAAATAACTCGGCCTGCTGAGCATTGGGCTCAAAGGGAAATGCCTTGTGGATATGATCTTGCTGCTGCACGCAACAAAAATGGTGATAAGTAAATGAATTAGGTAATAGAAAAATATTACTTTTGTTGTAACCGTATATGAGCGAATACTCTTTTACTTATCGTAACGATAGCTTTAGCCTTGCCAAAGCCCATGATTCCGTGCTTTACATAAAAGCCGGTAAAACAGAATTTTCATTGCTGATTGCCGAAGAAGGCCGGGTATTGGCCTGGAAAGATAAATGCAGCCTGACAGATTTGGCCGAAGATGAAGCCCTGGGCGATATTTTAACCGCCCCATTTAATAAGGTGGTAGTAGGTTTAATACCCGATGCATTAACCTTGGTGCCGTCTGAATTAGTTAGTGATGAAACCACCCCTGCATATGCCCGTTACCTGGATGTAAAAGCCGAGGATAGGGTATTCGCTGCTAAGCTGGATAATGAGAATCAGATCATTTACAAGTTAGACCATAGCGTGTCCGACGCTTTGGCTGTAAGGTTTAACCTGCAAAATACCGTACCGGCTTACCGGGGCTGGTTAGGGATTATTGCTAAAAACGACCCCGCTAACACTTCCATTTTTATCGACGTATGCTGCGACCAGGTTACTATGGCCAATTTTAGCGAGGGGAAAGTCCGTTTTTTCAACAGCTTTAAAATAAGCGATGTGAACGATATACTTTACTACGCCCTTTTTGTAGCCAACCAATTAGCTATTGAGCCTGATTATGCCTCACTTATTGTAAGCGGTAATTTCTCGGCCAGTGATTTTCAGAAACTGAACGAGTTTTTCAGGATAGTTAAGTATAGCGACCTGAAAGTGACGGATGTACCAATGGGAGTGCCGTCTCATCAGGTACTGTCATTAGCCGCGCTTGCCTGATGCGGATTATTGGCGGACGGTTAAAAGGATTGCGGCTTAACCCACCCAAAGGTTTACCCGTGCGCCCCACAACCGATTTGGCTAAGGAAGCCCTTTTCAATATCCTGCAAAATCAAATTGATATAGAAGGCCTGCGTGTGCTCGATTTGTTTAGCGGTACGGGAAACCTATCGCTGGAGTTTGCATCGCGCGATGCATCGGAAGTTATTTCGGTTGATAAAAGCGTCCGCTGTGTGCATTTTCTGAAAGATATGGCACGCCAGCACGGTCTTGAACAGATAAAAACCTACAATGCAGATGTTTTCAAATTCCTGGAACTGGAGACCGAACCCTACGATTTGATATTTGCCGACCCACCCTACGACCTGAGCCGGATTCCCGAGATAGCTAAGCTGGTATTCAGCAAAAACTTATTATCTGCTGATGGTATTTTGATCATCGAGCATCAATCCATGCAAAACCTGAGCAACCATCCCGCCTTTAGCGAACAGCGTAAATACGGGCATTCGTCTTTTTCGTTTTTCAGAAATGAAATTAACGGGAATGATTTATAGATTTGTGATACAACTTAAAAGCCAGCATCCATGAAAATAGCGCTTTTCCCAGGCTCGTTCGATCCCGTTACCAAGGCCCATGTCGATATTGTAAAACGCTCGGTCAACCTGTTCGATAAAGTTTACATAGGCATTGGCGCCAATAGTACCAAACCTGGCTTTTTAAGTATAGAAAAGCGCGAGCAAATGCTGCGGGCGGTGTTTGAAACAGAACCGCGTATACATGTAATAGCTTATGAAGGGCTTACGGTAGATTTTTGTAAAAGCATCAACGCCAAATACATGATCAGGGGCATCCGTACGGTATCCGATTTTGAATATGAAAAAGCTATAGCGCAAATGAACCATGCGCTGGCGCCCGATATTGAAAGTATATTTATTGTAAGCAAGCCAGGCTATTCATCTATCAGTTCAACAATTGTGCGCGAGATTATGAAGCACAATGGCGATGTAAGCCAGTTTATCCCTAAAGAAGCGTTGGCGTACCTTTAAGCAAGCCTACTTTTTCCAGCACATCCATAATAGATGGGAAGGTATTGTTCTTAATATCTTCCATATGCCCTTTGTTAAACCAGCGTACTTCCGTAATCCCTTCTTCAATTTGTGGCTTTAAGCGTTCGCTGCCTTTATATTTCATGCTGTACCAGTAGGTTTTTTTTAGTACAACCTCGCCTTTGTATATGTAAGTGTGATAGGTATTAATAATTTTTTTGCCGGCCTTGCTAACCTTTATCCCGCATTCCTCCTCAACCTCGCGCACGGCGCCTTCTTTCTTCTTTTCACCTTTTTCCAGTTTGCCTTTCGGGATGTCCCATTTGTCGTTACGGTAAATAAACAGGTAATCACCTTCGGGATTTTTTACCAAACCTCCCGCAGCTTCAATTAACATTACCGATTTTTTTATCTTCTTTAAAAAGGCCTTCGCGTTATTACACAAAATATAAAAGCGTTTATTTTTATGCTGATTAACAACTTGTGCATAAATAGTTTTTAAGTCAAAAAACTGATTGTCAAGCCGCTGGAAATTTTCGGGGTGCTTGGGTTGTACAGTTGTGATGAGTAAAACCTTTTCGTTGATATAAATTCTGTATTTTTGGGCCATGTTTAATAAAACTGAAACTGAACAAAAAGTAGCCGAGTTTCTGCTGCAAATTAAAGCAATAAAATTACAACCTAATAATCCTTTTACCTGGGCATCGGGATGGAAGTCGCCAATTTATTGTGATAATCGTGTAACACTTTCTCATCCCGCCATCCGTACCTATATCCGCCAACAATTAACACAGCTGATACAGGATGAATTTGGTTCAGTTGGTTGTATTGCCGGGGTGGCTACAGCTGGTATTCCTCAAGGCGCATTGGTAGCGCAGGAGTTGGGTTTGCCATTTGCCTATGTACGTTCGAAACCTAAAGAGCACGGCACAGGAAGTATGATTGAAGGTGAAATTAAAACCGGTGAGCGGATTGTAGTAATTGAAGACCTGATTTCAACCGGTAAAAGCAGTTTGCAGGCTGTAGAAGCATTGCGCGCAGCAGGGCACGACGTAGCTGGTATGGCTGCCATATTTACGTATGGTTTTGATATTGCCGAAGAGAATTTTAAGAAAGCTAAATGCAGGTTTGTAACCCTATCAAACTATAACGCGTTATTAAAGTTTGCCGAAGAAGGCCAGTATATATTGCCTGAAAATGTTGAGTTGCTGAAACAATGGCGCGAAGATCCGGCCAATTGGGGTAAATAAAAATCCGCAGGTTTAGTGTGTTCCACGGATTTATGTTATTAATAGCCATCAGGAATTTAATGTACAAATTGCCAGAAACAAGGCAATTTGACTTAAATACTTTTTTAGTGGCTTACCGAAAACAAAAAAAATCAATAAACATTCCTGTTCTCAACATTACGGATAGCCAATACAATGTTGATCAAAATTAAACTTATAATTAAAACCGTCATAGTCATTTTAGGTTATGCAATATTGAATGTTAGGCAACATTTAATACTACAATGTTATCATTGGTAAAATGTATGTCCTTATAACGTAATTAAATAACTCTTTGTTTTAATTATGGATAAAATTTTGTGAAAATATTTACAATATAGTATTGTAATAGGTGGAAAATGCCTTTTCCTTGCGGGAATGTAATATTGCTTAATAATTAAGCTGAAATAAAAGAGAATAACCTTATTTTTGCGCAAAATTCAATGTATATATATGATTACGGTATCTAATCTTTCCTTGCGCTATGGCAAGCGTACTTTATTTGAGGATGTTAATTTAAAATTTACGCAAGGAAACTGTTATGGGATAATTGGTGCTAACGGTGCCGGGAAATCAACCTTTATGAAAATACTTTCAGGCGAAATTGACCCGACAAGCGGCTCGGTATCTTTTACGCCGGGCGAACGTATGGCCGTCCTTACCCAAAATCACTATGCATTTGATGAGTTTCCGGTAATTGAAACCGTAATGATGGGCCACAAGGAATTATACGATGTGCGCCAGGAAAAAGATGCTATTTACTTAAAAGAAGATTTTAGCGATGCAGACGGCGAACGTGCGGGTGAACTGGAAAACCTGTTTGCCGAAATGGATGGCTGGAATGCTGAAAGTAATGCCGCTACTTTATTAAGTAACCTTGGCATAAAAGAAGACCTGCACTATAAATTACTTAAAGAACTGGATGGTAACCAGAAGGTACGTGTTTTATTAGCACAGGCCCTGTTTGGTAACCCCGATATATTACTGCTGGATGAGCCTACCAACGATTTGGATATCCACACCATTAGCTGGCTGGAAGACTTTTTAGCAAGCTATGAAGCGATTGTACTGGTAGTATCGCACGACAGGCACTTTCTGGATACCGTGTGTACCCACGTAGTAGATATTGATTTCTCTAAAATGACCATTTATACCGGTAACTATTCGTTCTGGTACGAATCAAGTCAGCTGGCTTTAAAACAGCGTGCCGACCAAAATAAAAAGATGGAAGACCGCGTGAAGGAGCTGCAGGATTTTATCCGCAGGTTTAGTGCCAACGCATCTAAATCGAAACAAGCTACCAGCCGTAAAAAGGCGCTGGATAAGATCAACCTTGATGAGATCAAACCATCTAACCGTAAGTACCCGGGAATTATATTTAACAACCAGGGCCGCGAAGCCGGCGACCAGATATTGCAGGTCGAAAAACTAAGTAAAAAATTGGGCGGGGAAGTGTTGTTTGGTGACATAAATTTTACCGTAAATAAAGGTGATAAGATTGCGGTCCTATCGCAAAACAGCCTGGCCACCACCGCCTTTTATGAGATACTTACCGGGCGCGACAAGGATTTTAAAGGCGAATTTAAATGGGGCGTTACTATTAATATTGCCGATATCCCTATGGACAACTCCGAATATTTTAAGGGTAAGGATGAAAACCTGATAGACTGGCTGCGCGAATATTCAACAGGGGAGAAGGACGATCAGTTTATCCGTGGCTTTTTGGGGCGTATGCTTTTCTCGGGCGAGGAAGTGCTTAAGAAAAGCAATGTATTATCCGGCGGCGAGAAAATGCGTTGTATGTTCAGCCGTATGATGTTACAGCAGGCCAACGTGCTGTTATTTGATGAACCAACCAACCACCTCGATCTGGAATCCATCACCGCGCTGAACAATGGCATGAAGGATTTTAGGGGTACCATGCTGTTTACTTCGCGAGATCATGAGTTAACATCAACCGTGGCTAATCGCATTATTGAATTAACACCAACCGGGATAATAGATAAATTAATGACTTACGACGAATACATTGCCAGCGACGCTGTAGAAAAACAGCGCGCCGAAATGTATGCCTAACTAATGCCGGTAATGGCATTAGCGGATTTCAATTTTTCCTGTATATTTGCCATCCCGTTATTATAGGGAAACGACTTGGTAGCTCAGTTGGTAGAGCAACTGACTCTTAATCAGTGGGTCGAGAGTTCGAGCCTCTCCCAGGTCACAAAATTTAGAAAACCGTCTTTGCATCAACTAAGGCGGTTTTTGTTTTTTAAGCGTATCATTTTCCTGAGTATTACGATCGTTGGTACTGGTTTCAGGTAAATTGTTAAACTTTCCATTCAATAAATATCATATTTGAGTCATAAACAATTTAAATTTAAAATCACAGTAATAAAATAAACTTTTTAGTATATTTTTGTTTCCAAAATCATATAACCATGCTTACTAAAGCGGAACGAACAAAACAGTTTATCCTGGAAACGGCGGCCCCCATTTTTAATCAGAAAGGGATATCCGGCGCGAATATAGACGATGTGCTTGCTGCTGCTAAACTGACTAAGGGATGCCTTTACGGTCATTTTGAAAGTAAGGAAGACCTGGCCTTGCAGGTAGTTGACTATATGCTGAATACTAATGGTGAAAAAATGTCACTGACCATCAATCAGGCTAAAACAGCTAAGGCTAAGGTATTTGCCTTCCTCGATTTTTATAAAGATCCTATAAATACTTACCTTAAAGGTGGATGCCCGGTATTTAATATCGCTGTAGAATCTGATGATAATTTCCCGGCCATTAAGGAAAAAATAGGCGGTATAATCCGGCATGGACAGGAAATGTTTGTCAATATTTTAAATCAGGGAATAGTTAACGGCGAGTTTTCCGACAAGTTGGATGCGCCTCTTTACGCGTTCAAGGCAGTGGCTGCTGTTGAAGGTGCTGTTGTGATGTGTAGAGCGATGAATACAGCAAAACCGATGCAGGGTTTGCTCAAAAGCCTGAAGGCTGAATTGGAGAGCTACGTAATATAATTTTTTAATATAAAATATACTAAAAAGTCTTTTTTAACAAATGTCCTAAAGCAAGCGGAAACAACTCCCAATTGAGGAAGAAAAAAAATAAAAAATCGTAACAAAATATACTAAAAAGTCTAAAATAAAACCACCAAAATGAATGGAAAAACAGTATTGATCACAGGTGCCTCGTCTGGCATCGGTCTGCTTGTCGCCAGCAAGCTACACGAAAATGGCTACAAGGTAATCGGCACAAGCCGTAGTCCGGAAAAATACCAGGTTAAATTACCCTTCAAGCTACTGCCATTGGATCTGAATGACGACCGGTCCATAGCATCCTTTGGCAAACAGCTATTCAGTCATATCAGCCAATTGGATGTGCTGATCAATAATGCAGGTTACTTAGTAAACGGACTTGCCGAAGAGACCCCGATTGACTTAGGTAAACAGCAGTTTGAAACTAACTTTTGGGGTACCATTAAATTAACTAACGAATTGCTACCCTATTTCAGGAAGCAAAAACATGGGAAAATAATAACAATTGGTTCCCTGCTGGGTTTGGTGGGCCTTCCAAATGTAGCCTATTACGCGGCTTCCAAACATGCCCTTGAGGGTTACTTTAAATCACTTCGGTTTGAATTGAACCAGTTTAACATCAAGGTGGTTATGCTTGAGCCGATGAGTTTTAAAACCAATATCGGCGAGAGTGGAACTATTGCAGCTGGAAGTATCACAGATTATGACGCGTTCAGGCAAAAGGTAACCGCATATACCAAAAGTGCATTTGATAAGGCCCCCGAGCCAGCGCCGGTTGTTGCTGCTTTGCTGCAAGCAGTAAAAGAAAAAAATCCAAAGTTTGGTTACCCTGTCGGAAAAGGATCATCAATCGTGCTCCTGCTTCAACATTTCGCCTATAAGGTTTTCGAGAAATCCATTCTCAGATCGGTTAACAATTCAAAATAGTGTTAATAAAGAATCACACATTAAAACGAAAAAATGAAAGCATTCATCATAGATAAATATAAAAGTAAAGACGGCGGGCGAATTGGGCAAATGCCCCTTCCGGAGCTTCAGCCTGATGAAGTATTGGTAGAAGTACATGCTGCTGCTGTAAACCTATTGGATTCAAAGATCAGAGACGGAGAGTTTAAACTTTTTTTACCTTATAAAACGCCGTTTATATTAGGTCATGATGTGGCGGGCATTATAACTAAGGTGGGGGCAAGGGTGCAGCGATTTAAAGTTGGTGACGAGGTTTATGCGCGACCAGCAGATCATCACATCGGTACGTTTGCCGAATTTATTGCGATCAGGGAAGCAGATATTGCGATTAAGCCAAAGAACTTAACCATGGAAGAAGCGGCATCCGTTCCACTTGTTGGCTTAACCGTCTGGCAAGCACTGGTCGAAATAGGAAAACTGAAGAAAGGGCAGAAAGTTTTCATTCAGGCTGGTTCCGGTGGTGTGGGAACATTTGCTATACAACTGGCAAAGCATCTGGGGGCTACCGTAGCCACTACCACAAGTGCGGGCAACATGGAATTGGTAAAAAGCCTTGGTGCAGATGTTGTGATTGACTACAAGAAAGATGACTTTGAGAAAGTGCTGCATGATTACGACCTGGTTTTAAATAGCCAGGATGGAAAAACACTCGAAAAATCACTGCGGGTATTAAAGCCTGGTGGACAGCTCATCTCAATCTCCGGTCCTCCTGATCCGGCTTTTGCTGAAGAAATCAAATCTCCCTGGTTCATAAAATTAATTATTCACTTTTTGAGCCGGGGAGTAAGGAAGCAAGCAAAACGGCTTAAGGTGGGCTTCTCATTTTTATTTATGAAGGCCAGCGGAGAGCAGTTAAAGGAAATTACCTCGCTTATAAGTTCCGGCATTATAAAACCCGTTATCGACAAAGTTTTCCCGTTCGAATCTATCAAAGACGCGATAACCTATGTTGAAAGTGGCAGGGCCAAGGGGAAAATTGTAATCAAAATGAAGTGAAATAGTTTTGCGCTGACCCAAACATTAACGCTATTTATTTCTCTTTAAAGCCATTGATTCGTTACATCTTCAATAAAATAATCTTATTTTTCATTTACCAGATACATCAACTGCCCGGCATTTAATTCAACAACAGGATTAAAATTACCGCTGCTCATATATTGCTCCAAACTGTAACGAAGCTGCCTGGCTGCAGGCCTTTTATCTAAATTATGTGAAATGTCCATTGACACTATGATCAGTTTGCCTGGGCCTACGCGGGCTTCCAGTACATTTGCCATTTTCCTGTTTTTATAAAAATTATCGATCACCCTTACAATAGGTTTCAGGGCCGGGAGGGAATCAATCACCATTGTTTTTGATGACGCAATTAAATCCCACCATTGCCAGTTACTATAAAAATCAGTAGGAAAATTTGATAAAGCAGGTTGTTTCGGATCACACAATATTCCCATTGTTCCCGGCTGATTTGGAAAATGTACCGGACTCCAAAATACAGGCGCGAAACGCCCTGTTACACCTATAATGCTTGCCGTATCAGGGTTCAGCAATACGGTTTTGCCCTGGTTTAAATATACCAATGCATTTTTAAGCGAACTGGTGCGTATTATCCCTTTGATTCCTGTTTCTACTTTTTCAGGATACACCCAGATATTCCAGCTGTTTTTATATGTAGTGCCCTTGAGTTCCAGCAGTATAGTTAACTGCTGCGCCTTTAATATATTTTTAAGATTGAAACCAAATTTACCTAACGCTATACCATTACCAACAGGTATGTCCTTACTATTTAAAACGCCATTGAACAGTACTTTGCCTTGTCCGTCCTTAACGTTCCAAACAGGGGTAATATGTTTTAGATTACCTTTGCTAAAATTGGCTACTTCGGCCAGGGCCTCAAATTGTTCTGCACTTGTATAAACAGCCTTCGGAAAGCGGATTAAAGGCACTACCGGGGCGCAATACATACGCTGTTCTTGCGGAGTGATCAAACCTTTGCTATCCCAAAATGCATCCAGGATACCTACCAGTGCAGTTCCTTGTCCGGGAAAATCATGCAGATCCAGTAATTGAAAACCACTCATTCCCCTGGTTTTAAGATTGCGCTCTATTTCTTCCTTGTATAAATTAGCTGAAAACTTACCACTGGCCAACATAAAATCTCGGGCCAAATTAAGCATGCCTTTATTCTGAAGATCATGCCGTATAGCTTTAAAATTAAGCGGATCAAGTACGCCTGTATATTTTTTGATCTCGTCCATATTGGGATAAACCGAATACTGGCCCATCTCGTGTGTGATCATCGGCACCGGCATTCCGGCAAGGGCGTTGGTATAATCCGTAGAAAATTCTGGCGGATAAGTATTAAATATTCCTTGTCCTCTTACCCATCCCTTTTTAGTACGCTGGGTGATAAAAAAATCATCATCAGTTTCTGGCCAGGCACCGTGGCCCTTTTGAAAGGACATGGTAGTAGTAGTATATAAATGCCGTTTGTCTTTGGCTTTTAAATTCAGCATTAACTTTGTCAGCCAATTAAAATCCCCTTCAAGTTCATTTCCCATTGACCATAAACAGAATGAAGGATGGTTGCCATATTCCTTACTGATACGCAGGGCCTCATCTTCTATAAACTTGCATGTTGAGGTGTCACTACCCACTTTTAAACTCCATAAAGGCAGCTCTATCTGTAAATAAAAGCCTAAAGAATCGGCAACTTCAAATGCGGGGTCAGGAGGGCACCAGGAATGGAAACGAATATGGTTAAGGCCATATTCTTTTGCTGTGTTGAACACCTTTAGCCAGCCGCTTTTATCCATTGGGGGGTGCCCGGTCAATGGGAAAATATCGCATTCAAGCGTTCCTCTTAAATAGATCTGCCGGCCGTTTACACGTAATATGTTATTATCATGTGTAATTTCACGCATACCGAAGGTTGTGGCTAACTTATCCTGTAAACCAGATCGTTCATCAAGTATTTCTGCAGTAACTTTATATAAATTGGGATTAAACTCATCCCATAACAAAGCTGCTTTGCCCAGGTTTATTTTTATATCCCTTTTATATTGTCCCGGAGGAATATTTAAAGCAATTTTCTGATCATAAACCTGTTTTTTATCCTTTTCGAATACCCGCAGCCTTAAAGTTTTATGAATCGGATTGTTTAGATCATTCTGTAAATCAACAGATAGCGTGACAGATGAATTTTTAACATCCGGATAGGTTTCTATACCATTAATTTTCACCCTGTTATGCGAAACCAGGTCAATCTTTCCTATTACACCGTTCCAGATAATTTGTGTGCCGTCGGTATAGGCATGCGCGTAATTTTTATGGCTGATGTCATATTGTTTGGAATTGTCAATACGCATAACAATCAGATGTTTTCCTGGTGTAAGGAAGGTACTGAGATCAAAGCGTTGAGGTACGCTTAAACTTTCTGCCGAACCGGCTGCGCGCCCATCAACCCAAACCTGTGTATGCCATATTACCCGCCCTAAATAAAGGCTTATATCCTTATCTTTCCAGTTTGATGGAACCTGAACTTCTTTTGAATACCAGGCCGGCCCTATATAGGAATGCTTCCTCGTTAATTCAAGCACTACTTCCCTGGTTAGGGTATCGGCCGTAAGAGTGCTTTTTTTGCCCATGCCCGCATCGTCCAGTGTACCGGGCAGTTTTATAGATTCTTCAAATTTTTGAGTATACCATTTTTGCTGTAAGCCTGCATTCTGAGGGTCGAGTTTCACTTTCCAATTTCCGGCCAGAGAAATTTGTTGCTGTGCACTGCCTTGTAAAGCTACACAACACAAATGTGTTACAATTAGTGTTTTCAAAAATCCCGTTATTGCCTGTTTATTTATCATTGTGTTGTTGTGGCTTAAAGTTTATAAAAATACAATTGGATGAAAACTACCAGTCATCCGTCCGGAAAGGGGCTAATGGCAATCCTTCGGTATTATAAACATCGCCAACTACCCAATCTTTAAAAGCGTACCTTACGGCTACCGGCGTTTTTACATTTTCGCTTGAAACTATAATGCCGTTACCTGATATTTTTGCCTTAGCCGGATAAAACACTTTATCATCGCCTGCAATTTCAAATGCCAATAGCTCTTTTCCAAATGTGGTAAGCCCGTTTGGCGTATAATTGAAATTAATATAAGCGTTACTACCGGTTATCTTCATTGATTTATAAACCGGGCTTAGATAGTTAATGCCTTTTTTACCATAAGCATTAGCTAAAGCCCAATAAGCCAGCCGCTTGCTAACCGGCAATTTATCCGGCGGATGGATAACCCGTTCGCTCCCCACATCCATTGTAACTACCATCCCTGCATTAGGAATTTCGCTCATCGCTTTTAATTGTGCTTCACGCAAGTAGGGGGCCAAACCTTGTTTATCTTTTAATGTGTAAGTATACGGTGCAATTTGTACATAATAAAAAGGCCAGTCGCCCATTTCCCATAGTTTACGCCACTCCTTTACCATACTAACCATCAGTTTATCATAAATCTGATAATTGATGCGGTTTTGTTCGCCCTGATACCATATTACGCCTTTTATACCATAACCCACAAAGGGGTTAATCATAGCATTAAACAATACGGTCGGGTCGTTTTTATTGATCCTGGCTGTATCAGCGGGTATTTTTACCTCGGGAAAGTTATTTATACTGGCTTTATCCATCCATGCTTCGATCATAGTACCGCCCCATACCGACATAATGATACCTACGGGTACTTTTAACCTGGCCTGCAGTAGTTTAGCATATTGATAGCCAACAGCACTGAAATTTTTAACGCTTTCAGCATCGGCTTCCTGCCAGGGGGTAGCTTTACAATTGGCTTGTGGCTGCCGCGTTAAGGCCCGTTCCAGGCGGAACAAACGAATTTGCGGATTCTCGGCGTCCATCAATATATCGTTGCTATTCAATATTGGTTGATTTCCAAACCCCTTAACCGGCATTTCCATATTAGATTGGCCCGAGCAAATCCACACTTCGCCGATCAGGATGTTTTTTAGTTTTAATAGCTGCCCATCGTTAAAACTAACTTCATAAGGCCCGCCTGCTTTAGGTGTTTGCACAAAAACACGCCAGGTGCTATCGTTTTTTGCCCATACGGTATACAGCTTATTGTTCCACGAGGTGATGACCGTAACCCTGGCATTTGGCTTCGCTTTACCCCATAGCGGCACGCGAGCGTTTTGCTGCAGCACCATATTATTATCAATAACAGATGGCAGTATTACCCGGGCAAAAGCCTGTCCCGATAATATTAGCAAGGCGCAGATAAACAGTTTTATCATTTTAGTGGGTTTTAGCATTTTTTGGCGATTTTTAATTCTTTTTACGGATGATTAGTTTTTTTTAAACCCATCTAAATTAAAACGTTTCAATACGATGGAATAATTAAAATTAGGGCTGATGTTCGACTCGTACAGACAATAAATTGTGCCATTCGGGCCGGCAGCAGTGTCTGAATAACCGGTGTAGCCCTGGTGGATCAATTGACTATATGGCCAGGTTTTGCCGCTATCGTAACTAATTTTTGCTGTCAAGTTTTGTCGGGGAAATTTTGCTTTAGGTATATCATGACTATCGGGATTAATAAACAGGAGGGTGCTTTCTGCGCCCTTTCTTTTATCAGGAATGTTTATAATACTGGCCATGCAAATAGGGTCGAATAACTCAGGGATAAATTGCACTGCCGACCAGCCACTGATCCCATCGGCGCTGAAACTTACTGCGCGCTGGTGCACAGTGCCGCCGTTGCGGATATTAAGCATTACGCGTCCGTCATTCAACTGCACGGCCATGGTTTCATTAGGGTTTTTAATCTGCGGCGAATTAATTGCCGCAATGGCCCCGCATTGCCGGGTAAGGCCTTTGTCATCGCTGTAAATAGTTGCTACACAGGTAGGGCTATGACTGCGATGGGGTAACAGTTTTTCCGACTCGGCAAGCCAAACGGGGATTAGCAAACGGCCGCTTTTCATTTCAATGGCGTGGCCGGGGCCGGGTGCAAGTACTGTCCAGTTGTAGGTGGGTTTGAAGCCCTCAAACACTGCGGTCATATCTACCGCCTCAGACCAATGCAAGCCATCGTCAACCGAGCGGGTGTAGTAGGCTGTATTATAATTGCGCTGGTACCACAAGTGGATGGTGCCATCCCTGTCAACTACCGGGGTTGGGTTGCTTACCGGGTTCCCGCCCTTATGTCCGGCCAATATGGTATGGGCCGACCAGGTTTTCCCTCCGTCGGTGCTGCGACGCATCAGCAGGTCCATATCACCCCAATCGCTGGCGCTATTAATACGGCCTTCGCAAAAAGCCAGCAGGTTGCCCTTAGCGGTAACTACCAGGGCAGGGATACGCATAGATGCATAATTGCCTTTTATAGGTTCAAAAACTACTGCGCTATCGGTAGCGCTTAAACGGTAAGCCAGGCGTTTGATCTTGCAACCGCCCGGTAGCAAAGCAACCAGGCTAATAAGCGCTACCGCTATTAGCCTGGTGTGATATTTAAAGTTCATTATTAATTAGTAGCCAAAGGTTTGTACCATGTTGCGGTTTTTTTGCACTTCACTTTGTGGTAACGGTAATAAATAATACCTGTCGTTCCAAACGCGGGTGCTGGTCCTGGTGCGCACATAAAATGCCGGGTCGCTAAGGCCGGTACCGGTAAATACGTTCATACCAAAAAAGTCGCCACCCTGACGGCCTTCCGGTGTAGTGGCAATTTTCCAGCGGCGAAGATCAAAGAAACGATGCCCTTCATAAGCCAGTTCTATACATCTTTCACGCTGGATTAAGCTACGCATAGTAGCCTGATCAAAACTGCCGGTTAATGCCGGGATGCCCGCGCGAACACGTATGGCATTTAAATAAGTAAGGATGTCTACACTGCCGGGGGCCGATTCATTCAGCGCTTCGGCATAGTTCAAATACAATTCGCCTAAACGTATATACATAGCCGGGCGTACAATGTTGCCCGCGTTAGTGGACAGGTTACGGTTCACGTTAGTGTTTTTACGCACTAAGTACCCTGTTTTTGGATACATAGACTGGCTGCCGTTGCCATTGCCGGAATTACCCGCAGGCCAAAACTCAACCTTGGTTAACCCTGTTCTTGGCACAAACGGAATATTTGACCCATTGAACGTTACGTTAGCATAAAACCTTGGTTCGCGGTTTACATACATGTTTGATGTACCTGCTACATAATATCCGGTTTTAGCGGTTGCAGTAAAACCACTCTCAACATAAGTGCTGCCTGTCTCCTCAATTTGTTTACCGTTAATCATGCGGTATTTGTCAATCATTTCCTGCGGCAAGGATAGTACCGCGTTGGTGGCTGTACCATTAGCGGCACGCGGGGCAGCGTCAAGTTCCCAGGCAGCATAGCCGGTTACGGTGCGCAGCCAAATGCCTTCATCGGCCCAGCCTGTTAAAAATAAGTTACGGCACGAGTTTACCGCCGCGGTAAACGGATCGGCATTGGTTTCTTTATAAAGTTTTTTGCCGTTGGCTATAGCATGGTCAATGGCTACTTTAGCTGCTGTTGCCGCCTTGCCCCATTTGGTAGCATCATAAGTAAGGTTCATCAGTACTTTGCCATCAGGGTTTTTGAAGTTGGCGTAATAGGGGTTACCGTTAAACAAAGGACTGGCATCGTACAAAAGTACCTGGCTTAACACCGATTCCACAATCAGCTTATCAATACGGCCGGTTTGTGTCAGGTCTTCCGTACCTGTCGATGGGTTCAAGTGTTTTTCAGGCACCAGGTCTTTTGCGGCATTCATTTCTGAAACAATGTAATTGATACATTCGCTCCAGCTATTGCGGGGTAGCTGGAAATCATCATCAGTACCAGCTATTTTATCGCCTACCAATACCACAGGCCCATATAGTTTAATCAGCATCCAGTAATAATAAGCCCTTAAAAAGCGGGCTTCGCCGGTATATTGCTTAATCAGGTCCTGGCCGTTGGGCTCATTTAATATATTACTTTGGGGGTTATTAATATTGGCCATAAAAATGTTGGCCAGCCTGATAGCCTGGTAGTAGGACGTATACACGTTAATACTGTTTTGACCATTAATGGTACCCGAAGCAATAATTGACGGAGTTGTTTCTTCCAGTTCGTCGCTTAGTTCGGCCAGGCCGCGCCCGGTTACACTGCCATCGGCCCAAACATCGGGCAAGCGGTTATACACGCCCGATAGCCAGTTCTCGGCCTCAAGCTTGGTGCTAAAAACCATATCAATAGTCTGTATATCTTTCGGGGCCTGGTCAAAGTACCCTTTTTTACAACTTGTGGGTAATATGGTAACTGCCGCTAAAAAAACAACTACTACCTGAGTTTTATATTTATTGATGTAGTATTTCATAATTCTGTTTTTATGAGATTAAAAAGTAACCCTTACACCTATGTTATAGGCTTTAATGTTTGGGTATGATTCGCCACGTGAATAATTGTTGGAGCTTGTACCTGTATCATTTAGCTCGGGGTCCCAGTATTTCCATTTTGATAAGGTGATCAGGTTGGTCCCATTTAAAAATATCCTCATCTTTTTTATACCGTAACGTTTCATAGAGGGTTGATCTAAAGTGTAACCAATTTCGGCGCTTTTTAACCTAACGAAACCTGAAGGTTTTAACCACCATGTGCTATTAAGATAGTTAGAGTTAGGGTCCTGGTTACTATTTAACCTGGGGTAAAAAGCGTTCGGATTGGGATTGTCTACTGTCCATCTGTCGGCTACCATAGTCATCAGGGCAGCGCTAATAGGCCCGGCCGAGAACGGTTGGGTCCCATCACCTAAACCATAGCTTAGCCACACTTTACCGGTACCCTGTATAAAGGCGCCAATATCAAATGCTTTGTATCCAAATGTCAGGTTAAGCCCATACATCATTTTAGGCGTCCCCGAAACATTAATACGCGCGACATCATTTGCATCAATTACGCCATCGTTGTTCAGATCCTTATATTTGATATCTCCGGGGCGGATATCGCCGGTTTGCCTGGCCGAAGCATCAATCTCTGCCTGATCTTTAAACAGCCCGTCGGCAATGTATAAGGTTTTGGCATCTACCTCTTTGCCTTTCCATTCCATCCATGGGTATTTCTGAGGTGGTAGCCCGTCCTGTATATTGGTGTTGTTATTATAGGTAAATGTTCCGGCTATGTTTATCCATTTACGGTTGCCAAGGTTATGATTATAGGTTAATGTTGCGTCGATACCTTTGTTTAAAACTATACCGATGTTGCGGGTAGGGTTTACGCCGCCGAAACCGGATATCCCCGGAATGGTTTGATCGGCCCGTAAAATTCCTTTGCGCACTTCTCTAAATAATTCAGTAACCAACTTAAGGTCATTGTTAAAGAAACCCATTTCTATACCCAAGTTGTGGCGATAGGAGGTTTCCCATGAAGGGTCGGTAGCAATTTGCGATTCGGCATACCCGCTATAGGCTGGCGAAAGCGATGAAGGTGTACCAAACTGGTAACCCGTTGCCGTGGTTTTTGATAATTGTGTTAAGTATAAAAACCGTGTACCAAAAGCACCATTACCTGTTAAGCCATAGCTATACCTTACCTTAAAATAAGGCATCACTTTTTTGATTGACTTGTAGAAGCCCTCGTTGGAGACGATATAACCCATGCCTACTGATGGGAAGAACCCGTACCTTTTATCCGGACTAAAGTTTTCTGACCCGGTATAACCAAAGTTACCTTCTAAAAAATAGCGGTTATTATAGCCATAGGTTGCCCGGCCTGTTAAACCGCGGTTACGAAAAGGCACAGCTGCTGTAAATGTAGTTGCATTGCCATCAATATACTCTGATTGGTTAAAAAGCAAAAGGGCGCTAACGTCGCTTTTACCATAACTGCGCGTGTAGTTGACAGATGCTTCGCTATACATTCTCCGGGTCGAGCTTCTGGCCGAGCTATAGGAATAAGCCCCGGTTGCATCTTTAGTAACCTGCATAATCAGGTTGCCGTTAGCGTCCCTTCCGGTTGCATAGTAAGATGGATCGGCAATACCGATGGCATTGGAACCATCGGAGTAAATATCAAAAGAGAATAAGCCTGAGACAGATAATCCTTTGGTAATCATACCAAGATCCTGCTTAAGTTTAATATTAGGGCGTATAGTAGCGGTATATATATTTTGAGACCCTAAATCAAAAGCAATTTTGTTAGGGCTGCTAAAACCGCCCGGGTATTGGCTATACAACCCATTTGAATACACACCAGGCATAATATGCGGGGGCACACGCAGCGCCTGTGCAAATAAATTGTTCAAAGCATCGGTATTGGTGCCGCCATTGGGGCCGTTCCTTGAATCAATAATTGAACCGATACCTAAATCTAACTTTGTGGTACTGGTTACATTTACACCTATGTTAATAGTAGCATTATAACGCTTATAGTAGGAGTTTACATTATATTTCTGATCGTCGGGGTTTTCCTTAAGTAGCCCGGTTTCATCATAATATCCAACTGATATATAGTAAGTTGATTTATCCGAGCCTCCGCTGATATTTAAATTAGCCCTTTGTGTTGAACCGGCTTTACGGAAGATCTGATCGTACCAGTTTACATTTGGAGCCAAATCCGGGTCGGTACCTGCGGCATGCAGGTCGATATTGGCCTGCGTGTATAAAGGTTGCCTGCCGCGGTTAGTTAAAGCCTCGTTATAAAGGGTCATCCAGGTGGGGGCATCTAATAACTTAGGCACTTTTACAAACTGTGTAACACCTCTGTTTACTTCAACATTGATAGCTGGTTTACCTGCTACCCCTTTTTTTGTATTGATAAGGATTACTCCATTTGCACCACGGGTACCATAAACTGCAGTAGATACCGCATCCTTCAATACCGTAAATGATTCAATATCTTCCGGATCAACATCATTTAATTCGCGATCGGGTACCCCGTCAATAATGATTAGCGGTGTACGCGAACTGGTGCCAAAGGTAGATACCCCACGCACTAAAAAGCCGTTGTTGTCCTGGCCCGGGCCGCCGCCCCGCGAGGTAGTGATAATACCAGCTATGCGGCCACCCAGGGTGCTGGCAATATCACGGACAGGTAATTTCAGGTCTTTGGCTTCCAGGGTAGATTGCGCACCAACTACGCTTATCTTTTTTTGTTGCCCGTAACCTACTATACTTACTTCATTCAATCCACCCGCTATGGCTTCTAATTTTACATTCAGGTCAACCCTGTTCCGAATAGCGAAGCGGACAGTTTTGTAACCGATGAAGGAAAATTCAAGCGAATCTGTGGGGTTAACACTAATGCTATATTTTCCGTCGGGGTTAGTAACAACACCTTGCCGGGTGCCTACAATTCTAACACTTGCCCCAACTACGGGCCCGTCCAGTTCATCGGTAACTTTGCCAGACACCTTTAATATCCGATCCTGTGCGAATAGACTGGCGCTTAGCATACATGTTAAAAATAGTAAAGAGAGCAACCTCAGATTACATCTGAGACAGTGTAGTAATTCTTTAATCATAATGTTAGTTTTGGTTTTGTAATTGGTAATACAATCCTTATGTTGGACATAACAAACGTAAATAGTATTTTATGTATTTCCAAATCAAAAGATGAAAATTGTATTTGTTAGGAGGGAAGGTTGTTTCGGCGTGATGATTGCGCAGCAGATAGGCTATCTGCGTAGATACCGGACATGGCTAACCATGTCCGGCAAATTACATTACTGAAAGATGATATGAAACATTAAAAATTTTCACAACTGGATTAAGAACCCTGATAATTGAATATAATTTAAACAAATGCCGCACCATTCGAGGCGATGCTAAAGACTTTTGACTCATCCTCTATTTTTTTGATCGCCTCAACTGTTTTTAGAAATGAATCGGGTGTTACCGAGATGCTATCTATACCTTCTTCTACCAGAAACTGCGCGAAATCAGGATAGTCTGATGGGCCCTGCCCGCAAATCCCTACTTTAACACCAGCCTTTTTTGCCGCACTGATCAGTTGTGATACCATACTTTTTACCGCCTCATTACGCTCGTTATATAGCCCGGCCACTAAAGCCGAATCGCGGTCAAGGCCAAGTACTAATTGTGTAAGATCATTCGAACCAATAGAAAACCCGTCGATATGCCTGGCAAACTGATCGGCAAGGATAACATTAGATGGTACTTCGGCCATCAAATATACTTCCAGTTCGTTCTGGCCACGTACCAGGCCATATTCGCGCATGGTATCATAAACCATCATTAATTCACCAACGGTGCGGCAAAATGGAATCATTACCACTACATTTTTTAATCCCATTACTTCGCGCACTTTTTTTATGGCTTTGCATTCCATACCAAAAGCCGCCCTATAACTGCTTGAATAATAACGGGAAGCCCCACGCCAGCCTATCATTGGGTTTTCTTCCAGCGGCTCAAAATAACTGCCGCCAGGCATGCTCCGGTACTCGTTTGTTTTGAAATCAGAAAAACGGACAATTACCTTTTGCGAATAAAACGCCGCAGCTATTTTAGCAACACCGTACGATAACTTTTCGATAAAATAAGTTTCTCCATCGGCATAACCTTTAATGGTGTTTTCAATAAGCAATGTCAAGGCTTCATCATTCAGTTCCTTGTGCTGTAATAAAGCCTGGGGATGGATCTTAATATAATTATTAATAATAAACTCTTCCCGGGCCAGGCCCACCCCGGAATGCGGATACCCGGCTAATTTAAAAGCCACATCCGGTGATGCTACATTCATCATTACCGGCGTGGCTATTTCAGGAAGCAGGCTCAAATCATACTCCTGCATGGTAAAATGGATTTCGCCCGCGTAAATAATTCCGCTGTCGCCTTCCGCGCAGGATGCCGTAATTAATTGTCCGTTGCTTAATAACTCGGTTGCATTACCGCAGCCTACAATGGCCGGCACCCCCAACTCGCGCGCTACTATAGCTGCATGACAGGTGCGGCCGCCCTTATTTGTAATTATGGCTGCTGCTTTTTTCATCAACGGTTCCCAGTCTGGGTCAGTCATGTCGGTCACCAGTACATCGCCGGTTTTAAAACCTACCTGCGCTAACGCGGCGGTATCTATGTTTTGCAACAGGTGTACACGTCCCGATGCAATTTTATCGCCTACGGCAACGCCCTGTAATATTATTTGTCCGGCACGGCGGTCATCTTCAATAGTGTAAATATTTACTGTATGTGCTGCCTTGCGCGAATGTATGGTTTCAGGCCTGGCCTGGACAATATAAAGCTGGCCGCTTTCGCCATCCAGCGCCCACTCAACATCCATGGGGCACTGCTTGCCTTTCAGGCGGGTATAATATTTTTCAATAGACGCTACCCAGCCAGCCAGTTGCAGTGCCATATCATCTGTTAAACAAAACGATTCCCTTTCTGCTGCCGATGTTGGGACGATCTTTACTCTTTCTTCATCTGCTTCACCATATATCATCTTATTATCTTTGGTGCCCAGTTTCTTTTCAATTAATGGCTTTACACCGCGTTGGCCCAGTAGGGGTTTAAATACTGTAAATTCATCAGGTTTTACAGCGCCTTGCACCACCATTTCGCCAAGGCCAAACGAGCCATTGATGATCACAACATCTTTAAAACCACTTTCGGTATCCAGCGAAAAGGCCACACCAGACGCGCCAATATCAGACCGCACCATTTTTTGTACGCAAACTGAAAGGCCGATCAGAAAATCGTCATAACCAAAGCTTTTTCGGTAACTAATGGCCCGGTCTGTAAATAATGAAGCAAAACAATTCCGTATGGCGTTAAGCAGGCCATCTAAGCCCGATATATTTAAATAGGTATCCTGCTGACCGGCAAAGGAAGCATCAGGCAAATCCTCGGCAGTAGCCGACGAACGTACAGCAACATCTACGTCAGTCTTGTTATAGTATTGGCATAAATTTGTGTACGCTGCTGAAATTTGATCAGTAAGGGTTTGGGAAAAAGCACCATTACGTATCATTTCACGTATGTTTTGCCCGCAATATTTAAGTTGCGCCAAGTCATCTACATTTGTCATTGCAATTAAGTCCTTAATCGCATTGTCAAGCATATTATGTTTTAGGAAACTATAATATGCATCGGCTGTGATAATAAATCCGTAGGGAATGTTAATTCCCAGCACATCTAAATGTTGCAACATTTGGCCTAACGAGGCATTTTTGCCACCTACTCTGTCAATGTCGTGTATGCCGGCTTCATCAAGTTTTAAAATATAGTTAGCTATTTTCATAAGAGATATTTTTTAACAAAAATAGGCTCCAATCAAAACCAAATCAGGCTTATCAATTCAAAAAATGATACTATATTAACCATTTTAACATATATTTGAATTATTATAGTTAGTATAATAGGATAATGAAAGCAAGATTAAAAAAACTTGACCATTCAGGAAGTTCTTCTTTCCATGTTGAACTTGCGGGGCATTATCATTCCTATAACGAATTACATTATCATCCCGAAATTGAAATTATTTACGTTGTTGAAGGGCAGGGTACCTTATTGGTTGGTGACAAAATTGAACCGGTAGCCACCGGGTGTTTATTAATGATCGGTGCAAATTTGCCGCATTTGTTCCGATTTGACTCACATACTTTTGAGCACCCGTTATTTAAACAGGGCAGAGTGGATTTACCCTTGAAACTGCTTACGCTGCATTTTAACCCTGAAATTTTAGGCGAGCAGTTTATTAATTTACCCGAAAATGAATTTATGCAAACTGTTATACGCAACGCAGGCCATGCCCAACAGTTTTATGGTGAATTACGGGGTCAATTGCTTGCGATGCTAAATACGATGCTGCAGGCAAAACCACACGAACGGCTGATATTGTTGATACAATTGATGGCAATTATAGCAACTGGTAAAGACTTTCGCTTTTTAAACCCAGGGATAAAACAGGTAGCTTATAACCTAACCGATGAAACCCGGCTGACTAAAATATATTTGTACACATTAAATAATTTTCATCGCACTATTACTTTAAAAGAGATAGCGGCTACTATTTATATGTGCCCTAATTCTTTTTGCCGGTATTTTAAATCAAGGGTACATAAAAGCTATTTTGATTTTTTGCTTGAGGTGAGAATAAACCACGCCCGCAAACTATTAAAAGAAACGGATTACAGTATGGTTATTGTAAGTTACGAATCGGGTTTCCCAAATCTTTCAAACTTTAACCGTTATTTTAAAGCTATTACAGGAAAAACCCCGCTGGCTTGCCGCAAAGAATACAGGCAGTTTTTTTAGTCGCGATATACTTTGCATTTGTGAATGCCGGTAGGTTATTACCTGTTTAAGCTGTATATTAAATTCACAATAATTGTGGCAAGTATAAAATAGTATTAGCATACTATATAAACGTAGTGGAACTCTGTTAGCAATACCTATAAATTTGATATCACTTACTGCTATAATGCTCAACAGTAAAGAAAATCAATTTTAAAATGCCTGCTGTGAATAAAAGTAACAGAGTTATATATTTCCTTATTATCACTTGTGTTACGGTAAGTAATCTTTGGCCGGCAAATGCAAAAGCCGTACCTGCCGATTCATTAACCAATTATATCCAAGCATTTTGGAAAACAACTAAACAGCGCCTGGCAGCCGAACCTATAGAGGCCGTTGTTACCCCAACCAAAGAAGCATTGCCATATCATACTTATAAAGTTAAGCTGCGTGGATTAAATGGGGTATATTTTTATGTGATGATGTCTGTACCAGTGCAGGGTGAGGCCCCGACAAAACCCTGGCCGGTAATTATTACTACCTGTGGTTATGGCGTTAGTGCAGGGCAGGGCATAATGCTGGCCGAGTGCCAGCGCGGGTACGTGATTTTACAGGTATACCCACGTGGGCAGGGCATATCTGATGAGTTTTTTAAGATAACCGGCGACAAGCTTACCATGAATGGTGAAAATCCGGACGGGGCATATTATCAGGGTTGTTACGCTGATATGATACGCACCATAGATTTTGCCATGACACAACCGGATATTGATCCTGATCGTGTGGCATTAATGTCAACCAGTCAGGGTGGTGGTATTTGCCTGGCTGTAGCATCGCTTGACCCGCGTGTTAAAGCAGTGGTGGCACATGTGCCGTTTCTTTGCAATATGCGCCTTGCGGCTACCACGCCATCACTTGTAAAAACGATTTTGGACAAACACAAAAACAGCGATACTTACCTGGCAACCCTGAATTACTTTGACCCATATTATTTGGTACAAAACATACATTGCCCGGTATTAATGAGCGCAGGTGGTAAGGATATGATGTGTCCCCAATCTACCATAGAGTCTGTATATGATATATTAAAGTGCAAAAAGAAGCTGAAGGTCTATCCAAACTTAGCGCATACCACTTGCCTCGACTTTTATAACGAGTGGTGGCCCTGGGTTAAAAAACAATTGAAATGAGCACTAATTAGCTGGTTTTATATAATCGATATAATCTAATGAATATAACTGCACACCGAACATTACTATTAGGCATATGCCTTGTATTAATAACTATTTCAGGTTATTCACAAACAGTTACCTGGGATAGCACTTACAGGCCAGCCATATATGCAGGTAAGGTTGGACAGTTTAAATCTTTCCCTAAATCAACAAGCGACATCATTTTTCTGGGTAACAGCATTATGACCTATACCGACTGGAATGAACTTTTAGGATTATCAACCGCTAAGAACCGGGGTATCCCTGGCGATATGACTTTTGGCGTATTGGAACGATTGGGTAATGTTATTGAAGGTAAGCCAGCTAAAATTTTTATACTGATAGGGATTAATGATATTACCCGTAATGTGCCTGATAGTGTGATCCTTAATAATTATAAAAAGATCATTTATAGGATCAAAGCAGGGTCACCGAGGACGAGGATCTATTTCCATACCCTGCTGCCGGTTAACGATACTTATACTGCGTTAAAAGGGAAAACAGGCCATATTGTAAGTGTTAACAGCAAATTGAAAAAGTTAGCTGTTGAGGAGAAAATAACGTTGATTGATCTTTATCCGAATTTTTTAGATCAAACCGGGATGTTAGACCCTAAATACACGTTTGACGGCCTGCACCTGAACGAACTGGGATATTTTAAATGGGCCGGTATTTTAAAAGAGGGAAAGTACCTTACCAATTGACCCTGTTACACATAGATTAAGAAAGCATTTATATATTTTAATAGCCAATAAGCAATGGAAAATAAAGACTCCTTAAAAGCAGCATTTGAAAAAGATGGTTTTGTGTTTATCCCCGGTTTTTTGAGTATTGAAGAAACGGAGACAATAAGGCAAAATTTTAACAGGGTAATTACAGATGTTTTGCCCAATATGCCTGCAACCAAAGTGTTTTATGAAGACAAAAATGATGCATCAACCCTTAAACAGGTAATGGACATTCATGCACACGATAATTTTTTTAATACGGTTTTATTTGATAGTAAGTTTAAAGAATTGGCCGAGCTTTTACTCGGCGATAAAGTTATCGGTAAGAACCTGGAATATTTTAATAAACCCCTTTTAATAGGCAAGCCAACGCCCCCGCATCAGGATGGGTATTATTTTATGTTAGACCCATCAATAGCGGTAACTATGTGGATGGCACTTGAACCAGCAGATGAAGAAAATGGCTGTGTTAAATACGTTAAAGGCTCGCATTTAAAAGGGATGCGGCCGCATGGGCGCACAAAAACATTGGGCTTCTCTCAAGGCATTACCGATTTTGGGACAGACGAGGATATGCAGAACGAAATAGCTTTCCCGGCAAAACCAGGCGACTTATTAGTACATCATTCTTTAACTATCCACAGGGCAAATGGCAATACAAGCGCTAATCGCACACGCAAAGCTTTAGGATTGATATATTTTGGCGAATCGGCCCGGGAAGATGTTACAGCAAAAAAAGCCTACCAGGATAAACTGCAACAGGAAATGGTTGCTAATAATTAGAAATTAGATAAATGGTAATTAATACAATTTAACCGGAAAATCTGTTCCAACTGGCCATTTATTAAGTATGTTTAATGCATCGAATGAATATAGTATCAGTATTGTAAATAAAAGTACGACTAATTAATATCCGCAAAAGATACATTTGAATACAATAATTACACACAATAAATCTTTCTATGGACGCTTCCCTAACCAATGTAAACACATCGCCAGGTAAGGCAATGCCCTTTAAAGCCTGGCTGGTAGTAGGTTTACTTTGCGTGGTTGGCTGTTTGAATTATCTCGACCGTAACATGATCACCACCATGCGTGGATCAATTGTTACCTCCATCCCTATGACCGATGCACAGTTTGGGCTGCTGACATCGGTTTTTTTATGGGTTTATGGTTTTTTAAGCCCTATAGCAGGTTTTTTAGCTGATAGATATAGCCGTAGCCGCGTAATTATCGCCAGCCTGTTTATCTGGTCGGGCGTTACTTTTCTTACCGCACATGCAACCAGTTTTCAAGGGCTGTTAGTCAGCCGGGCTTTAATGGGGATAAGCGAGGCTTGTTATTTGCCGGCTGCTTTAGCTTTGATAGCCGACTATCATAAAGGCAGTACCCGGTCGTTGGCCATTGGTATTCATTTGGCCGGCGTAATGATAGGATCGAGTCTTGGGTTTTTAGGTGGCTGGATTGCCCAGGACAGTCATTGGAATAATGCTTTCACAATTTTTGGTGGCATTGGTATAGTTTATTCGGGGATACTGTTTTTCTTTCTGCGCGATGCCAAAACTAAAGCAACCACGGTTGACGCGGGCACCGATATTCTTAAGCCCAAATTTTTCCCCGCACTTAAAGATCTGTTCTTAAAACGGTCATTTATAATGCTGTTTATATTTTGGGGGCTTTTAGGTATTGTGGGTTGGATGATAGTTGGGTGGCTGCCTACATATTATAAAGAACACTTTAACATATCCCAGGCCAAAGCCGGGGCTTTTGCTACTGCTTATATGTACCCTTTTGGCATGGCCGGGGTAATTATAGGCGGCATTTTGGCCGACTGGTGGAGCCGTAAAAACGCTAACGCGCGAATTTTAGTACCCATTATTGGTCTTTGCGCAGCCGCGCCGGCAGTATTTATTGCCGGCAGCACCAGTGCCATATTTTTAGCCTTAGCCGGGTTTATAACCTACGCTTTTGCCCGGGTGTTTAGCGATACTAACTTAATGCCTATTTTAACTATGGTGGCCAATAAACGCTATGTGGCTACCGGCTATGGTGTGTTGAATATGTTTGCCTGTGTTATTGGTGGTTTAGGTAATTATGCTACTGGCGTGCTGCGCGATCAGCATGTAAGTATGACCCTGCTATTCAGGATGGCATCTGTTTTAATGATCGTATGTGTGGGGCTGCTATATGTAGTGAAAAAGGATGTTGAAAAATCTGCTAAAGCTCAATAACAATGTTGTTATATCTGTTAACCGGCATTATTAATATCATAAATCTGTCTGCAATGCAAACTACTACTACTGCCGACCAAAATAAAAAGGCCCTGGCCGAACTTAATTTAGTATTGGCCCAACGCCAGAAATTTATAAAAGTGCACGCGGCAGAATACCTGATCTGGACTGGTCATGCCCAGGTGGCACTGAAAGAATTTTTACAGCAGGATAAACTTTACCATAACGAGCCCAAATACCGCATAACCATTTGGCGGGTGCTGGAACAGGCCGATACCGACCCTGTGCGCAAAAAAAAGTGGCTGAATAACATTTATGAAGCATATAAAGACATGAACGGTCCCGACAGGACTCATGCCACTGAAACGCTGGCTAAGCTTAAACAGCCTGTCGCAACCCTTTTCCCTGAAATTACGGCAAAAACTATGGCAGCGGCCGACCGCAATCTTGCCACATATGCTTTATGGGCCGATTCATATGGATCAGAAACCCGAATGGTAGCAAACAGGGAAAAGCTGTTGAATATGGCATTGACTGATACGAACGTTATCATCAGAAGGATCAGCACATTTGTTTTACGCAAAGAGCAGGGATTAAGTATGCCGCAATGGGAGCGCTTGGTTACGGCAGCTATGGCGATGAGCAAGACGGACGAGTTATATGTAACGTTTTTGTCTACCGCATTGGTTACGGCTCCGGCTGGCGCCAGTACACACCAACTTGCATTAATTGATGCTTTAATTACTTCAAATATCAAACCCTACAGCGTGGCGGTGCGTACAGAACTTGCATTGGCTTTAGCTGAAAAGGGGACAAAAAAACATCTGAACCTTTTAATGGGGATGTTAGAAAATAAAGATTGCGAGGGGATATACGACCCGGCATCGGATGAAGGGGCAGATTTGCGCGCGGCGGCAGCTTTTGCTATATTGAAAATTAACAGCAGGAAACACTAATATATCAGCTACAAATGAAAATGAGAGAAAGCCGGGTACTGGCAAAATTAAAGGCAGGCGGTGCAGCGAGTTGTTTAAAGGTAAACTTAGGCGATGGCCAGGCGGCAGAAATTGCAGCCATATGCGGTTTTGATTGCCTCTGGATAGACCAGGAGCATTTGGCCCAGGATTGGTCGGTGCTTAATTCGCAGATATGGGCGGCCAAATCGCGCAATGTTGATGTGATGGTGCGTGTGCCGCGTGGTAGTTACAGTGGTTATGTAAAACCATTGGAAATGGACGCTGCCGGCATATTAGTGCCGCATATTATGAATTTAGAAGAAGCCAAACAAGTGGTGCAAATGACCCGTTTCCACCCCATCGGCCGCCGTGCTATCGATGGTGGCAGTGCCGATGGCGCTTATACCAATATGGATTTTTCTGACTATCTGAAAGATTCGAACGAGCAAAAATTTGTGGTGCTACAAATTGAGGACCCTGAAGTATTACCCGATATTGAAGCCATAGCCGCTTTAGATGGCGTCGATATGCTGTTTTTTGGCCCCGGCGACTTTAGTCAGGGTATTGGTCATCCCGGCGAATGGAACCACCCGCAATTACTGGAAGCCCGCAAGCTGGTAGCCCAGGTGGCTAACAAATATGGCAAGTTTGCCGCCACATCGGGCGGAATAGATAGCCTGGATAGCTTTTTAGAAATGGGCTATAAGTTTGTAAATGTTGGCGCGGATGTGGTTGGATTGAGTAGTTACTGCAAAACCCTTGTCGACAGGTTTGATAAATCAGCTGCCGAAAAAATTATCGGCGCCACCATTAATCCGGGTAAGCCCTACTAATAATTATGAAAAAAAGGGTTTTAGGCAAAACCGGTATAGCGGTTTCTGAAATTGCATTTGGCGGTGTAGAAATTGGTATACCTTATGGTATAGGGGTTAATAGCGAAGCGGATATGCTTTCGCGTGATGAAGCCGTTAGCTTATTGCATGAAGCGCTGGATAAAGGGATCAATTTTTTTGATACTGCCCGCTTATACGGCGAAAGTGAAGCCATAATGGGCGAAGCTTTTCACGATCGCCGGGACAGGTTGGTGCTTGCTACTAAATGCAAACATTTTAAAAATAATGATGGGCAGATACCATCTTATCAAGTGCTAAAAAAGATAATTGAATCGTCACTTGAAGAAAGTCTGGGGCTTTTAAAGACTGATTATGTAGACGTTTTTATGCTTCATCAAGCCGATTTAGAAATACTGGCTAATGATGATGTAAAAGAGATTTTTACCAAACTAAAAGATACAGGTAAAGTACGGGCCATAGGTGCGTCTACTTATACCTCGGCCGAAACTAAGCGTGCCATAGAAAAAGGTTGGGATGTTATACAACTGCCTTTTAACCTGATGGATCAGCAACAGGCGGATAATTTTAATTTTGCTGAAGAAAAAGGTACCGGTATTGTTGTCCGTTCTGTATTAATGAAAGGTTTGCTGAGTGATAAAGGCAGAGGCTTGCACCCTGCATTGCAACAAGTAGAGCAGCACATTGGTAAGTATCGTGAATTACTGACAGATGAAATTCCTGAAATATCAACCCTGGCTACAAAATTTGCTTTATCATTTAAACAGGTATCAGCGGTTTTGGTAGGCATCGACCGTTCAGAATATTTAAATAGAGCATTACATTCTGTTGATGGTAGGTTATTAAATGCAGCTGAGCTTTCAGAATCTAAAGCATTAGTTTACCCCGATCCGTCATTCCTTGATTTGCCCCAATGGGACCGGTTGGGGTGGTTGAAATAATAAATTTATTAGCTATTACTATGGAAGGATGAGCCCGCTTTTGTGGGCTCATTTTTTTTTATGGAGTGTGTGATAATATTATGGTTCCGATAATGAAAAATAGTACCATAAATGAATTTAATAGTAGTAGAAATGCCTTTTTCTAAGCTATAGATTTGATAATTGCTAATAGCAAACTCTCTACATCTCATTTATTTAAACCAATAATTAATGAAAAAAAGCTTTACTAAAACTAATGGATTTTACAAAAAATGTACTGGTATTTTACTGCTGCTTTTTTGCTTAATTTCCACAGCAACATTTGCAGCCAAGCCTGTGAATGTTACTGCATTGCCACCACAAACTATTACTGGTATAGTTAAAGACCAAAATGGGAATACCTTACCTGGGGTTACTATTAAGGTAAAAGATAAAACGGTTGGCACCCTTACAGATGCTACAGGCAAGTTTAAGCTTACCGTACCGGCTGGCAGCCATATCATCATAGTCAGCTTTATTGGATATATCCCGCAGGAAATCGATATCAATGGCAGGTCTGCATTTGATATTACACTGGTTGACGATGTTTCAAAACTAAAAGAAGTAGTGGTAGTGGGTTACGGCTCGCAATCGCGCGAAAAGTTAACCACTTCGGTATCTAAGCTGGATGCCCGGGTACTTAATAATGTCACCTATACTAATGTGGGCTCGGCCTTAGAGGGGAATATCTCAGGTTTGCAGGTGCAATCAACAGGCGGCGGTCAGCCGGGTGCTTCGCCAAGGATAGTTTTACGTGGCGGCACTTCAATTACTAACCCTAATGGTGCATCGCCGTTATACATTGTTGATGGCATTATCAGGCCCAATGGTTTAAACGATATCAATTCCGCGTCTATCGAATCTGTACAGGTATTAAAAGATGCCGCATCGACAGCCATATATGGTGCACGCGGGTCAAACGGCGTGGTAATTGTAACCACCCGTGCGGGTAAGCCCAATCAAAACAGGGTAAGTTATACTTTTAACGGTTCGGCGGGTAATGCCAGCCGTTTGCTGCAATATTCCAACGCGCACGATTATATTTACTGGAACAGGTTAGGCGTACAGGCAGCTTCTTTTTATCAATCAAATCCGAATACGTATTTAGCCAAACTTTCACAAACCTCGGCTTATGGCACAGCTAACGACTTAACTAATAATACACCCTATACAACTCAGTATTTAACAGCAGCTAATCAGTTTAAGCTATCGCAGGGCTGGCAAAGTATGCCCGACCCGATAGACCCAACCAAAACCATTATTTACGATGATAACGATTTTCAGAAAACACTTTATCGTACAGGTAAAACTAACGACCATTATTTGGATATATCAGGTGGGGGAGATAAGGCGACATTTTATGCGGGCTTAGGCTACACAAATGCGCAAGGGGCTGCTATTGAAACTAACTACAAACGTTTAAGCATTAACTTCAACGGCAGCTATAAAGTAAATGATGATCTGAGCTTTTTTGGCCGTTTAGCTTACACTAATCGCACTTGGAAAACCGTGGCCAGCCTTGCCAATGAATTTTACCGTTCCGCATCCCTGCCACATTCTGCTAAACTTACATTTGAGGATGGCACTTATGCGCCGGGGCAAAACAGTTCAATAGGTAACCCATTATACTATTATACAGGCCCTTATTCTCCCCAAGGTAAATCAGGAGATGAGGTGACCACTATTTCATTAGGCTCGAAATGGAATATTATTAAAGGTTTATCTTTCGACCCGCAGGTATCCCTATTTCGCCAAAACACACCATCTTACTCTTTCCAGCCCGCGGCTTATTTAAATGGCATATTAAGCCCGATTGTTACTACACGGAACCAATCAAGTTCGGCTCCTACTGTAAGACAATATCAGGCCGATGCGGTGCTTACCTATGTTAATACCTTCGCTTCTAAACATAACCTGGAAGTTAAAGGTGGGTTTTCACACTATTACCGGGAAAATACCACATTTACGGTCAATGCTTCTGGTGCGCCAACAGACCTGATCACCACATTAAATTCAGGCGCTACCGCAACGTCAATAACAAGTTCTGTTTCTCCGTTAGTGATACAGAGTTTATTTTCCCGGGTTAACTATGATTATGACGGCAAATACCTGTTGTCGGCTAACGTACGTTATGACGGTGCCTCTAACTTGGGCAACGATCATAAATTTGGTTTTTTTCCGGGTATTTCAGTAGGATGGAATGTTCATAAGGAGGAATTCTTTAACAATTTAATATCCGACAAAATACTACAGCTAAAATTACGTGCAAGTTACGGTGTTAATGGTAACATTAGTGGCTTGGGCGATTTTCAACCACAAGGCAGCTTTAGTACAACTACCGGTACAACGTTAAATTATGCAGGGTTGCCCATAGTAGTTCCAGGTAACATTCCAAATCAGGACTTGAAATGGGAGCAATCAAAAACTTTCGATATAGGTGCCGACATAGGTTTATTTAATGGTAAAGTAGGGATTGTAGTTGATTATTATAATCGCAGAACTGATGACCTGCTGACAACGGTAAGCTTACCAGCTTCTACCGGCTTCACAAGTATATTTACCAATAACGGTACTTTACAAAACCGGGGATATGAGCTTGAATTGAATGTTGATGTATTGCCATCACAATCTAAGCTAAAATGGAATACTTCATTTAATATTGCGCATACAAGCCGCAAAATCCTAAAATTGCCCAATAACGGTGTTTTAAATAACCGTCAGGGAGGCTTCCAGGTTTGGGACCCGAACACCGGGACCTACGTATATATGGGAGGCTTGCAGGAAGGCGGGCGCCCGGGCGATCTTTACGCTTTTCATGAGTTAGGTGTTTATCCTACCGATGCCGCTGCAGCCAACGCGCCTATTGATAACCAGGCCCCATCAGCAATAAAAAAACGCTTTGGTGGCGATGTAATTTGGGATGATCTGGATAAAAATGGCATTATTGACGGCCGCGACTTAGTGTATGTGGGTAATCCTTATCCCACATTGTCTGGCGGGTTTAACAACTATTTTACCTACAAAAGCTTCGGTTTAAATATTCGCACCGACTTTACAACAGGTAACACCATATGGAATTATCCGGCTGTTATTGCTAATGCCCAGGCCCAGGGCGATGCTTCGCCATTGCAAAGCTACCTGGATAAAATGTGGAAAGCCCAGGGCGATGTAACTATGGTGCCCAGATATACCTGGCAGGACCAGCCTTACAATATATTCAGAGGATCGGTTAACGGGGTTTCGCTTGGCAATTCTACCTATTATGAAAAAGGGGATTTTCTGTGTTTAAGAGAAGTTACCCTAAGTTATAAGCTTCCGGCACAATTAACACGCAAAATTGGGCTTAGCGGGGCCAGGGTTAATTTTACCGGCTATAACTTACATTATTTTACTTCATATACTGGTTTGAATCCGGAAGACGGCGGTATGGATAATGGTCATTATCCAATTGTCAGGACATTTTCACTGGGTGTTAATATTACCCTATAAACTTTACCAACATGAAAAGATCAAAATATATATTATTGCTTGCAGCGGGACTAATTTCTGTTGCATCATGCCGCAAAGCTATAGATGTAGACCCCATTAGTACAATTACAGCTACTTCGTATTATAAAACCCCCGATGATGTTACGGGTGGGATAAGGGGTATGTATGCATCGCTGCGCATTGCCGCCACAAGTGATATGTTTTTTATGGGCGAAGGCAGAAGCGATGTTTTAACATCCGCAACAGCGGGCACCACCGGGCTTGATAAATACTATCTTAATACGCTTAATGCAACTAACCCAGGGCCTAACTGGCAACAGTTTTATACAACTATAAATGCAGCCAACCTGCTAATAAAATATATCCCTGCCATTAATTTTACATCGCAAACAGTTAGGGATAATGCTTTGGCGCAAGCTTATACTATGCGCGCATTTATTTACTTTGTGCTGGTAAGAACATGGGGCGAAGTACCCATCAGAACCCAGCCGACCGAATCGTATGATCCGGCCTCGGTACAAGTTGCCAAATCATCTGTTCAGGATGTATTTAAACTGATAAAAGCGGATATAGATATGGCCATATCGTTATATCCTAATGTTACACCAGATGCGAACAGGGCACAATGGAGTAAGCCTGCTGCCGAGGCGCTAAAAGGCGATGTTTATTTATGGACAGGTAAAATGTTAAGCGGCGGCGCTACCGATTTTACCACCGCACTTACTGCGCTTAACGATATTTCAACAACTGATTTTACTTTATTACCCAATTATAGCGACATTTTTAGCTATACAAACAAGGGCAATAAAGAAGAATTATTTGCAGTACGCTTCCAGCAAAGTGACTTTACAACCGGCAATGGGAACAATTACTGGTCAAACATGTACATTACTAATTTGGGGGCATCAACCGCGCCCAAAGGTGTTTCGGCTGCTTCAATAGCTATTATTGGTACACAGGGCAACGGTAACAACGGCGCTAATATTATGCAAATTACACAAGCCGTAAGAAACCAGTTTACTACAGATGACCAAAGGCGCGCGGGTACTTTTTATGAGATCTATAATAATGATGGTACATATCTTACATCAATAACCACTAAAGGGGCCGGTACAGTAATAGGTGGCTCGCGGAATTTTTATACCGATGTAATGATATATCGTTATGCCGACGTTTTATTAATGAAGGCCGAAGCAAAAAACGCACTGGGGCAAGATCCGTCAGCCGAAATGATTGCAGTTAGGCAGCGCGCCTATGGCAGCAATTACAGCAGCCATGTTTTTGTAAACGGGACCCAGGCCGCAAACGATGCTGCTATACTGAAAGAAAGATTGCTAGAGCTTGCTACTGAAGGTAAGCGCTGGTGGGATTTAGTACGCTTTGGACAGGCGTTTAACCTGGTGCCGTCATTGGCTGGCAAACAAAGCCAAACATATTTATTATTGTTTCCAGTAGGCTCAACTATACGCAGCCTTGAACCTTTGGTGACAGAAAATACGGGGTGGTAAATTGCATATTTAGTTGGTTAATTTAATAAATAAGGTTGGGCGGGCTCCATATATTGGGCCCGCTTTTTTTTGCTATGCAAATTCCAATTAATCCCCTTACTGCCTATAAATAATTAGATATCAGCGTTTTTATTACGGTTGTGAAAAATAGTACCATAAATCTAATTAATAGTAGTAGAAGCCAGTTTTAATTAAAATTAAATTTGGTAAGCCAACTTATTTTACAATACAATATTTCATGAATGCTAATCTTATTCACTCATAAACCCAGGATTATATGCTCCAATTTTACAACCATAAAAAAAGCCTGTTATCTCTAATACTTTTAATCTTATCACTTACTGCTTTTTCGCAAACTTTTATCAGGGGGACAGTTAAGGATGCCAATGGGAACACCTTGCCAGGGGTAAGCGTGAAAGTAAAAGAAGCCGCCCAGGTAGGTGCGATAACTGATAATAACGGCGATTTTTCGATCAGATCAGCCCCTTCCTATAAAACATTGGTGGTTAGCTTTATCGGCTATAAAACCCAGGAGGTAGTTATAGGCGGCAGAACTACAATTGCAATTACCTTAGAAGACGCCCTGACAGGTTTGAATGAAGTAATTGTAACCGGTTATACATCGGTCGCCCGTAAGGATTTAACGGGATCAATAAGCACAGTTAACATGGCCGACTTGCAAAAAGCGCCTGTACAATCATTTGCCGAAGCATTAGGTGGCCGTGTACCCGGTGTTCAGGTAGTATCTCCTGATGGTAAGCCGGGTTCATCTCCAAGTATTCTCATCCGTGGCCTGGGCTCACTTACCCAGGATAGTTCGCCATTATATGTTATTGATGGCGTGCCGATTGAAAACCCGGATAATAATATGATCGATCCGGCTAATATTGAAAGCTTGTCGGTACTTAAAGATGCCTCGGCAACAGCCATATACGGTGCCCGCGGTGGTAATGGCGTAATTGTTATTACTACAAAAAGAGGACAAAAAGGCCCATCCAAGGTTGATTATAATGGATATTATGGCATTAACCAGCCCTATAAATTTTATAAACTGTTAAGCCCTTACGAGTTTGTCCGGTTAGCCTCCGACCAATTTGGCGCCGCTAATAATCCGTACTTAAACGGCGGCAAAACTTTAGAAAGTTATAGAAATGTTAAGGGAACCGATTGGCAGGACCTGTTGATAAGAACAGGAACATCTAATAATCATTCTATTAACGTTTCCGGCGGTAACGACAATACGATATATTCCATGTCTGGTAATTATATCAAACAAACAGGTATCGTCCTCGCGTCAGACTATACCAGGTACCAGGGGAAGATAACAATAGATCAGAAAGTGGGCAGCAAAGCAAAGGTGGGCGGATATTTAGCTTATACCGACAATATGACTACGGGTGGCGACCCATCACCAGGTGCAACATCTTCATTGTTTTTTAGTGCATATACTTATCGGCCTATAGCAATTCCGGCATTTTCCGATGTATTGATAGAAGATCAATTATATGACCCGGAAAATACCTATCCAACAGACAGCCGACTGAACCCAGTAATATCATATGTAAATGAATTAAGGAAGAGGATCAATAAGAATATTATCGGCAGCGCATACGTAGATTATAATATACTTAAAAACTTAAAGCTAACCATAAAGGGTTCCATTAACTCTACCGATTACCGGCAGGAAGTATTTAATAATAGTAAAACCAGAAGCGGCGGTCAGTATAGCGCCTTGGGTGTTAATGGGTCTGTTTTGAACGGGAATATAGATATCTATACCAATACTAATTTGCTTCAATACAATGCCGTATTTGGACAAAAACATCATTTAAACGTACTATTGGGTACAGACATTCAACAAACCAATTACAAGACCTTTGGCTTGGGTGCAACCAATATACCCGACGAAACATTAGGTATAAGCGGAATTGACGTAGGTATCGTACAACAAAACCTCGCGTCGGCCAGGCTATCAAGTAATTCATTAACATCGGGTTTCGGAAGTATCAATTATAATTTTGCGGGTAAGTATTATGCCACTGCTACTTTCCGTGCCGATGGTAGTTCCAAATTCATAAATAACAGGTGGGGTTATTTCCCTTCAGGGGCTATCAAATGGAAAATAAGTGAGGAGAAATTCTTTAAAAAACAATTCATTATCTCCGATGCCAACATCAGGGCCAGCTATGGCGCTGCTGGTAATAACCGTGTGGGTGATTTTGATTATGCCGCGAATTTAAATTTCACAAGCCAGTTATATTTAAACGGCAGCTTAGTGGGTTTAAATGCTGTAACCGGAACACTTGCTAACCCCAATTTGAAATGGGAAACAGATACGAAACAAAACCTGGCATTTGATTTAGGATTTTTTAAGGACCGCATTAATTTAACGGTAGATATTTATAAAAACAAAGTTAAAGATCTGCTTTATCGCACTCCGTTACCAGGTAATACTGGTTATTCATCAACTGTGAAAAATATTGCGAGCTTAAGTAACAGGGGTGTTGAAATTTCGCTGGGTGCCGACATTATAAAAAATAAAAACTTTGAATACTCCACCAACTTTAATATATCATTCAATAAAAACAGGTTAGAAGCACTCTCAGACCCAACAGAAGAGGGCATAACAACTGCTGTAAACTGGGATGCAAACTTCACAACCGTTCCGGCTTTTATATCAAAAATAGGTGGCCCGCTTGGCCAGATATATGGTTACATATCTAAAGGGTTATATCAATTAGAGGATTTTGACAAACTTCCAAATGGCACTTATTCATTAAAAGGGAACTTGCCGCTTAACGGCCCAACGGTTACCAGGGCATCAATGGTGCCGGGCATGGAAAAATACGAAGATATTAATGGCGATGGTATTATAAACGATAATGATAAAACTGTGATAGGCAATGGCTACCCTATACATGTTGGAGGCTGGAGTAATAACTTCCGTTACAAAAACTTCGATTTGAACTTATTCTTCCAATGGTCATACGGGAATGACATCATAAACGCTAACCGCATATGGTTTACTGGTGGTGAAATTACGTTCAGGTCAAATTACGGGCCCCAAAACGCTTTTGCAGATTATGCTAACCGCTGGACATTTACTAACACCAACACAGATATAGCAAGGGTAGGGCAAAACGCCTCGGTATACTCAACGCGGTATGTTGAAGATGGCTCATATATCCGCTTGAAAACATTTAATATCGGTTATAATTTTTCAAAAAAACTACTATCAAAATATAATATTACCAGGCTAAGGGTATATATCTCTGCCGCAAATTTAATCACTTTAACTGGGTATAAGGGCTATGATCCTGAAGTGTCAACTTATTCAACAGCCTTAAGCCCGGCGTTAGATTATTCAAGCTACCCACGGCCTATCACAATTACAGGTGGTATCAATTTAACCCTTTAATTAAACTATTGAAGCAATGAAAAAAATATTCATCACAAGTTTTATCACCCTTGCCATTATTTGCGGGGGATGTAAAAAAATATTGGATACCAAACCTCAGGACTTTTTATCACCCGATACTTATTTCAACAAAGCAGCCGATGCGACTGCGGCATTGAATGCAGCATGGCAAATGCTGACAAAAAAAGAAATGTATGGCGGTACTTATCAGTTTCGGTATGAAACAACCGATGATTGTTACACCAATTTGTCACAGAATTTTCCAGCAAACCTGGGTATCGATGCAGCAAACTCGCAATATGCTGTTAGATGGAATTATCTATATCAAACCATTCAATATATTAATATTTTACTGGTTAACCTGCCACGTGTACCTATGGATGAAACCCAAAGAGGGATTATACGTGGCGAAGGTTTGTTTTTACGCGGTTTCCTTTATTATGAGTTAGTAAAAGAATGGGGCCCGGTTCCATTACGGTTAACACCCACTGCAGACCCTAACGATGTTAATCTGGCGGGTTCGCCAATTAAGGATATTTATGCACAGGTGTTAAAGGATTTAACAGAGGCTGAAGCATTAGTGCCAACCACGGCGAGCGCTATGTATGGTGGCGCTGGTTATGCGGCTAAGACTACTGTCGAGGCTATACTGGCGCGTGTTTGCTTAAGTATGGCTGGTTTTCCCCTAAATGATGTTTCAAAATACCAGGACGCCAAAAATTGGGCACAGAAAGTAGTCGATTCGCATGAACATGCTTTGAACCCCGATTTTACGCAGGTTTTTATAAACTACGCAGCAGGTATTATCGACAAAAAGGAATCGCTTTGGGAAATTGATTTTAATTATGTTGCCAGCAATTCGGCCGCGTCAGGTTATATTGGTTACCTGGATGGTATTAGAAACTCTAACGTGCCTTTCGGTAATGCATCAGGTCAATATGGTGTAACCAGGAAGTTAATTCTGTCATACGGCCCGTATAGCGCCAATAAAGACCTGCGCCGCGATTGGACCTGCACTCCATGGTTTTGGACTGGTAACGTGTCTACTGCGGACTTACCTGCTAATAAAACATTTTTTACATCCGCACAACTTTACGAGCGATATTTTGCCAAATTCAGGTTATACTATTGCCCGCTTCCTAATGCCGTTTCTGGTCAAAGCCCAATTAACTGGCCAATGGTGCGCTATTCCGACGTTTTATTGATGTTGGCTGAAGCCGAAAATCAGTTGAACGGCCCTACAGCGTTAGCTTATTCCTGCATTAACCAGGTGCGGGAAAGGGGATGGGGCAAAATGTTACCAGGTGCGACCAATATTACGGAAGCCGATGAACCTGCAGGCTTATCTAAAGACGCATTTCAACAGGAAATACAGATGGAGCGTTTCCGCGAACTGGCGGGGGAGGCTTTAAGAAAACAGGATTTGATAAGATGGGGGATCTTTGTATCCAGCATCAAGGGATTACTATCAGACATACTTGATACAACTGCGCCTGCCGAAACTAACCGGGGTACCGCAAGTGGCAGTGCCTATTTTGCAGTGAACGCTTTAAACAAGGTATCAGACCGCGACCTTTTGTGGCCAATGCCGGCTTCTGAACTGCAGTATAATAAGCTGCTGGTGCAAAACAAAGGTTGGTAAATAATAATCACATTATATTATGAGAAAATATTCAACATATCTATATAAATATTACCTGGCTATAACAGTAGTGGCACTGGTATTTTCATCTTGTAAAAAGCAAAGCATACTTACACCAAATTTTGATGTAACTGTGGCCAAAACCACCTTTAATGTGGGGGAGCCTATTGTATTCAGCTTTACAGGTACTGCTGATGTAGTGACATTGTTTTCGGGCGCCAGCGGGGCGGAATACAGGTATAAGGACCGGATTACAGCTAACGGTAAACCACAAATGCAGTTTACCTCATACCGTACGGGTGCAAGTACCCAAACCAATACGCTCAGTGTGCTGGTGTCCAGGGATTTCACCAATGTTTATGATATAGATAATTTGCAGAAGGCAACGTGGACAGATATTACCTCGCGTGCAACTTTATCGACAGGAGTGGATAATACACCATCGGGTGTAATTGACCTGAGCGATCAGTTAACGCCAAATGTGCCGGTATATATTGCTTTCAGGTATACCGCAAAAAAAGACGCTGCTGTTGCACAACCTACGTGGGCAATTAAAAATTTAGCTGTTAATAATATTGCGGCCGATGGTACCAATATCCCTATAGCGGCACAGGCTGCCACTAACGGGATTGCCTGGGGGACGTTAAGTGTATTAAATTCTGCAAACTTATGGAACGTTACTACCACCGTATTAACATTTACCGGTGGGGCCATTAATGCCGATGACAACGAGGACTGGGTGATCAGTCAGCCTATACAATTAGACCGGGCGCCGCGTGCTGTAGGTGTAAGTATTAAAACCAGTGCGACAACAAGGCTAACCACTTATACTTTCGCGGGTTATGCAACTGCCGGAACTTATACAGCAACATTTGAAGCTATAAACGCTAATAAGTGGGATGAAAAATCAACGGTAAAGGAATTTACTTTCACCGTTAAATAACACAGATGGTATGAAAATCGCAATTAATATAACCAGGGCCATAGCGTATGCCATAATGGCCATATTTGTAATCAATATAACAGCCTGCAAAAAGCTGACCTCGTATGATTATCCATCAGCTACAGGCACACCTTATGAAATTATAAGCAACGATGGTAATTTTTCCACCTTTAAATCAGCAGTTGATAAAGCAGGTTTAGCAGATATGTTAAGTGGAAAAGACGAGTATACCATATTTGCCCCTACTAATTCGGCATTTATTAATGCAGGCTATACAGCAGCAGTACTGCAAGCAATGCTAAGCGCCGATGTAGCCGTATTGGTTAAAAATCATATCGTTTCAGGTAAAATTGATGTTAATACGTTAAGTACCAGTCAAAACGCAACTGCAGTAAGCGGGTTCAGTCTTAATCTGCAAAAAATAGGGAATTTAAAGTATGTAAACGGCGGGGATATCCTTAATCCAAGCATGCCTGTAACAAACGGATTTTTAAACGTTACTAATACCTTATTGACATCAAAAGCAACATTAAATGATGCCATAAATACCTATGTAAATTCAGGGAATGCGCAACTTACTTATTTGGCGGCGGCCATTGCACGCGCCAGCACAGGCAGTACAAACTTTACAGCGTTGCTCACCGGAACGACTCCTTATACATTACTGGCCCCTAATAATGGTGCTTTTATTGATGGTGGGTACGCTACAATAGCAGCAATAAATGCTGCCGCGCCCGATGTTTTAGGCAATATTTTAAAATATCACTTAATTGCAGGTGCTAAATTTACTACTGCTTTTGATAGCGTGCCTGTTACGGCTTATAACGGAAACCCGATATATTTTGATAAAGTAAATAGAAATATTAGCCCTACTGTTACACAGGCTACAAATATAACCGCTTGGTATGCTAATGGGATAACCTTTGGAAATGGTGTACCTGCTAATATTATGGCTAAAAATGGTGTTTTGCATATGGTTTCCAGGTTGTTGCCTACGCCAGTGACGGTAACAACATTAGATCGTATTAACACTGATGCCACACTTACCATGTTTTATGCATTGATACAACGCGCCAGTACAGCCGATCCAAAATTTAATTTTGCAACAATGCTGGCTGACCCATTACATACCTATACAGTTTTTGCGGTTAATAACACTGGATTACAAGCTGCAGGGTACGCTAATGTAGCAGCAATTAATGCTGAAAATCCGCTTACCCTGGCTGCTATTTTGAAGCTCCATATCATTCCAAAAAGGATCAATAATATCAATATTGCTGATAACGGGGCTGTAACAACCATTGCAGGGACAAATATTACTTTCTTATTAACAGGCGGCTTTAAAGTCCAGGGGCCGTCAAACTCAACATCAATACCGGTAATTACCCCAAATGTGGTAACTACCACTGGTTTGTTGAATATTATTGGCGCGGTAATAAAATAGCAGCAGTCAGGTTGGCCGCGTAGCAGCTGGATCAGCATATTTCGGGTTTATCTGGTGATTGGAATAAAATGCTGTTTCAGACCAGTTATTTGCGTCAGATTAATAAGTAAGATGGAAGTAAACTACCTATGATGAGAAAAGACATATTGTTTTTTGTTTGTGGTTGCCTGTTATTTGGCTGTAATACCTCAAAAAAAGTAATTAATAATGTACAAACTGTCGAAGAACCAGGCTCACGGTTGTCTGTTCCTCTTGTCTTAGAACAAGGCGTACCGGTGTATAGCGTAACAAAAATAAACTATAAGCGCAATAATAAACCCGTATTTAATATCCTGTTTGGCCAACCTGTAGTAGTAAGCGTAGCCTCAAAACCCGAAAAATGGGGCTTTTTCCAGTTCCCCAAAATAGGTTATAAGCAAAACGGGTTATTGCAAGCTAAATGGAACATGAAACCTGATGCTATGTCGGCCTATGGCATGGATAACTCGGGCTCTGCCACTTCAGCAGACGGCGGTAAAACATGGAACTTGCAGGAAAAAGATGAAATAACCCCCGAGGTTACACTACCTAATGGCGACAAACTGCAAATATTTACCCCAAAACCCATAAAAACAGATAGTCTGAATATGCCCAAACCTTTATTAACGGGCGCATCAACCGATACCTATAATGCCAAAACAGTTTACAACTATTACCGGCTTAATGATTTACCGGCCAACTGTCAGGCAGTATATATTAAACGCCTGAAAAAAGGTGAAACCGAATGGAAGGATGAGCAGGATAAATTATATGATGCTAAAGCTGCAAGGCACACCACAAAAGGGCTGTTGCCTGTGGTTTGGTGGGGCGATATGCATATCGCCAATGATGGATCTGTTATTGCAGGTATATATCCTGGTAGTTTAATAAGGGATAATGGCACTATAGATCCAAAGTCGGGCGTATTCTTTTACCGCTCTACAGATAACGGGCATTCCTGGTATATACAAGGCAGGATACCTTATCATGCAGATACACTTGCAGATGTTAAAGGCAATAAACGTATGGGCTTTACCGAGCCGGCATTTGAAATATTAAAAGACGGGACATTTTTATGTGTTATCCGTACTACCGATGGTGTAGGCATTGGGCCAATGTATGCCAGCTATTCAAAGGATATGGGTAAAACCTGGACCAAGCCCCGGGTTATTGCGGCAAATGGCGTTTTACCGCGGTTGTTACAATTAGATAACGGGGTGGTGGTGCTGTGCTCGGGTCGACCCGGGGTACAACTACGGTTCTCTGAAAATGGTAAAGGTGACACCTGGACCGAACCGTTTGAAATGCTGCCGTTTGTAAATGAAAAGGATGAGGTTTCCTGCGGCTATACTGGTTTGATCCCTACCGGTGAGGATTCTTTCCTGATGGTTTATTCGGATTTTAAATATAAAACTCCTGATGGGAATATCAGGAAAGCGATTAAAGTTCGTCAGGTTACAGTCAAACCCAATTAGCCTACAATGGCATCTTACAAAAAAGTACTATCAATACAAATGAAAGTATTATTAATGCTTATCCCGTTAGTTTAAATTTGATTAGTACCACGCCGGTGTAATGTTACCGGGTAATGTTTCTATCAGATGAAAATTGTTGACGTAAAAACTATTTTGCTTACCGGCCCCTGTACCAATGACCCCTACCTTTCAGAGGCACGTAAAGTACGCAGTGCGGCTTTTATTGAGATAAAAACCGATAGCGGTTTAACCGGGCTTGGAGAGACTTATGCGGGATATTTTTTTCCGGAGGGTGTGCCCGAAATAGTAGAGTTTTTTAAACCTATACTTTTAGGCAATAACGTTGATGATATCCCGGGCCTTTGGGCAAAAATGTACCATTGCGGCAATTTTTGGTGCCGTGTTGGCTTGGGCGCCATAGTACTTTGCGGTATTGAAGCCGCACTGTGGGATTTGAAGGGAAAACAAGAAAACCTGCCGGTATGGAAACTGCTGCAGAAAAAATGGAAACCGGAGTTCACTACGCCTACAATTATCCATGATAAATTGCCCTGCTACGCCACCGGCGGGCCAAGTAACTACCCGCTGGATAAATTGGCAGGTAAAATAGATTTTTATAATTCCTTAGGTTTTAACGGGATGAAGATAGGGGCTGGTGCATATTATAAAGACCAGGGCTTCAACATTCCATCGGATGCTAACGAGGCTGCCGACCTGGAATCGGAGAAAATGGCTTATCTACGTCAGCAATTTGGTAATAACCTGTGGCTAATGATGGATGCCCACATGGGCAATAGCGCTGTAACCACCTGGGGATTGGAAACAGCTACGGCAGTAGCTAAGGCGATGGAGCCATTTAACTTATATTTCCTTGAAGAACCATTACATTATACCTGCCCTGATCTTTATAGCGAATTGTGTAAAAACACCACAACGCCTATTGCGGGCGGTGAATGTTTAACCGCTGTTTGTGAATGGCAGACATTTATAGAACAGAAAAGCTTCCACATCGGTCAGCCGGATGCTTCTTTTACAGCCGGGTTAGACCAATTTATGCAGGTAGCCGCCAGTTTAGATAAAACCGGGCGCAAAATAGCACCGCATGCCTGGGGCGCAGGCGCATCGCAAATGCAGAATGTGCATTGTGGTTTTGCCTGCCCTAATACAACGATACTGGAAGTGGCGCCGGCTTATGGGCCATTGCACAGCGAGGTGATTGGCGATAGCCTGCAAATAAAAAATGGCTATGCGTTACCACCAGAAAAACCGGGCTTAGGTATTGAGCTTACTGAAGCCACTATAAAACGCTTCCCGTTTGAGCGCGGCACCGGCGAATTTAACAGCGTGCCCGGTAAAATTTTAACCAAATAACATCGGCTATGAACATATTGATTGATATGCCTGTACACGAACCTTCGCTACAAAAGCTGAAGGGCATAGCTGGTGTAAATGTAAAGTTGGTAAATCCACCCGAAGAAAGGGTAAGACCGTTGCCTAAAGAATTGATCGCTGACGCCGATGTGCTGTTTTGCACTTTTCCACCAGAGAACCACGCAGAAATGGAGAAGTTAAAGTTTGTCCAAATCAGTTCAGCAGGATATAAGCAACTGATGGGCATCGGGTTAAATGGACGAGGGGTAAAAGCAAGCAACGCGTTAGGTGTATTTGATGTGCCTATTGCCGAATGGAATGTGGCGATGATGATAAATCTTGCCCGTGATATGCGCGGCATGATGCACAACCAGGATAATGCCATATGGGACCGCTCCGCACGTTTCCAGCACGAAATACGGGGTAGTGTTGTTGGCATATGGGGTTATGGCGGTATAGGCCGCGAAACCGCCCGCCAGGTAAAGGCTTTGGGAATGACTGTGCATGTACTAAGCAGGAGTGGGGTAAAACCACGCAATGATATATACAGCGTTGAGGGTACCAGCGATAAGGAAGGCATACTTCCCGATAAGGTTTTTTTAATGGATGAAAAGGAAGCCTTTTTAAAAGGGCTCGATTTTTTAATTATAGCAATGCCACAAACCGATACCAACCAGGGAATTGTCGGCGAGGCTGAACTTAAAATGCTAAAACCAACTGCCTACCTGTTGAACCCCGCCCGCGGCCCACTGGTTGACGAACAAGCCCTGATAAAAGCGTTAAAAAATAACTGGATTGCAGGCGCTGCGCTGGATACACATTACTATTATCCAACCCCGCCCGAACATCCGCTGTGGGGCATGCCGAACGTGATCTTCACGCCGCATATATCAGGATCAAGCCTTAGCCCAAAGTTTTTGGAGCGGGTTTGGGACATTTTCGTGCAAAACGTAGAACGACTTAGCAAGGGCGAGCAGCTACTTAATGCACTTTCACCATCAGACTTAAAAGACAATTGAATATGAGCAATGAAAGCCGGTCGCGCAGGGATTTTATTAAGAAAACATCATTAATCGGTGCAGCTATTCCTTTGGCCGGTTTAAGCAATGCAATTGCTGTTGAGCATTCATCTGCGGAAAACATAGTAACCCCAATGTCATCGCCTGGTGGTGTTTATGACATAAGTATCACTGACAAAAAAATAAATATTACAGCCGGGATATTAGCTCGTCAAATTGATATCAGCAATAATAACTTCATAATCCAACGGCTGCGTGTAAACGGGACAGAAATATTATCGGGTCCGGCTAACGATTTTCAGTTTAGTATTTACAAAGCTACTCCAAATACACGCCCAGCCGGTCTGAAGCTGACCAATGAGGGTAAACTAATTTGGGCTGATAATTCAGCAGTAACTGATAAGGCCGATAACCAGCCGGTACAATGGAATGAAGTGTGCCAAATAAACGGCAAAATACTTTCGGATAGGTTCAAAATTGTTGATACCAATATTAATCAGCCCAAGCCTGGGGTAACCCGTTTAAATATAACAGCGCTATCTCTATCCGCGAATGATTTAAATGGCCTTGCTATAAATGTTTACTATGAAATATATGATGGCTACCCAGCTATCCGTAAATGGATATCGGTTAGTAATAACAGTGCTTTATGGCTTAAAATAGATAAACTGTTTATCGATGATATCAATCTGGCATCAGAGTACGCCAACGCCATACCACTTACCCCCGAAGAACAAGGCGCGGAAAGCAGCATTATATCATTCAGTAATAAGCAAAACACCCTGGGCATAATTGCCGCGAGTGAAATTCCATCGGCTACAAGAAAAATAAAAAAGAACGGCGCCATGGGCTACACCGACGAGTTTTTTGAGTGGGTGATAGGCCCGTCAGAAAGCTTTATATCTGAACCTGTTTTTCATTTTGCTTATAGTGGAGATGTACTGAAAACAATTTCAGGCATATCAACACCGCTGGACCGCGCTACCGAAAGACCATTTAAAAATTTCTTAAAAAATTGTGTAGGTCTGCGTGGTTCATCAACCGCGCTTCCGGCACCCATATGGTGTTCTTACACCAACTTTTTGGTTGATCTTACCGACCAAAACATGCGCCAGCAAGCTGACATAGCCCAACGTATAGGCTTTATTACTTTTCAACTGGATGAAGGCTGGGCCAAAACACCAAGCCCTGGTGGCTCTGAAGCCGACCCCGCACGCTTTCCGGACTTTGATGCTACCTGTAAGTATATCATTTCAAAAGGATTGAAACTGGGTTTGTGGATTTCATGCTTCCGTGGCACGGATGCTAAAGACCTGGTGGCCATGCCTGATGGACGTAACCTGCCGTTGTTCACCAATACCAAACGTGGGTACGGGATGAGTTTTGCAAGTAACTGGCGCAATTATTTTGCTAATGACCTGGCTTATATGTATGGCCGCTATGGTATGAGTTACGTAAAGATGGACTTAACCAATATCAGCAAAGGTGATATTGCGGATGGCCATGATAGCCGGACCAAAAAGGAATCGCTACTGCGGGGGCTGCGCGGGTTACTGGAAGTTAATAAACAACTCGCCGAAACAACCCCAGAGCTATGGACACAGGTTACACACGAAATTTATTGGCGTACGCCCGGTCCCCCTGCCGATATAGCTGTACTTAAGTATGCCTGCGCTTTCCATACTACCCCTAATACTTATTTAGGTGCGGGCAATGGTTCAAAACGGGTGAGCCAGGACTGGCCTTATGATCCGTTAAAGCTTCGCGCGGACTTAATTAAAAGCTGTGAACAGGCAAGGCACCGGTTTTTCGATCATCGCGGGTTACCTGCTTATGGGATAGAGTTTTATGCGGCACATGCCGTAAATGTGAAAGGTAGTTTAACCCCGGCCGTCCAGGACCGGCAGATCTGCAGCTGGTTAATGGGGGGGCCTACCGTTTTCGCAGGCGATCTGTCGTCACTTACCGATGAGCATATTTTGCACTACCGCAAACGGTTCGACCTTTTAAAAATGCTGCAAAGTAAATATGATATATATGGGCATTTTCAATTTAGCGGCGTGCCTGTGCCTACAGATACCGACTGGCATTGGTGGGGCAAACTAAACGATAAAGGCTACGGTGTGGTGGTAGTGATCCGCGGTAATGGCGGGGAAGCCGCACGTTTCATAAACGTACCCTGGGCCAACCGCAACAAGAAATATGTGGTTACTGCACATTTTGCAAACAAAAAACTGGGTGTATATAGCGGCGAAGCATTAATTAATGGGGCAATAAAACTTAATCTGCCGGTTTTGGGACAGGAAATTCTGGAACTATCTCAAACAAGCTAATCATCAAAAATAAAATTGTCAATAATGGTAAAAAATAAATTATGGCTGCCTGTCATGTGCTTATTCATATGCATGGGAGCTTTTGCACAGGAAAAACAAAAGGTTGAAGGCTTTGATTCGGTGCAGTTTAGTTACAACGCGAATACCAAAGGGACTGTCAGGGATTTTAGGGGAGCATCAAAAGGCTATATGACAGCCGGTTGGTGGGCTCCCGGACAAATGAAAAAAAATATCCTGTCGTGGAAAACAGCCGTAGTGCCGGAAAAACAAGCGACAACCTTTGCGTTTATTGGTTCAAGCTCGGTTTTGCCTGCCGAAATTTCTATCGGGCCACAGGTGAAATTAACTGTTAACGGCAAATATGCCTTAACCTTCACCTTAGGCAGGCAATTGGATTATACCTGGAAAGAAGGTGACTACGAGCTTAAATTTATTAGTAAGCGTGTGGAATTCCCTTACACCAGTTCGCATAGGGAATTCGATTTAAACGGTATCAGCGGTATTTATGAATTAAGCGTGCCTGCATCGGCAGTTGAGGCTGGTAAGGCAGCTGTTATTGAAGTAGAAATTTTACCGTTTGAAAGATGGCACAATGGCTGGTTTATGGTTAAAAACCGCAAAGATGTATTAAGCGCAGGGACAATTGCCAGTTTAAAAGCACAATTGGACGGCATGCAGCAGGATATTAATAACCTTAACGAGCAGACCCACATCCTGGCCACCAGGCTTTACAGCAAAATGCTGGGTAATGATAAATTTGAAGAGCATATCATCTATACCGATGGTTACCGGCACTTACACCCGGCAGATCTGATCAGGCTAAAGAACGGCGATATCCTGATTATGGCCAGGGAAGCTACCGAGCACTTTGCTAATGATGGTGATGTAATTATGCTGCGATCGAAAGACGGCGGCAAAACCTGGGGCGAAAAACAAACTATTATTGGTACAAAAGACCTTGATGAACGTGAAGGTTGCGGGATACAACTGAAAGACGGAACCATCGTAGTTGGTGTATTCTATAATGACCATTATATCCCTGATGGGACTTACAACTGGAATGGCAAAGTAAAACTGCCCGAACTTGACAGGCCGCGCCTTGGTACCGAGTTTATCTCATCAACAGATAATGGTAAAACCTGGTCAAAACCTACTTTTTTGAATATAAAGGGTATGCCTTTTTCAGGCGTGGAAGGGCCTACTGATGCACCAATTGAAATGCCTGGCGGTTCAATCATTATGGGTGTAATTGGATACGGGATAAACGGTAATTCACATAACGTCGGCTCGGTATTACTAAAATCGACAGATAAAGGTAAAACCTGGAAATATGTTTCAACCATAGCAGGAGACCCGGATGGTAAATTTGGTGGGTTGGTTGAACCTGGAATAGTGCGTACCAAAACAGGCCGCATTATAGCCGGTCTGCGTACCCATGCCGATGAGAATGCCATTATGATGACCTATTCTGACGATAATGGCAAAACATGGGTACCGGCATTTAAAACAGACATGATCGGCCACCCGGTTGATTTGATCCAGCTGTCAGACGGCAGAATAATGGCCAGCTATGGTGTCCGCGAGGGGGTAGGCCGCCATGTTGAACCGGGCGGTATAAGGGCATGTTTTAGCAGCGATAATGGTAAAACCTGGGACATAAAAACCGAAGTGCAATTACGCAGTGATTTTATAAACTGGGACGAAGGCTATCCCGAATCATTGGAAATGCCGGACGGGCGGGTAATGACGGTATATTATTTTAACCTCTTTGGAAAATATTTTTTAGGGTCAACATTCTGGAAACCTTAATAAACATTGCATATGAAAATGATGAGTAAAAAAACATGGGGTGCAGTTACTACAGGGGCTTTGCTTTTGGCTGTGGTTACTTTATCCTTCACAAAAAAGCGGCCCGCAGATACACGGCCTAATATTTTACTCATCGTTTCTGAAGATCATGGCCCACACCTTTCGTGCTATGGCGATAAGGTAATTCAAACACCAAACCTGGATAATATTGCTAAAAATGGGATAATATTTAAAAATGCCTATGTGTCCGAATCGGTTTGCAGTCCATCCCGAAGTACTATTCTTAGCGGGTTGTATCCGCATCAAACCGGGCATTTTGGTCTTACTACATTTGGTTTTCATTATGCTGTCCCTGTAAAAACTATTTACCAGTTACTTAAGCAAACAGGGTACCGTACGGGAATGATCGGCAAGCTGCATGTAATGACCGATTCTATTTTCCCAATTGATTATCATCCCATAACCAGCCCTAATTACGAGAAGAAAGGCCTTGCGCGTTACGCTGATGATGCTGAGGAATTTATGAAGGCTGGCGATGAGCCTTTTTTCCTGATGGTGAATTTCCCCGATACGCATTGGCCTTTTCAGGACGATGTGGAGGGGCGCCCAAAACATAAGGTTACGCCTGATAAAGTTACCACGTTCGAATACCTGCATATGGATAACCCAAGACTAAGGCAATATTGTACAAGCCTGTATAACTGTATGTTACGACTGGATGAGTGCGTGGGCGAATTGATGGACAGGCTGCATAATTCGGGAAAAGAGAATAACACCCTGGTATTTTTCCTCTCAGACCATGGCGATGAAATGGCCCGCGGCAAATTTGATAACTATGAAGTGTCTACAAAGATACCATTTATGATATCGTGGCCAGGTAAAATAGTAAAAGGAAAACAATCTAATGCACTGGTTTCCACTATAGATATCGTGCCTACGGTGCTTGACCTGGCTGGCGTACCGATACCCAAAGAGGTCACCGGCAAAAGTCTGACGGTGCTATTTAAGAACCCTGATGCAAATTTTCGCCGGTATTTGTTTACAGAGAAGAATATCGACCAGTTAGATATGTTTTACCCTCGGCGTGCTGTGCGCAATGCCCGCTATAAGTTAAACTACTCATTATTAGATACCAAGAACCCCGTTGCCGCCTTATATATGCAGGATAGCAAACGCGCGGAAGCCCTTGGCGGCAGCCCTACCATGAAAGAATTAGAAACAGCGGCGCCATTAACCCGTAAAATATATACCGATTGGCTTAACCCTGCCAGGGCACAGTTATACGACCTGGAAAACGACCCCTGGGAGTTTAATGATCTGTCTGCCAACCCAAAATATGCCGCAATAAAAAGGCGGTTGTTGAACGAAATTTTTAAGTGGCAGGAAAATACCAACGACCCATTACGGTTTCCTGAAAAGCTAAAAATGTTAAAACAGGAAAATGATACCATGAAGATATCTGCGAATATGCAGTGGAAATATCCGCACTATTTATACGGTAAATGAATAAAAATAAATAACAATGAATAATTATAATGATACTGCCCATTCGCGCAGAAAATTTTTGCAAAATACCTCATTGTTATTGGCGGGCGCATCGCTGGTAAGGCTTAATTCTTTCGCCGCTGCCTGTTATGCCAAACCGCCTGTGTTACCAAACAACATCCCCAAAACTATCCTGGCAGATAAACGGATAAAACTTAGTTTCAATCCCGAAGTGCTGATAATGGACGATGGCCTACAGCCTACCATGTTATGTACCACAACTGGTACCCTCGTTGTCCAGTCGTGGTTATCGGCAACGCCTTATCCGCAGGAGCGTATATTTTATCCATTCGCCGTGCGCACGGTAGTGTCAAGGGACGGCGGTAATAGCTGGCAGGAATTTAAGCTGAAAGAGGGCGATAACGGCGTGTACATGGAAGGCGGCGTGGTGCAACTGAAAGATGGTTCGATAATGGCCCTGGAAACATATGTGGTACCGGGCGAAAACCCCAGCACGGGTAAGGGACTGATGTTTACATCGCACGATGATTTTAAAACTTTGCAGGGCCCGGTCGATATTACATTTGATATACCCGATGCCAACTTTTATGGTTCGGCAGATGATACTGGCCGGCCGCAGGTTGCCATGCGCCTGCACCGGCGTATTATTGAATTGCCCAACGGCGATTTGCTGACCACCATGTACGGTTGGCAGCACGGCGATGACGAGCCTTCGGGATATATACCCAGTATGAAAAAAACGCGGGTAATGCTTTTCCGTTCTAAAAACAAAGGTAAACACTGGGATTTTGTAGCAACCGTTGCGGCTGGCTTTGGTATAGGTACCGAGGGCTTTGGCGAAGCCGTGCTTACACGGGTATCTAAAGGCCCTAAAGCAGGAAGACTGATATGCCTGATGCGCACCGGGCGCGAATTGTACAAATCGATATCTGACGATGGCGGCAAAACCTGGCGGAAAAGCCCGCACATGTTTGCTAATATTGATGTATACAAGACCGGGCTTTGGGCCGAAATGTTTAAAGATGTCAGGATCAAAGGTCAATTAATATCCGAAAACCCTAACGAATTTATTGCCGCCGTGGTTGACCCTGACCTGATAGAACTGCGCAGCGGTGTATTGGTTGCCGCATTTGGTGTACGTATCCCGGCGCGTGCGCACAAAATAAACCCAACACACCCATGGAATGGTAATTACCTGGCTTTTAGTCTCGACCACGGCGATACCTGGAGCCATGTGGAACAGCTTACATCGGGTATAGCTACCACTCAATATATGTCGGTAGAAGAGATGCCGGCCGATAATGAATTGTTTGTGGCTTACGATTTTGGCTTCCGCGGAAACAAAACCGGGCGGTACACTTACGGGCGTAAATTTAAGCTTACTATAAACAAGGGCTAAAAAGATATACAGACTATATAATCAGATAAATATAAACTAACTAATTTTCTTTATGGAGAACTCAACTCAAAATAATTCGCGCAGAAAATTCCTGCAAAATACATCGCTGTTGCTAGCAGGCTTGCCTTTTATGCGTATGAAAGGTTTTGCCGCACCTTTCAATTATCAAACCCCGGTGCTGCCAAATAACGTTCCCCAAAGTGTACTTACCGATAAACGCGTTAAGCTTACTTTTGGTAAAGAAGTAATGGTGTTGAATGATGGTTTGCAGCCGTCAATGCTATGCACCCGTAAGGGAACCTTGATCGTGCAGTCGCAAAACTCGAAAAAGCCACTCCCGCAAAAAAGGATCTACTATCCGTTTGCCATGTCGACGGTTGTTTCAAGGGACGGCGGCGAACACTGGGATGAGTTTCCGCTTAAACCCGGCGATAATGGGGTTGATATGGAAGGCGGGATCATCCAGTTAAAAGATGGTACTATCATTGCGCTGGAAACATACGTTACGCCTGGCGATAAACCAGACACGGGTGCAGGTTTAATGTATACATCTACCGATGATTATAAAACCCTGCAAGGCCCGTTCGATATTACTTTTGATATGCCTAATGCCGAATTCTACGGTTCATCCGACGATGGCGGCCGGCCGCACGTAGCTATGCGCCTGCACAGGCGTATTTTGGAACTGCCTGATGGCGACTTGCTGACCACCATCTATGGTTTCCAAAAAGGGGATGACGAGCCGTCTGATTACCAGCCTAATATGAAAAAGAGCCGCGTTATGTTATTCCGCTCAAAAAATAAAGGCAAGCATTGGAATTATGTATCAACTGTAGCCGTAGACCGGAAGGTTGGTACCGAAGGTTTTGGTGAACCGGTTATTGCGCGGGTTTCCAAAGGGCCAAAAGCAGGCCGTTTAATTTGCCAGATGCGTACCGGGTATGAACTATACAGCAATCATTCCGATGATGGTGGTAAAACCTGGACAAAGGCCAAGCCATTAGTATATGCCGATCTTGATATTTACAAAACCGCCGATTGGGCAGCTATGTTTAAAGACATTAAACGCAAAGGTGTGCTGGTTACGCCCGATTCAAAAGAACTGATAGGCGCCGTTGTTGACCCTGACCTGATTGAAACACGCAGCGGTATATTGGTAGCGGCTTTTGGGCTACGTATCCCGGCTAAACTTTGCTGGACCATACCGACACACCCATGGAATGGTAATTACCTGGCATTTAGTTTAGACCATGGCGAAACCTGGAGCCAGGTAACCCGCCTTACCAGCGGAATTGATACCACACATTATATGGCTGTTGAAGAGACACCAAAAAATAACGAACTGTTTGTAGTTTACGATTTTGGCCACTGGAATGGCAAACAAGGCAGATATACCTATGGCCGTAAAGTAAAAATATCCGTTTAATACATGCACATGATATACTTTGCCTTGAAAAAAAAGGTACTCACATTCAGCATACTTGTTTTTTTATGCCTTGGGGCAATAGCGCAGGGCAATGATCAGGCTATTGTTAAAACCGAAAGCCCTAACGGCTGGGTCATTAAAACAAAGTCGTCCGTTTATCAATTGATCATAACGGCCGATGGCCGGGTAAAACCAGGTTATTACGGCGCTAAGGAGCAGGCCGAATTTCTAAAAAAGAATGCCGCCTGGTACGAAGGGCTGGAGGAGGTGCCCGTGCGCGGCGGTCGTGCTTCTAAAACGCCGGTGCTGGAGGTTGTATTTAATGATAACGTGCGCGATGCCGACCTGCAATATGTGAAGGGAGAGATAATTACCGTTAACGGAAAAAGCACGCTTCAGATAACACAAAAAGATAGGTTTTATCCGCTTGAAGTTACCTCATACATCAGGGTACTGCCCGAATATGATGTGCTTGAAAAGTGGATGGTAATAAAAAACACAGGCAAAAAGGGTAGCATTAAGGTTGATAACCTGCAATCGGGCAGTATGGTATTGCCCGCTAACGATTATATCCTTACCCATCTTTCGGGCAGGGACCTGAATGAATTTCAGTTGCAGCACACCGAACTTACGCCCGGCTTAAAAACTATTGATAATAAAGGCTTCAAATCCAACCATAACCCGCCCTGGTTTCAGGTAAGGCCAAAAAGCGCAACCGACAGTAAAACAGGGCCTACCTGGTTTGGATCGTTACATTACAGCGGCAACTGGGATTTGATTTTTGATAAAATATTTGACGGCCCCGTGCAGGTGGTTGGTGGTATTAACTTTTGGGATACCAGCTGGGATTTGCAGCCTGGTACAACGCTGGAAACGCCTAAACTAACAATTGGCTATACCAGCGGCGGACCTGCAGAAGCATCGCGAAGCTTAACAGCTTATATACGCAACGATGTTTTGCTGGCGGCGCATCGTAATGATCTGCGGCCGGTTATTTACAATAGTTGGGAAGCCGCCTATTACAGCGTGAATGAAAAGCAGCAAATAGACCTGGCAAAAATTGCCAGTGAAATAGGTATTGAAACATTTACTATTGATGATGGCTGGTTTAAGGGCCGTACCGATGGCCGCTCGCAAAGTGGTTTAGGTAACTGGGAGGTTGACAGGAATAAATTTCCCAATGGCCTTACACCGGTTATTAAGCAGGTGCATGACCTGGGGATGAAGTTTGGCCTGTGGGTGGAGCCCGAGAACGTTAACCCCAATAGTGATGTAGTGCAGGCCCATCCCGATTGGATCTTCCAATTTCCTCATCGCGAAGGGAATAAATTCCGCCAGATATTAAATTTCGCTAATGAAGAGGTTTATCAGCATATGCTGAAAACCTTAACCAAACTATTATCAGAAAACGATATCGATTTTATTAAATGGGACCAGAACAACGCGCTGACCGAACCCGGCTGGCCTAACGCACCGGCCAATATTCAAAAAGAGGTACGCATAAGGCATATCAGTAATGTGTACCGTTTAGTTGATGAATTGAGAAAAAGGTTCCCGAAAGTATTATTTGAAAGCTGTTCCAGCGGCGGCGGCCGGGTTGATCTGGGTATGCTCTCACGCATGGACCAAACATGGCTTAGCGATAATACCGACCCTATTGACAGGCTTTATATCCAATACGGATATTTAAATGCCTTACCGGCAAATACCATGGTATCTTGGGTAACAGGTACTACTCGCCATCAGCCAGTTTCGCTGGACTACAGGTTTGATGTTTCTATGTCGGGCGTGTTGGGTATTGGTAACGATATCAGAAAATGGACGCCGACTGAAAAGGAAGTGGCAAAAAGCAAAATAGCTTTGTACAAAAAGATAAGGCCTGTGGTGCAGCAAGGGGTTTTATATCCACTGGTTTCACCTTTTGAACATAACAGGTGTGCTTTGCAGTATAATGCAGTTGATGGCAAAACGGCTGTGCTGTTTTGCTATAACATGGCCGTATACCTGCGTGGCAGCCAGGAAACAGACAGGGGGTCGAACATCCTTAAACTGGAAGGTTTATGGCCTGATAAGGAATACTTGGTTAAAAGCGCAGCCGATGCTAATGATAAAGGCACCGTATATAAAGGCGATTTTTTAATGAATATAGGTATTGCCTGGCCGGTTAAAAACGCGTTTGAAAGCCTGATCTTAACAATAGACCAGGTTAAATAGCGATAATATGAAAACGAATAGGATTGCCCTGCTAACGATAATGTTAATGCAACTGTTATGCGCAGCTAAGGCGCAGGTTTTTACGCCATCAAACAATATGGTTGCCAATGGCGATTTTATGTCGCGCGACCCATTTCAGCGTCCGCTGCATTGGGTTATTGGCATGGGGCTGCAAACGGCAACTCTTTCGGGTGCTGAAAGGCACGGGGCTAACAAGGACGATCAGTCTTTAAAAGTTTCGGATACATCCGCCACAAGCAATATATTGATCAGGACAGAGAAACGCATTGCCGACCCTGGTACTTTATATAAAGCCAGTGCCTGGGTAAAAACCAAAACAGGTAGTCCGGCAGGCTTCAAGCTTGAATTTTGGGATCAGAACAACATTGCTATTGGTACTAAAATAGTTTCTGTTGAACCTGCGGCAAACTGGCAGCAAGTAACAATTGAACAGAAAGCACCGGATAAAACCACCCATGTTACCGTGGCCATTTTTACCGGGCTGGTACAAACGGGGCTGTCCTTTTGGGACGATGTGGCGCTGACGTATGATGATAACTATAACCCGGTTATACAACCCGGCGTCCGCGAGCTTTTTATGGACGATTACCGCATTGCCCAAATGGTGGATATGCAACGTGTGGTAAACCAACCGGTAAAATCAAACATATTAATAAAAGCCACCGAACCATGGGAGGGCAATTCAACCTATATCTATGGCACTGTGTTGCATAACCAACCCCAGGCAGCGGTTACCGCATGTGGTATTGCGCCTATGCTAAAGAAAAATATTTTGTGTGCTATGCCACCAGCAAAGATGGGGTGAACTGGGTAAAGCCCGATCTGGGTATTATTGATTTTAATGGCAGCAGGCATAATAATATTTGTCGGGTAGGCGGAGGTACAGTGGTGTACGATCCGGATGATCGGGATGCATCGCGCAGGTACAAAATGATGTCGTTTGATGGCGTAATAAAAGAGAATTTTGGTTATAACGTTTACTTCTCGCCGGATGGTTTGAATTGGACGCATTATGCCAAGCCTGTTTTGCCCTACGGCGATGTATCCAACATAGCTTACGATAGGGATAAGAAACTGTTTATTGCCACTACCAAACAGCGCATGCTGGTAAGCAATACCAGTATAACCCCCGGTAAGAATGACCGGGCTGCCTTTGTATCGGTTAGCGAAGATTTTATTAACTGGCATGCGCCGGGGCAGCCAAATTCTTTATGGTCGCTGGTGGTAGAGGGCGACCCTGATGATGACCGCCTGGTGATGTCGAAAGGTGGTATCGAAGCTAATGTGTATGGTATGCCGGTTTATCCGTACCAAGGTGCTTATATCGGCTTTCCGTGGTTTTTTGATATTACCACCTACGGTAACGGTGAGTTTGCGGTAACCGGCGATGGCAAGATACAGCCGCAGGTTGCCTTCTCGCGCGACCTCAGGCATTGGGCACGCCCCGTACGCGACCCTGTTTTGCCATTGGGTAAGGCCGGTGCGTGGGATGACGGCACGCTCTATACATCAAGCAATATGCAAGTATCCGATAAGGAAATGACCGTGTATTACGGCGCAATGAACTTGCCGCACGGCGGTAATGCGGGAAATATGCTGCAGTATGCCCGCATTGCAAAAGCCAGCTGGCGCCGCGATGGTTTTGTTTCCCTGTATAATGATGGCAGCGATACAGGCAGCATCACTACAAAAACCATCACTTTTACCGGGAAACAGTTAAAAGTAAATACCAAGCTAAATGCTGGCGGAAGCCTTCGGGTAGAAGTGTTGGATAAGGATGGCAACGCCATTAATGGCTATACAGCAGGGCAATCAAAAGCTATCAATAAAGATCAGTTTGCGGCTACGGTGCAATGGGATAAGGGAGCAGATATTTCTGCATTGCAAGGCAGGGAAATAAAGCTGCGTTTCCATTTGCTTGGCGGTAACCTGTATTCCTATTGGTTCGAATAACTAACAAACATGGCAGCAGATATAGGTTTGGGTTGCGTCACTTTTGGCCGCGAAATTGATAAACAAACATCATTTGCACTGATGGACCATGCCCGGGCCATGGGTGTAAAAACTTTTGATACGGCAGCTGTGTATGGAAATGGATCATCGGAAACTATTGTAGGTGAGTGGTTGGCTGAACGAGGTGTAAAAACTGACGAGATAAGCATAGCCACCAAAATTCTACCACCCTATACTGCGGGAGGCATCCGTGCTTCGGTGGAAGCAAGTCTTAAACGTTTGGGTATACCTGTAATAGAGTTGCTTTATCTGCACCGGTGGGATGATCTGCTTAATCATCCGCTGGCCTGGCTTACGCTGGACAGGTTGAAAACCGAAGGCAAGATCAAAGCGATAGGCGCAAGCAATTTTAACCAGCAACAATTAACCAACGCTATCGGGCTGGTAAAAAGCCTGGGGGTAGTCCGACTAAGTTATATCCAAAACAACCATAATTTAGCGGTGAGTGATATTACCGCACAAATGAAGACCTTGTGTGCCGAAAACAACATCAACATAGTTACCTATAGCCCTTTAGGTGCTGGCTTTTTAACAGGCAAGCATTTGAATGGGGTAGCGGCTAACTCCCGCTTTGCCATTATGCCAGCCCATCAGGATATTTATTTTAACGAGCATGCTAATCAGCGGCTTCAAAAACTGCTGGATGTTGCGCGGCGCACAGGGCATACGCCCGCGTTACTTGCTATGGCCTGGGCCCTGCACCAGCCACAAATACACGCAGTATTAATAGGTGGGCGTTCGGTCCAGCAACTTGACCTGGCAGGGGAAGCAATAAAATTTTATGCTCCCGAAATTTTTGCTGAACTTGAAAGTGTTTAACGGTATGGGTTTGGCGGTATAATAATATCAGGAATATAAAAGAAAATAGTATCAGGTCATAGGATATAAACCGAGATTTGGTTTTAGGCTAATTCAAAAACCGACAGGTTATTGAGGTTGGCCTTTACATTAACAACTACCAAAAAAGCCCTGGAAATATATTATAAAATGATAAAAATAGGTATCATAGGCATGAGTGAGGGGAATGCACACCCCACATCCTGGTCGGCAATTATTAATGGTACATTCAACGCAGAAGAAATAGTTGCTTTAGGATACCCTGCGGTAGCTAATTACTTGCAAGCCAATAAGGCTACACTGGGGCTACCTGCTGCAAAAGTAACCCACATATTAACACAGGATAAAGCGCTTTCAGCGCATATTGCGCGCACGGCAGGTATAGCAAGTATTTGTGAAACTGCTGAAGAGATGATATCCGCGGTTGATGCGGTGCTGCTTTGTCGCGATGACCCGGAGAACCATCGCGAAATGGCCAGGCCGTTTATTGATGCCGGCATCCCCATATTTATTGATAAACCACTGTGCGATTCGCTTGAAGACCTAAAGTATTTTGCGGCCGAGGTTGCTAAGGGGAAATTCATCATGTCGTGTTCATCGCAGCGTTATGCCGGTGAATACATGGCTGTAAAGCAGGACCTGGTTAATTTAGGTAAGCTGGAGCTGATCACCGCCGTTGGGGTAAAAGATTGGACAAAATATGGGGTGCACATGTTGGAAGGGATCTTATCGTTATTGGATGATGCCAAACCGCTAAGCGTGATAAACGTTGGTCGTGAGGACGCCCATATTGTAAAGATTGATTTTGAGGGCGGCTTGCAGGTTACCGTGCACTTGATGATGCATATTTCCGGAACATTCCAGGTATCTGTTTTTGGACAAAAAGGCTGGCGGATGCTGGAGATCAAAAACTCGTACGCGCAATTCCGCGATAATATTATTGAATTTATACGCTCAGTGCAGGAAGGCAAACCCCGCCTTGAATTTGCCAAAACAGAACAAATTATTAAAACACTTATTGCCGGTAATGACAGCTTAAAGCAGGGCGGTAAAAAAATCATCATAAATTAATGAATGTTAAGCAATTATTTGATCTGACCGGTAAAGTGGTCCTGGTATCAGGTGGGGCCGGCAATTATGGCAAATGTATTGCCGAAGGCCTGGCCGAAGCCGGCGCTACGGTAATCATAGCATCGCGCAACCTGGAAAAACTGGAGGAAGTAGCCGCTGGTTTTCGCGGGCAGGGTTTAGATGTGCATGCTTTACAGGTTGACCAGGGCGATCACGCATCGGTACTGGAATTGAGCAAGGCTATTATTGAAAAATTTGGCAAGCTGGATGGATTTGTAAATAATTCGGTAGCGCGGCCTATGAAAAGTTTTGATGCGCCGATTGAAAAATTTGCCGAAAGTATGCAGATAAATGCCACGGGTATGATGGATATTTTGCGCGAAATGGGCGAGTTGATTGCCCGTAATGCAGATGGCGGCAGCATTATCAACATCAGTTCGATGATGGGCATGTTTGGGCCGGATTATTCTAATTACGAAGGTACCGATATGCCTAAAAGCCTGCCACCCGATTATTTCTTTCACAATGCAGGCCTTATCAATTTAACCAAGTTTTTGGCGCAGCAATATGCCGGTAAAAATATCAGGGTTAACTGTATCAGTCCGGGTGGTTTATTTAATAACCAGCCTGAACGTTTTTTAGAAAACTATACCAAAAAAGTACCATTGAAACGTATGGCCAATAACGATGACATTAAAGGCCTGATAGTGCTGCTGGCATCAAAGGCAGGCGAATACATTAACGGCGAAAATATATTAATGGACGGTGGCCTGAACGCCTAATTAACAATTATAATGGAAATAACTAATAGCATATTAAGCCTTGCGGGTAAAGATGTTTGGGTAATTGGCGGCGCTGGCTATCTTGGCCAGGCAACAGTGGAACTATTACTAACTGCGGGCGCAAAAGTTTTATGCGTTGATCTACAGGAACGGGCCGAACAGTTTGCCCAAACGCTTAATAATGAAAATATTACCCCTGCCGCAGTTGATGTGCGTGATGTTGAAGCTGTAAAACAGTTTGTTGAGGCACAATGTAAAGAACGCGGTGTACCACAAGGTTTGGTTATCCTTACCACTGGGTCAACATCAAAGCATTTTGAAGACCTGACCGAAAAAGATTTTGACGATGTTGCCCACGCCAGCCTCACTGCAACGTTTATGCTCGCGCGCGAGGTTGGCCTGCAAATGGAGCAAAACGGCGGCGGCAGTATTGTGCTGTTCTCCAGCATGTACGGTTCTGTATCGCCTGACCCGCGGGTGTACGAATTGCCTATGAATATTAACCCTATTGAATATGGTGTCTGCAAAGCCGGTATTGTGCAAATGACGCGCTATCTGGCTGTGCATTGGGGCAAAAAAGGAGTCCGTTGTAATTGTATTTCGCCGGGGCCGTTCCCAACACCGCAGGGGCAGGAAAAAAATCCAGAGTTTACCGAACGCTTGGCCTACAAAGTGCCTATGGGCAGGGTAGGGCGCCAGGGCGAAGTAGCCGGGGCAGTTGCCTTTTTTCTTTCAGATGCGGCATCGTACGTAACCGGGCAAAACCTGTTTGTTGACGGCGGCTGGACAGCCTGGTAATTTAAACCAATGCAAACATGAGGGTTTTTACAACACTTTTTATACTTTTTACCATGATAAGCTTAGCCGCCAATTCACAAAACCGGGTAACTATTACTAATGCGGGCTATAATGGCAATAACGTGCTTGACCTTTTAGCAAGGCTGGATAAGGACGTACTGGCTAAAAAGCCGCAATTAGTAGTGCTGATGATTGGCACAAACGATATGTTGAACTTACGTAACATGCTAACAGTGGAGGAGTATAAAAAGAATTATCAAAAATTGATCAGCCTGATAAAAAAACATGCTAAACTTATGCTGATGACGATACCGCCAATTAATGTTGAATACCTAAATCAGCGGGTCGATCCAAAGCATTACGCCCCTGGGGGGCCGCAGGCACGGGTTGATTCGGCTAATGCTGTAGTAAAAGAACTGGCCATAAAAAATAAATGCCATTTAATTGATCTGAACAGGATATTGCTGGCTTGCGGTGGTTCAACCGATGATATAGGGTCACTGTTCCAAAATGTGCCTAATTTTAATGTTAATGATGGGGTGCATCCCGTAGCTAATGGCTACCGTGTTATTGGTACAGCCGTGTATCAGGCCATTAGTAATACCTATCCGGATGTTACCAATATTGTATGCTTTGGCGATAGCATCACCTTTGGCTATAAAATGCATGGCGAAGGTACCATAACCGGCGATCCATATCCTGCTGTGCTTAGCAGGATGTTCAATCAATAAACTGAAATACAATTCATTATAGCAAAGCCATAACTTGTTGTGGGTTAGGGTGTTTTTGTTGACATTCCTGCAAAATAATACCATTAATCAGTTATATAATAGTGGGATGCAGGGTTGCTTAAAGGTTAAATTAGATTGTTGAAACATCTGAAACGATCGGTCACTTACAGGTGAAGGCAGGTGAGGATGATGTGTATTAATTTTATGGTGATCTATTGTTTATCGGGCTTAAATTATTTCTAATTCACCTACACATAAACAAAAAATCATGATGAAACGTCTACAAACTTTTATGCTATACATGGCATTAACGGGCACCGCATTCGCACAGGCCCCGGTTATTCAAAATGTGCATTACGGAAGCTGGATAAAGGTTACACAAGCCCCGGTTGATACCGCCCAATGGATGCACTTCCCGTATGTGGCATCGTTCGATGTATCAAACGGTACCAGCATCGTAAAAAAAACAATAATGAGCTGGGCCACCGGCCCGGATAAAGTGATGTTCCCCGGTTCGTTTGGCTGGGCGGGTTCCATGAACGAATCCGTTACGTTTAACAGTCCGGCCCCTGCACAAACAGCAGGCACTACCGCGCTCGATCTGGGTAATTGCTTTAAGCGTAACACCGATGGGGTAATGGTTGGCTTACCTTTATATTTTGGTAACGATGGGGCGCACCCTTTTCCGGGGTCGCCGCAGTTTACTTTTTCCTATCATACATCAACCGATAACGGCGCTACCTGGACTGTGCAAAACGGCGCTACTATAACAGGCTTTCCAACCGGGTACCTTGTAGCAGGCTTTCATTTCCACCGTGGTATTATCCAGGATGCCGACGGTACTTTATGGGCGGTAGCCTATGCCCAGTTTAACCCTAACGATGGCAGCGGCTATCAATCGCATCGGGCTATCCTTGTTAAGTCTACCACCGGCGCCGCATCATGGACGTACGTCAATACCATTCAATATACACCCGGGATAGCTTATACCGAAAGCACTATCGCCCGTTGTAAGGATGGTTCCATTTTAGCTATCATGCGTAATGATGCAAATTCATTAAAATACAGGCGCAGCACGGATAATGGCGTTAACTGGACAACAGTTAACTATGTACCCAATATTCCCAGTAATATAGGTGTCGATCCATTTCTGGACCTGCTACCTAACGGTGTTTTGGTATTAACCTATGGTGATAACGTGCCAACTACAGGGCGCAATTGCCGCATAGCTTATGATGTAAATGGCACAGGGGCCAGCTGGACAGATTATACCTCAACCTTCACCGGTACTTCTGGGCTGGGGAATAGAAGCTCGGGTTATACCTCGGTAGCGCCCGTACGCAATAATCAGTTTTTGCAGTTTTCAGACAGGGCATTATATACTTATTATGGCACAAACAACCATCCTTTACCTAATCCATTCGCTATTTATACCAAAAAAATTGAATTGGTATTAAATTACCGTAACCGCATAGACCTTAAAACCAAATATCCGGGACAGGTAGGTATTACTACCAATATGACGTACACTTCGGCCACGCACCCTGAAACCGGGGTAGCGGGTGCATTTGATGCCAGTACCGATTATTGGAGCGGCGCATTTAATATGAGTACCAGCGGGAATTATACCGTTGATTTATTAGAATCTCAGATCATTAACGGGCTTTCTATCTGTTTGTTAAAAGGCGAACCACAAAATGCCCAGATAGATTATTCTACCGATAACGTAAACTGGAGCCCGCTTAAAACTTATACCAACGTAACCCACCAAACGGTTGATTATGTAGGTTTTAGCCCGGTAGCTGCACGTTATATAAAGGTAGCAGTAACGGCAGCGGGTAGCGCCACTAAGGTTGGGATTAACGAGCTTAATATATTTAGGACAGCCGATACCTATGAAGATTACGTTTACGGGATCGTCCCGTATGGTTATACCGCGTCTGATACCGCCAGTCCCGATTTTTGGGTAACCGAAGGGGTAACCCCGCTTCCATCAGGCTATAATAGCCAGCGTGCACTGTATATGTTTGATAATGATGGCAACAATAAATCGCTCAGGAAGAACGGCTATACCGCATCGGCCACCAAAACATTTGAGTTTAAACTGCGTACCAAAGGGTTTTCGCCAAGCCCTAATCCGGGCTGTGTACAGTTTAGCTTAATGTCGGGCACATCAGCTGTGTTCCACATGGCTGTTTTTCCAAACGGGGTTATTAAATATTACAATGGCACCTGGAATAATGTAGGCTCGGGCCCGGTGAGTGTCCCACTGGATACCTGGAAAAGCATTAAGGTTGTCGCCAATGCATCCACCAATACAGCCTCTGTTTATGTAGACGGGACTTTAATTGGCAGCAATGTGGTTAAGGATGTAGTGTCTGCCACTACAATTGATGGCTTTTCGTTTGGTAGTGGCGGCAGCCCGCAAATAGGCGATAAAGCTTTGTTTGATGATGTAGAACTGTATACTACCGGCGCCTTCCCTTTGGCTTTGCAACAAGATGCGCCGGCGGCCAATGAAACTTTAATGGCACCGTTAAAAAAGGATGAAACACCAGGTACAGATGTAATGACTGTAGTTGTATCGCCTAACCCTGCAGATAATGTGGCTAAAGTAACTGTGAAAAATATTGTGAAAGGCCCGATCGAGCTGCAATTACACGATTTTTATGGCAGAAAGCTTAAATCGTTTAGCTATATGTCGCAGGGGGATACCTTTAGTATAGAGATCCCTGTGCAGGCTTATGGCCCCGGCATATATATTATTACAGTAAAACAAAACGGGAAAGTAGTACAAACCAAACTGATGAAATAAAATATATTTAGCATAAAATATCAAGTATACCATATGAAATTAAAAGGATTAAAAGCCGATATCAGCCGGCGCAAGTTTATAACTATAACCGGCATAGCTGCCACTGCAGGCTTGGCCCCAAAACAAATTTTAGCTGCCGAAAATGTCAGCCAGGCAACGGGCCCGAAGCCTGCAGTGCCGGCTGATAAACCCATGGCCGCACCGGTAAACAGTATTGCCGAGATCATCGAATCGAAGACAATATGTATTGAACCGGGGCTATACCTGGCCGATAACGGTTACGAACTGGACGCTAACGGGCATATGGTACCCAAAAGCAGGGTAGTGGAACCCAACAGGTATTTAGGCTGGCCTACTATAGTGAAAACCAAGCAGGGCAGATTAATGGTTGTATTCTCGGGCGATAGAGATTCGCATATATGCCCGTACGGAAAAACGCACCTTATTACTTCGGATGATAATGGCAAAACATGGTCCGAACCTGAAACCATTAATAATACCCCGCTTGACGACAGGGATGCCGGGATCATTCAGACTAAAAAAGGTACGCTGGTAGTTAGCTGGTTTACATCGCTGGTTTTTGCCGGTAAGCATGCTACCAAAGGCGGGCCGCCGGTGTTTAGTAAATATGCCAGGATAGCTGAAAAAATCCCTGCCGAAACAAAAAAGCAATGGCTGGGCAATTGGACACGCCGGTCGGAAGATATGGGTAAAACCTGGCTGGAACCGGTAAGGACTACAGGTACTGCCCCGCATGGCCCTATCAGCTTAAAAAATGGCGATCTTTTGTATGTAAGTACAGGTTTTTGGGAAGGCAAGCCGTCTATGATAGCAGAGCGGTCGACCGATGATGGCAAAAGCTGGAAAGTAATAGGCCGGTTACCCAATAACGAGTATCCTACTACAACCATGTCCGAGCCGCATGTGGTGGAATTATCGTCGGGCAAGCTAATCGCTATGATCCGTAATGAACCTGCGGACGTTAGTAAAAAGTTCCTTTTACAGTCAGAAAGTACCGATGGTGGCAAAACATGGACGGGTATGAAAAGTACAGGTATATGGGGCTATCCGCCGCATTTAATTCAGCTTAAAAATGGCTGGCTGCTGGTTGCTTATGGTTGCCGGAGGGTACCTTATGGCGAGCGGGTTTGTATAAGTAAAGATGAAGGTAAAACATGGGATATTGCTAACGAGATCAATCTTTCTAATGCGCCAAGCCCGGATTTGGGTTATCCGGCAAGCGTGCAATTGGATGATGGTTCGATATACACCGTATTTTACCAGGCCCCTAAGCTTGGCGAACCCGCCTGTATCATGAGCACGCATTGGAAACTTACTTGATAAACAAGAACGCCGGATGATCTTTCACCCGGCGTTCTTGTTTATTTAACGTATACCGTTTTAATATTTACAAACTCGTGTATGCCGTATATACTCAGTTCGCGGCCATAGCCCGATTGATTGACCCCGCCAAACGGTAACCGCGGATCGGATTTTACAAGTGAGTTAACAAAGCAACAACCTGCCTGCAATTTGGTGCGGGCTATTTCCTCGCCTGCCGAATTGTTTTTAGTGAACACTGCGGCGCCCAGGCCAAATACAGTATCGTTTGCAATACTAATAGCATGTTCGGTATCCCTGGCAGATATGATGAGCGCCACCGGTCCAAAAATTTCTTCTTCATAAGCAGGCATCCCTTTTTTTATGCCGGTAAGTATTGTGGGTTCATAATAAGCATGCGTGCCTTTAAATGGGGGGATGTTTCCGCCCAATATACACTTGGCGCCCGCTTTAATATTGCTTAATACTTGCTGGTGTAATTCATCTCTCAGGTCAGCACGCGCCATCGGCCCCAAATCAGTACCTGCTTCAAAAGGGTCACCCACTTTTTTCTGCATCATTTTTTCTTTAAAAAGTCTTATAAACTCTTTTTCAATTCCCTTTACCAGGATAAACCGCTTGGCAGCCACACAGCTTTGCCCGTTATTAATTAATCGGCTGTTCACACATGCCTGTGCCGCTTCTTCCAGATCTGCGTCTTCCAATACGATGTACGGGTCGCTGCCACCCAATTCTAATACCGTTTTTTTCAGGAGCGTCCCTGCTTGTTGGGCAACTTTTATACCCGCTTCGGTGCTGCCGGTTAAGGTAACAGCCTTAACAAGCGGATGGGCAATTACCTTGTTCACTTCCTTGCTGCCTATCATTAAGGTTTGGAATACATTATCGGGAAAGCCGGAAGTTTTAACCAGGTCTTCAATAATGAGCGCGCAGCCGGGTACGTTTGATGCATGCTTAAGCAGGCCACAGTTGCCAGCCATTAATCCAGGGGCCAAGAACCTGAATACTTGCCAGAAAGGGAAGTTCCAGGGCATAATGGCCAACACCACGCCAAAGGGTTGAAAACTAACATAGCTTTTTGAGGCATCTGTTTCTACAACCTCATCAGCCAGGAATTGGGTGCCGTTGTTTGCATAATATTCACAAACCGAAGCACATTTTTCAATTTCAGCCACGCCATCTTTCAATGGTTTGCCCATTTCGTTGGCCATTAAAACAGCCAGTTCATCTTTTCTTTGTTTTAGGTTGGCCGCTAAATTTTTCAGCAGGGTGGCCCGCTCTGCAAAGCTTTTTTCGCGCCATTTAAGCCATGCTTTGTGGGTTTGTTCAATTTTACGGGTAACGTTCTGCTCTGAATCCTCTTTATATTTTTTTATTACTTTCCCGTTTGCGGGATTAATGGATTGTATGCTCATAGTGTTTATATTAAGGTACCAATTCGCCCGAAAAAGCATTTTTATAAATGTTGGCGATATCTTTTTCGGTTAATTGCATTGGGCAGCGAGCCAAAAGCCGTTTTTGTTTAACACCGTCGGTTGTTAATTGTTCAAGCGCCGATAGTGGCACATCAAAGCCGGCTAATGTGGCGGGAATACCAATATCTTTTAACAAGCCGACAAGGCTGAATATGCATTTTACAGAAGCTTCTTCGGGAGTTATATTGGCGATATCGCCACCCATGGCGTTATAAATATCGCCCATTTTGCTAAAGCAGGCCGGGCGGATATAACTCATTACATAGGGTATCAAAACAGCATTTGAATCGCCATGTGGGATATGGAACTGCCCGCCCAAAGGATAAGCCAGCGCATGAATAGCACCAACACCCGCGTTAAAAAAAGAAAGCCCTGCGATATAGCTGCCATAAGCCATATCAATGCGGGCCTGCTTGCTGCTGCCATCGGCCACCGCCCCACGCAAAGCGCCGCTGATAAGCCGGATAGCCTGTAAAGCCAAACCATCAGAATAGTTATTAGCGTTTACCGAAATATAAGCTTCAATAGCATGGGTAAGTGCATCGGCACCAGTAGCAGCGGTTACTTTTGGCGGCACGCTAACAGTTAGCTGCGGATCTACAATAGCCACATCGGCTATCAAATAATCGTGGCTGATCACGTCCTTAGTATATTCAAGCGCCAGTACAGAGATGTTTGTTACCTCGGCGCCAGTGCCGGATGTGGTTGGTATAAGTATTTTTGGGACGCCCTTTTTTTGTAAAGTTTTTGAGCCGCTTAAGTTTAAATATTCCTTAACATCGCCCTCATTTTCTAAAAAAACGGCGGCAAGTTTGGCTAAATCCAACGCGCTTCCACCGCCAATGCCAACTATTAACGAATACTTTCCATTCCGGGCAAAATCTACCAGTTTTTGGCCGGTTTCCAAAAGCGGTTCGGGGATAATGTCGGTATAAATATCATACTGATAACCGGCATCCGCCACAGGTTGGACCACCTGGTCGGTAACGCCTATCTGTTTTAATACAGGATCGCTAACAAAAAGTATTTTAGTAGCATTCAGTTGTTTTATTTCAGCCAATAAATGCGTTACTGCACCCCAGCCAATATGGGTAACGGGCGTAGTTGCAATGCGGGTATAGCTCATATAGTTGGTTATTTTGTATGGTTCAAAACTATCAACCAATTCTATTACAAACTACTACAAATTTGCAGATTAGTGGTATTTAATTTATCAGCTTTACGCACCAATTGTCTTCCGGAACTCGGTGGGTGTCATGTTTTTAAGGCGTTTAAACTGCCTGTTAAAATTAGCTAAATTTTTAAAGCCGCTTTCGTAGGCTATTTCTACTATGTTATAATTATCATCGGCCAGTAATTTACAGGCATAACCCACCCTTACGGTGTTTAGATATTCAACAAAAGTTACCCTGAAATGGTCTTTAAAGAAGTTACAAAATGTAGTTACAGCCATATTAGCTATAGATGCTACTTCGGGAAGGGTAATTTCCTTATCAAAATTACGCATAATATACTCGGTGACTTTACCAAAGCGGTCCGATGCTTTTAATTCTACTTGCGTATAGCCGGGGCTGGCCAGTACTTCATACTCTGTAGAGGTGGCCAACATATCAAAAATTTCAAACAAGGCCGATAAGCGTTTTAAGCCGCTCATGGTTATCATATCTTTCATCAGGCTATTTATTTTCGCCCTTGTTTCGCCATAATAAGCTAAGCCCCGTGATGACAGCCTGAGTATATTTTTAAAGTTTTCCATTTCGGGGATACTTAAAAACTTATCGCCTAAAAAACTATCCATAAAATGGATCACAATAGCATCGGCAGGGTAACCGGCCTCGCCATTCATAAATTGCTGATCATTTATCCATACATGCGGTATGCCTGCGCCCATAAATACCAGGTCATCTTCATCAAAATAGCCAATATGGTCGCCCACCATACGCCGTCCGGTCGACTTTAAGATCAATACAAGTTCAAACTCAGGATGGAAATGCCATGGGCACGGAAAATACTTGCCGGTTTCGCGAAACACGACAAACGATTTATCAAAATCCTGTGGTAGCCTTTGTTCTATTGCCTTCATTGTAGTTTAACCCGTTCTTAATACAACATTAATGTATTTATTCTAAAATAACCATAATTGGGGCATGTTTATGAAAAATAATACTACTAATAGATAGGAAAGTAATAGTAAACTAAATAGCGCGGGTTTACTTTTGATTTAAGGAATTATCAAAATTAGTCTGTATATATTTATACATAAATAAAGGATCTATGAATAAACAAAAAATTGTTCACCCCGATCGTCAGTCGGGTTTTGATACCGGCGCATATTCTGACGGTGTGTTAGTTGATGGTTTTCTTTTTGTTAGTGGCCAGGCAGCGGTAGATTTTAAGACCTCGAAATTTGTGTTAGGAACGATAGAAGAAGAAACCACCCGCACTTTAGATAATATAAAAGCAATCATCGGGGCGGCTGGCGCCAGTATGGACGACATAGTGAAATGTACCGCCCATTTAGCCGATATTAACGACTTTGACCGCTACAACAAAGTTTATTCTACTTATTTCACGGGAATAAAACCCGCGCGTACTACCGTACAATCGGTACTTGCTGAAAACTTAAAGGTTGAGATTGATTGCATTGTAAAAATACCCGCATAATAAATAAATGGATATACTAAAAACAAATCCTGCAGAAATTGAGGTTGGCGTTGTGGGAATAGGGCTAATGGGGAGCAGTATAATAGTATCTCTGCTGGCCTCGGGGCATCGGGTAAAAGCGGTGGCGCCCATCCCTGCCGATTTTGCCGATGCGGGGAATAAAATTAAAGACCAGCTTAACAATTGCCTGCATGTAGGGTTATTAAAAAATAGTGTTTCCTATTATTTTAACCGGCTTGAAATAAGTACTAACTATAGCTGTTTAGCTAATTGCGCGTTAGTAATGGAATGTGTTATTGAGGACATTGATATTAAAAGCCAGGTGTATAAAAAAATTACAGATGTTGTGCCTGCTACAACAATTATAGCCAGCAATACATCGGCCATAGCCATTACTATTTTACAGCAATTAGTTTCAGTTCCCGAAAGGTTTATAGGTGTCCATTTTGCCGAACCGGCCTATGCTACCCGTTTTATGGAGATTACCTGCGGGGAGCATACAGATGCTAAATATGCCGAATGGGTATTTGCCCTGGCGCATCATTGGGGTAAGGAGCCAACCTTATTAAGAAAAGATATCAGGGGCTTTATTACTAACCGTTTAATGTATGCCGTTTACCGGGAAATATTCCATTTAGTTGATAGCGGGAAAACTACAATGGAAGATGCTGATAAAGCGTTCAGGTATAGCGTTGGTTCATGGATCACGTTAATGGGGTTGTTCAGAAGAATGGATTATACCGGACTTGAAGATTATGCCGAAATATTTAAAAATCTGTTCCCTAAACTATCAAATGCCGACCATGTACCACACATTATGGAAAAAATTGTTGAGGATAATGGCCGGGGCATACAAAACCTGAAAGGCTTATACCCTTATACGGATAAAGAAGCAAAGGAATGGGAGCGCGCTTTTGAAGCATTTAATGAAGATATTTTTCGCTTGGCCGCCTTATATCCTGACAACGTTGCTGAAAAGGAACGCATACTGATTTAACTATCCAACACTACAGCTGTAATAGGTAATGAAAATTAAAAGTTATGATAAATCTGCCCGGTTACTTGAGCGGGCGAAACAAGTTTTAGCTGGCGGCGTATCTTCCGAATTCAGGAAGTATAACCACCCGCATGCTTTGTTTTACACCCACGGCAACGGCAGCCGGGTATATGATGCGGATGGTAATGAATATCTTGATTTTACACTTAGCCAGGGGCCTTTAATATTAGGGCACTCGCATCCATATGTACTGAATGCCATAAACGAATATTCGGCACAAGGCCAGCTTTTTGCAGGGCAGCACATCCGTGAAATAGAATTGGCAGAGAAAATCAATCAGCTTGTCCCGGCCGCCCAGCTTATGCGCTTTTGCCTGGATGGCTCGGAAGCTATACACACCGCCTTTAGGGTGGCCAGGGCGAAAACGGGGAAGCAAAAATTCCTGCGTTTCGAGGGCCACTACCATGGCTGGCTGGATAATGTTTGCTGGGGGATATCAACACCATCGGCCGAAGCATTAGGCAGCAGGGAAGAACCAAATGTATATCCGTGGAGTGCCGGACTGGCCGAAAATACACGTGATGAATTTATTGTTATCCCATGGAATGATGCTGAACTTTTAAAACAAACCGTTAAAAAACATCAGCATGAACTGGCTGCTATAATTACTGAACCTGTAATGTGCAACAATGGCTGTATTTTGCCCCAGGACGGTTTTTTACAAACCATACGCGCGTTATGCGATGAATATAATATGGCCTTTATACTGGATGAGGTGATCACCGGGTTCAGGTTAAGCTTAGGCGGTGCCCAGCAATTCTTCAATATCCAGCCCGACCTTTGCATTTTTGCAAAAGCTATTGCCAGCGGTTACCCTATAAGCGTTATAGCCGGTACCCGGGATTGGATGCAGCTAATAGAGGATGCTAAAGTGATACATGCTGGCACCATGAATTCAAGCAATGCCACTGTAGCCGCAGCATTAGCCACCATACAAGTGCTTGAAAAAGAACAGCCTTACGACCGCATGTTTAAACTGGGTAAAAAGCTGATGGACGGAATAAGGGACGCTGCTGCGCAAACAGGGCATAAGCTATTAGTACAGGGCCCGGGCCCTATGTTCAATATTTCGTTCACCGATGCCGAAAAAGTAACTGACTATAGGGGAACGTTAACAGCCGATAAAGCTAAGCTTGGTAAGTTTATTGCCGCAATGCACAACGAAGGTATACGTGTTATTGGCCGCGGGCTGTGGTACATTAGCGCAGCCCATACCGATGCGGATATCAGTTTAGCTATTGCGAAAGTACATGAGGTGTTAAAAAATATGTGATAACCCTTTTGGGGAACCTGCAACAAAATATAGCTTAATGAAAACATTCATAAAACATACAGATCCGGTTTTGCTGATAGGGGATGGCGGTCTGATAGCAAGTACGGCAGTTTGTTTGCTTAATGCATCGCACAGGGTAACTGTATGCACCGAAAACACAGCGGAGTTTAAGCAACTTGTTGACAGACATATACTTGCTCAGGGGAAAGGCCCGGTTGCAAAAAATAATCTTATTACTACTACCGAATTACAGATACCTGCAAAATGTGAGTTAGTTATTGCCATTACCCATGAAAATATACAGGCAAAACAAAACCTGTTGCAAAAGCTAATGCCGCTTGTTTCAAAAAATGTGATAGTAGCTATTAATACGGAAAGTATCGATCTGCAAACCTTACAAAAAGGGTTTAACCATCCCGAAAGGATAATCGGATTAAATTGGACAGAACCGGTACACACCACTTTTTTCCTGGAAATTATTTCGTCAGACAAGGATACTTATGCGGCTGAGGAAATTTTAAAAGTTGCAAAACTATTTTGGGCCAAAGACCCCTATATTGTTAAGAATGATGGTATCCGCAGCCGGTTATTGAGCGCTATGGCCAGGGAGGCTGCTTATTTGGTTGATAATGGTTATGCATCTGTGGATGATATTGACCGGGCCTGCAGAAATGATGCGGGTTATTATTTACCTTTTTGCGGTAATTGCCGGTATATGGACCTGATGGGTACCTATGCCTACGGAATGGTAATGAAGGAGTTAAACCCCGATCTGTCAAAAGATACCAAATTACCAGTGTTTATGGAGCAAATACTGAAGGATGGCGGCCTTGGTATGCAAAACAACAAAGGTTTTTATACTTATACGGATGCCGAGGTAGATAAGTGGAAAGATTCGATGGAGAAGTTTAGCTACGAAATACAATCCATTATAGAAAAATATCCTTTTAATTATCAAAAGGAAACTTATACAGATTAATATGCAAAGGCCTTTTATAGTTGATGCGCACCTGGATTTGGCGATGAATGCCCTGGAATGGAACCGGGACCTGTCACGCCCTTTATCAGAAATAAGGCAGCGCGAAATGTTTATGAAAGACAAACCCGACCGTGGCAAGGGAACGGTTTGTTTGCCCGAATTGCGTAAAGGCCGTATTGGCTTAGTAGTGGCAACGCAATTGGCACGTTATACGCCGCCAGGCAGTGCGTTACCCGGCTGGAACTCGCCGCAACAGGCGTGGGCTATGACACAGGCGCAGCTATGCTGGTACCGCGAGATGGAAAAAATGGGCGAGATGGTACAAATTACCAACCTTACCCAGCTTAATACTCATTTATCCTTGTGGGATAATCCAGCTATTGATGACGAAAAAAAGCCTATTGGTTATATCCTAAGTTTGGAAGGCGCCGATTCGTTAGTTAATATTGATTACCTGCACACCGCCTACAATTATGGTTTACGTGCGTTAGGGCTGTCGCACTTTGGTCCGGGGCGTTATGCACCGGGCACCAAGATGGAAGGCCCTTTAACCGATAAAGGAGTGGAATTATTAAAGGAGATGAATTCCCTTAATATGATACTGGATGTAACCCACCTGACTGACGAAGGGTTTACCCAGGCGCTTGATTTATATAGCGGCCCGGTTTGGGCCAGTCACCATAACGTAAGGAAAATAGTACCTAACCAACGGCAACTAACCGACGAGCAAATTAAATTACTGATTGAACGTGGCGCTGTAATAGGGGGAATGCTTGATTGCTGGGCCATGGATATCCGTTTTATTGATACCGTATCCGACCCATGGCAACTGGACATCCGATTGGAGAACCTGGCCGATCACTGGGACCATATCTGCCAGATTGCCGGCAACACCCGGCACATAGCCATTGGCAGCGACCTGGATGGGATATTCGGGACAGAGCAATCGCCATGGGATATGAATTCGATAGCCGATTTACAGAAGTTTCAGGATATACTTATTAAAAGAGGATATAAGATGCAGGATATTGAAAATATATTCAGCCAAAACTGGCTAAGGTTTATCAGACAGACATGGGCATAATTTTAATAGGACATGGATACTAAACAGTTTTTAGCAGGGGCAGCAAAAGTTGATATTACACCACCATTGGGCACCTTCATCAATGGTGATTTTATTGCACACTATGCCCAATACATTCATGACCCGCTGCATGCGCGTGCATTGGTAGTTCAGCAAAACGGCGTGTTAGCTGCCATTGTGGTAGTTGATATTTGTGTAATGCCAAAGGATTTCCTGGACGAAATTAAGGCAGAAATCCAAAAGCAAACGGGTATTGACCCCCGCAATATATTAATATCCAGTACGCACACCCATGCGGCAGGTTCGGTAGCATCGGTTTACCTTGGCGCTGCTGATCTGCAATATATGCGTAAACTGCCGGCATTGATTATCAGGTCGGTAGTACTGGCTAAGCAAAACATCCGCCCGGCAAAAATAGGATGGGGCAGTGTTGATGTACCCGAACATGTGCTTTGCCGCCGTTATAAAATGAAGGAGGGGTACGTTGCCGGTAACCCCGTAAGCGGTGCAGCCGATAGTGTAAAAACCAATCCTTTTGGCGGCGAACATTTGATAGACTATGGTAACGGGGTAACCGACCCGCAGGTAGGCTTTCTGGCTGTAAAAGGGACTGATGATAAATGGATAAGCCTGATAGCCAACTATTCGCTGCACTATGTGGGGGATTGGGACAACGGAACGATATCGGCCGATTATTTTGGTGTATTTGCAAATCAAATAAAGGAGAAGCTTAATGTGGGTGATGATTTTGTGGGGATGATGAGCAATGGCACCAGCGGCAACATCAATATTTGGGACTTTTTAAACCCTGAAAGGTACCCGAAGGGGAATTTCAAAAAAAGCGAACTGATAGGTACGGACATTGCCGAAAAGGTTTGTTTGGAAGTGCAACATATCCAATGGGATAATGCGCCATCACTATTGGTAAAATATAGCGAGCTCACTATAAAACTACGGAAGCCTGATGCCGATGAACTGCAAAAAACCAAAAAGATAGTTGCTGAAAGCAATTACGAGCAAATGACGATAAATAATGAAACGCTTAAACAACTGTATGCCCGCGAGCAGGTGCTGCTTAATGATTTGCCCGATACCTTGCAGTTCCCCGTGCAGGCTTTAAAAATTGGCAATGGCATTATCGGTGGATTAGGTGCAGAAATTTTTGCGGAAACAGGCTTATGGCTAAAAAAGAACTCGCCGGTTAAAAACTATTTCACCATTTGTTTGGCCAACGCCAATGCGGGATATGTACCACCCGAGCATGAATTTGAATATGGCGGGTATGAAACCTGGCGTGGCCGTACCAGCAAGCTGGTAACAAATGCGGAAGCAACAATAAAAAACGAATTATTGAAACTGGTTAATGAAGCTATTTAGGTTTGGAGAACCGGGTAAAGAGCAACCTGGTGTTATTATTGGCGATACAAAGTATGATGTATCGGCGTTTGTGAAGGATTTTGATGAGGAGTTTTTTGCCGGTAACGGTTTGGATGAGTTGTGGGAATTAGTATTGAACAACACAGCGACTTTGCCGCTGGTGAGTGATGATACACGCATTGGCCCACCCGTTAAGCGCCCGGGTAAAATTATTTGCATAGGCTTAAATTTCAGGGATCATGCTATTGAAACCAATGCGCCCATACCAACTGAACCTATTGTGTTTTTTAAAGCTACATCGGCCATATGCGGCCCTAATGATAATGTGGTTATCCCTAAAAATAGTGTAAAAACCGATTGGGAGGTAGAGCTGGCTGTAGTCATCGGTAAAAAGGCGTCGTATGTGAACGAAAGCGACGCGCATAAGCATATTGCCGGCTACGTTTTGCATAACGATTATAGCGAACGCGAATTTCAGTTAGAGCGCGGCGGCCAATGGGTTAAAGGCAAAAGCTGCGATACCTTTGCGCCGCTGGGCCCATATCTGTTAACCCCCGAAGGAGTTGACGTAGACAATTTAAAAATGTGGTTAACGGTTAACGGGCAAATTATGCAAAACAGTAATACCAGTCAGTTGATATTTAAAGTCCCGTTTTTGATCCATTATTTAAGTCAGTTTATGACTTTGCACCCGGGAGATATTATCAGCACCGGTACCCCACACGGGGTGGGTTTGGGCTTTAAACCACCAATATATTTAAAACCCTGCGATGTAGTGGAGTTAGGTATCGAAGGGTTAGGGTCATCAAAACAAATTGCTGTAGCATATAAAGCATAAATAGCTTTAATTTGGGGTTATATATGACAGATACAACCAACTGGTACGAGTTCCAAAATACGGATGACCTGGACACACCCTCGTTGCTTATCTATCCGGAAAGAGTGATCAGTAATATCCAGCTCATCAAGCAAATGATTGGTGATGTAAGCTTATTGCGGCCGCACGTTAAAACCAATAAATCGGTTAATGTAAGCCGGTTAATGATAGATGCCGGTATCAATAAATTTAAATGCGCCACCATCGCCGAGGCCGAAATGCTTGGACAAGCCGGCGCTGTTGATGTTTTGCTGGCTTATCAGCCCGGTAAAGTAAAATTAGAAAGGCTAATAAAACTGACGGCTGCCTATCCAAGAACCAACTACGCGTGTTTGGTTGATAACATAACATCGGCTGATATGATATCGGCAACGGCTTTACAGCACAAGGTGGTTATGGCGGTTTATATCGACCTGAACACAGGAATGAACCGCACAGGTATTATTCCTGCAAAAGCATTAGAGCTGTTTAAACATCTTATCCGGTTGCCCGGTATAAAATTTATGGGTTTGCATGCTTATGACGGCCATATAAATGATGTAGACCCGGCCGAACGCGAACGCATTTGCGAAGCAGAATTTGCCCCGGTTGAAAAACTGCGTGAGGCTATACAGGCGCTGGGTTATCCTTTCCCGCTGCTGGTGGCTGGCGGTTCGCCAACATTTCCTGTTCACGCTAAACGTGTACATACCGAATGCAGCCCCGGCACATTCATTTTTTGGGATAAGAATTATCACGACCATATTGCAGAGCAGGGTTTTGTTTTTGGCGCCATAGTGCTTACGCGTGTAATATCGCTGCCCGATGAAACAAAAATATGTATCGACCTTGGCTATAAGGCCATCACCTGCGAAGGCGACCTACAGCACAGGGTTTACTTCCTGAACGCGCCGCATTTAACGCCATATAGTCATAGCGAAGAACATATGGTAATAGAGGCGGGTAAAGACCACGGATATAACATAGGCGATAAGCTTTTTGCATTGCCTTTGCATATTTGTCCAACCGTGGCTATGTACAATGATGCCTGTATAATTGAAAAGGGTGTGTATAAAGATAAATGGGCTATTACGGCCCGTGGCCGCGAATTAAGTATTTAGCCGATTACCAATAAGGCAAATAAATTTCCGAGGTTTGTAAAACTATGCAACCTATGTTAACATTCTTTCAATCTATTGCCCATAAGTTCAGCGGCGAATTGTATTATGATGGTTCGGCACTACACCAAACGCAACTGCTGGCCTACTCTACAGATGCCTCGGTTTATCAGGAAAAGCCATTAGCCGTAGCCTTGCCAAAAAACAATGCCGATGTTAAATTACTGATCAATCTGGCATTACAGCATAACCTGACGCTGATACCCCGCGCCGCCGGTACCTCATTGGCCGGGCAGGTGGTTGGCAATGGCATTGTGGTTGATATCTCTAAATATTTTAACCAGGTTGTTGAAATAAATAAGGAAGAAAAATGGGTAAGAGTGCAACCTGGTGTTATACGCGATGACCTGAACCATTATTTAAAGCCCCATGGCCTGATGTTTGGTCCTGAAACATCAACCGCCAACCGTGCTATGATAGGGGGTATGGTGGGCAATAACTCCTGCGGGCTGCACAGTATTGTTTGGGGCTCGGTACGCGATCATTTAATAGAAGCGAAAGTAATATTAAGTGATGGTAGCGAGGTAGTATTTAACGCGAAGAATGATATACAAACGATATCAGATAACCCACTCGAAAGCAAAATTTATCAATCGGTAATTGAACTGCTTTCGCAGGAAGGCAATAAAAAACTGATACGGGATAATTACCCTAAAGCCAGTGTTACCCGTCGTAATAATGGCTACGCGTTAGACAGTTTGTTGCATATGCAGCCGTTTAAAACAGACGGTCAGCCATTTAACTTGTGCCGGTTACTGGCCGGTTCAGAAGGCACACTGGCATTTATTACTGAAGTTAAGATTGGTTTGCTTGATCTGCCCCCCGCAGAAACCGCCCTGATCTGTATCCATTGCAGTTCTATCCAGGAAGCTTTAACAGCTAACATGCTGGCGCTTAAACACAAGCCAATGGCTTCGGAACTGGTGGATAAATTCATTATGGATTTTACCATCAACCATCCGGAATATCACAAAAACCGGTTTTTTATAGAAGGCGACCCGGAGGCAATTTTAATGGTGGAGTTTATGGAGCCTACCAAAGAAGCCATTAACGCGCGGTGCGAGCAACTGATAGCGCTGTTAAAAGCGGAAGGAGCGGGCTATGCTTACCCTATATTGTATAATAAGGACACAAATTATGGATGGGAAGTGCGCAAGGCGGGTTTGGGCTTATTACGCAATATCAGCGGCGATAAGCAGCCTGTGAACCTGATTGAAGATTGTGCCGTAGCGCCGGAAGACCTGCCCGCATACATTGCCGACCTGCAGGAGTTATTGGCACGCCATAATACCAGTGCATCGTACTATGCTCATGCCGGCGCGGGCGAATTGCATGTGGAGCCAGTGTTGGATCTAAAAAGCCCCGAAGGCGTAACGCTGTTCCGCAAAATAATAGAAGAAACTGTTGAACTGGTTAAGAAATATAATGGTTCGCTGTCTGGTGAGCATGGCGATGGACGCTTGAGGGGCGAGTTTATCCCATCGTTATTAGGTGGGGAAACGTATGAGTTGCTAAAGCAGATCAAACAGATATTTGACCCTAACCAGGTGTTTAATGCGGGGAAAATAACCGGCGCGCCAAAACTGGAAGCTAACCTGCGTTTTAAAATCGGCGACCAGCCAACCCCTAAAAAAACCACCTTTGATTTTTCAGGAAAAGGCGGGATTTTAAAACTGGCCGAAAAATGTTCAGGTTCAGGCGATTGCCGGAAAAGTGAAATAACAGGCGGCGTAATGTGCCCCAGCTATATGGCTACCCGTCGTGAAAAGGATACCACCCGTGCACGTGCCAATGTGCTGCGCCAGTTTTTAAGTAACGAGCAGGACACACAACCGTTCAACCATCACGAAATTAAAGAAGTAATGGACCTTTGCCTTAGCTGCAAAGGGTGCAAGGCAGAATGCCCATCGAGCGTGGACGTAGCTAAAATGAAAGCGGAATTCCTGCAACATTATTATGATCATAACGGTGTGCCTTTCCGCGCCAAACTAATAGGGAATTTTACCCGGCAAATGCAGCTGGCATCGTGGGCCCCCCGGGTATTTAACTTTATTTATGGTACCCGTTTTTTAAGCCGCATGGCTAATAACCTGGTCGGTTTTCATCCTGATCGGACTATTCCGCATTTAAGCCCTGTTACCCTGCGCAGCTGGCATAAAAAACGTAGTAAATCTACGCAGCAACCACGCAAAGTGCATTTGTTTTGCGATGAATTTACCAACTATAACGATACCGAAATAGGCAAAAAAGCCATTTTATTACTGGAAGCGCTCGGTTATGAAGTTATCATCCCGGATCATACAGAAAGCGGCCGTACCTGGTTATCCAAAGGGCTTGTGAAAAAAGCGGCCGTTATTGCCAACAAAAATATTAGTCAGTTAGCCGGAGTAATAACCGCTGATGCCCCTTTAATAGGTATCGAACCATCGGCCATACTAACCTTTCGGGATGAATATATTGACCTAGCCGAAACCGTAAACTTTGAAAGCGCACTAAAACTATCTAAAAACGCTTATACTATTGAAGAGTTTTTAAGCCGTGAAGCCAGCCGGGGGATGATTAGTGCCGGAAGCTTCACATCAGATGAGAAAGAAGTAGTAATCCATGGCCATTGTTTTCAGAAAGCCTTATCAACTCAAAAAAGTATTGTGGATACCCTAAGCATTCCGGCCAATTATAAAACAGTACTGATCCCATCAGGGTGCTGCGGCATGGCCGGATCGTTCGGTTATGAGAAAGAGCATTACGAAGTATCGCAGCAAATTGGCGAACTGGTGCTTTTCCCCACTATACGCAAACTATCAACCGATACAATTATCGCGGCTTCAGGTACATCATGCAGGCATCAAATAAAAGATGGGGTACAAAAACATGCCCTACATCCGGTTGAAGTACTTTGGGATGCTTTGTTAGAAAAAAGCTGGACGGCTCAACCTGATACTATTAATTAAATTCTGCTTTATCAAAATAAGGCGGGTTCTCTTATTTTGATAGTTTGAACAGCAAAAACCTTTTGCTACTGGAAATGCGGTTGGTAAAATAGTATTACCATCGTATACAAACGTAGCAACGCCGGTTTAGGATTATCTATAAATTTGGCATAGATGTGTATTACTGTGTACAGCCTATGCGATTTACTAAAATTATAAATATCCTTTGTTTGGTGCTGCCGTGCTTAACCGCAATGGGGCAACATCCTAAAAAACAGGATGTAGTGGTTGAATTAGCTAACCCCAAAGGTTGGATGATCAAAACCCGCTCGTCGGTATATCAGTTGTACATCACCTCTGCAAATGCAGTTAAACCTGTATTCTATGGCTCACGCGAGCAAGCTGAAAACGTAGTGAAAAACCCGCTATGGTTTGAAGGTATAGATGAAGTACCAGTTAGGGGAAACTATCCATTTAAAACATCTGCCCTGGAAGTGATTTTTGATGACAATGTGCGGGAGGCCGAACTAACTTATGTAAAAGGAGAGGTAGTTACTATTGACGGGCGGTATACACTCAAGATAACACAAAAAGACAAATATTATCCGCTTGAGGTAACCTCCTACATCCGCGTATTGCCCGAATTTGATATTCTTGAAAAATGGGTGGTTGCTAAGAATACAGGCGCCAGGGGCAATATCAAAATTGAAAATATGCTTTCGGGCAGTATTGTTTTACCGGCAGATGAGTATAAGCTCACCCACTTAGCCGGCAAGCAAATGAATGAATTTCAGCAACAGGAAACGCTGCTTACCCCAGGTTTAAAAATTGAACAAAATAAGGCGTTTAAAGCTAATTTTAACCCGCCATGGTTTATGGTGCGCCCGCAAAATGCCGCTAAAGATACCGGGCCGGCCTGGTTTGGCTCGCTGCATTATAGCGGTAACTGGCAACTGATGTTCGATAAGTCTATTGACGGAAATGTGCAGATTTTAGGGGGGATCAACTTTTGGGATACCTCGTGGCAATTAAAACCCGGCGAAACATTTGAAACCCCCAAGTTTTCGGTAGGGTATACTAACGGCGGACCAGATGGTGCCGCCCAAAGCCTGGCAGACTATATCAGGAAAACTATACTGCCCGAAAAACACAGGAATGAGTTACGCCCGGTTTTATATAACAGTTGGGAAGCTACATTTTATGCGGTGAACGAGGAGCAGCAATTAGAATTAGCGAAACGTGCAAAAGATATTGGTATTGAATTATTTGTAATTGATGATGGCTGGTTTAAAGGCCGCGTAAGTTCAACAACAGGCCTTGGCGATTGGGAGGTTGATAAGACAAAGTTCCCTAATGGGTTAGGGCCATTAATTAAAAAAATTAATGATATGGGCATGGATTTCGGTATCTGGATTGAACCGGAAAGCGCGGTACCTAACAGCGATGTATACCGGGCCCATCCCGATTGGATGTTCGATATGCCTAAAAACCGGAAAGCGGCCGATACGCGCCGTTATTTAAACCTGGCTAAAGAAGAAGTGTACCAATATCTGCTTCAAAAACTAACAAGGCTTTTGCAGGACCATAATATCAAATTTGTGAAGTGGGACCAAAATAGCTATCTATCTGAAACCGGCTGGAAGGATGCCCCCGTTGATATGCAGCGCGAAGTGCGTATCAGGTTTATAAATAATGTATACCGGTTGGTTGACGAGTTAAAAAAGCGGTTCCCAAATGTATGGTTTGAATCGTGTGCGAGCGGAGGCGGAAGGGTTGATCTGGGTATGCTTTCCCGCATGGACCAGGCTTGGGTAAGCGATGATACCAGTCCGCTCGACCGTATTTTTATGCAATATGGTTATCTGGGTGCTTTACCGGCTAATACCATGGTTTCGTGGGTAACCGGCAATACTTTCCACCAGCCAACATCCTTTAATTTCAAATTTGATGTGTCGATGGCAGGCGTATTGGCTGTAGGCGACGACCTGCGTAAATGGACTGAGGCAGATAAGGTAGTTGCTGCAAAAAAGATAGCCGAGTATAAAGTGATCAGGCCGTTGATACAACAGGGCAGAGTTTACCGCCTGGTATCTCCGTTTGAAGAAAACAGGTGCGCCTTGCAGTATCAGGATGAAAAAACTACAGCGTCCGCAATCATTTGCTATAACCTGGCCGAATATCTTCAGGGCAGTCAATATGGTTCGCGTGCCGCCACTACGTTAAAATTAAAAGGCCTAAAAGTCGACCAAATGTACAGTGTGCAAAAAATTGAAGAGCGGGATAAAGAGGGCGTTACCTACCGGGGCGATTACCTGATGAATATAGGTATTGCCTGGCCTGTTAAAGGTTCAAATACCGGGCAGGTGCTTTTAATCAGCCCTAAATAGTAAAATTCATATCAATTATGTTAACATTTATTAAAAAAGGAAAAAGCGATACCGAGCTTAAGGAAGCCGATGCGAAGGTTAAGGAAATTGTAAGCAATATTATTAAAGATATTGAAGCAAACGGCGATGTTGCAGTGAGGAGCCTATCAGAAAAATTTGATCACTGGTCACCAGCAAGTTTCCGCCTTAGCGAAGACCAGATCAAAGAGATCGTTAGCTCGGTACCCCAGCAGGTGATCGACGATATCAAATTTGCCCAGCAGCAAATAAAAAACTTTGCCACTAAACAAAGGGCATCAATTCAGGATATTGAATACGAAACACTGCCCGGTGTGTTTTTAGGGCATAAAAACATTCCGGTTAACAGTGCCGGTTGCTATATTCCCGGCGGCAGGTATCCCATGGTTGCTTCGGCGCACATGAGTATCCTTACGGCTAAGGTTGCCGGCGTGAAGCGGGTAATTGCATGCACACCGCCCATCAACGGTAAAGTTCCGGCTGCCACTATATGTGCTATGTATTTGGCCGGTGCCGATGAGATATACTTATTGGGCGGGGTACAGGCTGTTTGCGCTATGGCCATAGGTACTGAAACCATAAAACCGGTTGATATGATTGTTGGTCCCGGCAACGCCTATGTAGCCGAGGCTAAAAAGCAATTGTATGGAAGGGTTGGGATCGATCTATTTGCAGGGCCAACCGAGGTGCTGGTAATTGCCGACGAAACATCGGACGCTGAAATAATTGCTACCGACCTGCTTGGCCAGGCCGAGCACGGCCCTACATCTCCCGCAGCATTGATAACCACATCAGAGAAACTGGCACACGAAACCCTGGCGGAAATTGAGAAACAACTTTTAGTATTACCTACGGCCGATATTGCCGGTGTGGCCTGGCGCGATAACGGATCGGTAATTATTGTGGCAGATGAAAAAGAGGCGGTAGAAGTGGCCGATATGCTTGCTTACGAACATGTGGAAGTGCTTACTAAAAATCCGGACTATTTCCTGCAAAACATGACTAATTATGGTGCGCTTTTCCTTGGCCCCGAAACGAACGTGGCCTACGGCGATAAAGTAATCGGCACTAATCATACGCTTCCTACAAATAAAGCAGCCAGGTATACCGGCGGCCTGTGGGTTGGCAAGTTTCTTAAAAACTGCACCTATCAGCGCTGCACGCCCGAAGCTGGTGCCTTTGTTGGGGAATATGCCATGCGCTTATGCGAGATAGAAGGTTTTATGGGCCATAAAGAGCAAGCCGCATTGCGTGTACGGAGACATGGGAAGAAAGCTGAAAAAATGAACACTTAAGATCAGGAAATATCGGCCTGCTGAAAAGATTATAGTCTATTGTCGTTTGGGTTACTGGAAAAAGATAGTAATTTAAGGCGATGAATAAATTATATACCGCTTTTCAGCTTTTTGACGATTATAATAAGCAAGACCCCCGCAATTTTGAATGGCAGTGCGTTAGCTATCCGCAGGAATATTTTTTTGCTATTAAACTGTATGAGTGGGTATTAAAACTAAACCCCAATGCTGATGAGGAATTGCTTTTGGCTTCGCGCAGCCAGCATATAGGCCGTTGGGAAATACCGCGCGAAAATTATCCCGAAGGACGCGAACCATACCTGAAGTGGCGGAAAGACCTTGCCCTGCACCATGTAGCTATAACGGGCGCTTTAATGAAACAGGCCGGTTATAATGATGAGCAGATAGAACGTGTAAGCCAGATCATCCTGAAAAAACGCTTGAAAGTTGATGCTGATGTACAAACTATGGAAAACGCGCTTTGCCTGGTATTCCTGGAATATCAATATGAAGATTTCAGAAAGAAGTACGAAGCTGAACCCGACAAGATGATCAATATCCTGCGTAAATCTTTATTAAAAATGGATAGCCATGGGCATAGCTTTGCATTGCAATTAAATTATACGCCGGAGGGGCTTCTGCTGGTACAGCAAGCTCTACAACAACTGGCGTAACCGGGCGGGGGAGCAATTATTTCCATCGGATGGCTAAGTATTTACAGGGCTTATCCTGGCTATTGCTTATGCCATGCAATTCGTTACTGTTCATTAAATAAATATCGCCTGCCACTGCTTTGTAAGTTTTGTCTTTAATAATCATTTCTGTTTCACCTTCCAACACCAGGGTCAGCTCTGTGTCTACATGTGTATGCGGGGCATGGGCAGGACCTTTGCCTTTTAATTCCGTCATATGCATCTCAAGGTTGCTTAGTGTAGCTGTAGGCCTGTTCAGATAGTTTATCCGGCCGCCAAGTTTAGTAGTGTTGTATTTCAGCGTATCAGCATTAATAAATAATATGCCCCCGGCTTTTGCCGAGCGTTCCATATCCGCCGGTTGTTTAGCGCGTAATCCAAATACATAATAGGTGAGCGGGGTATCGCCAACGTTTTGTATGGCCTGCATTTCATGCGGAGGGATCAATACCAGGCTGCCCGTTCCTAAAACCTGACTATTTTGACCGATAGTAAATTTCGCTGTGCCTTCCTTTATAAATATAAATTCCTCTGTTTCTGTTTGTGCATGCGGTGGGCGCGGTGCGGCGCCTTTTAATTGGGTAGTGGCGTGTATGTCTAAATAAGCCAATTCAGCTGTCGATCCCTGTATTATTTTGCGTCCCTCCCGGCCGTCGTTTTTTGTAACAGGTACATCTGCCCAATGGAAAACACCGGATGGGATTGGGGTTTGCTGGGCTTTTAATTGCGTGGCAAAAAGTACCAGGGTAAACAGGATTAATCTTTTCATGATCATAACGGGTTAACCGAAAATAGGTAATATTCTCCACCTTGTGTAAAAATTTGTTTAGCATAGGCTGTAATAATACTTTAATAAGTAGTTTTATTAAATGACCGAAAACACGCTGCCTGTATTCCCAAAATCAAGCTTCGATTTTATGGGCCAATTGCAAAGCAACAATAATCGAGAGTGGTTTGCATTGAATAAGGAAGTCTATCAGGATGAAAAGCAAAAGGTTGAATTTTTTCTGGACGAGTTATTGAACGACCTGAACAAGCACGATGTGATTGAAACGCCGTCGGCAAGGAAAAGCCTGTACCGTGTTTACAGGGACATCAGGTTTTCTAAAGATAAAACCCCATTTTGCCCGGGTTGGCTTGGCCGGTTTAAACGTGCTACTAAATACAGGCGCGGTGGCTACTACTATCATTTCGAGCCAGGGCACAGCTTTGTTATCGGCGGCTTTTGGGGGCCAAGTGCGCAGGATTTGAAATTGGTGCGGGATGACATTGCTTTTGATGCCACGCCATTGCGAAACATCCTTCAAAGCCAGTCGTTTAAAAGCACGTTTGGTACCTTGCAGGGCGATAAATTGAAAACTACGCCCAAGGGATACCCTGCAGATCATGAAGCGATAGACCTGCTGCGTTATAAACAGTACCTTATCATCAGGCGGTTTACCGATGAGGAAGTTTTAAGCAGGGATTTTTTTATGGTAGTAAGCCAGGCACTCAAAAATATGCGGCCCTTTTTTGATTACATGAGCGAAGTACTGACCGTAGATGTGAACGGGCTTCCATTATAATTAAAATGTAAGCCCGGCCAGTGGCCAAACTATTTCCTTTATAAATTTTGCATGAAACAATAAAGGTGACGGCGCTATTACCCAAAACAAAGTCCAGATATGCGCCAGCGCTTTATGCCGTAAAAACATTACCTTATTGTAGTTCAACGCTTTTTCTAACAATACCAATGCTCCCTGGATGATAAAATATAGCATAGGTAACCCGTAGCCACTATTTACCGGCACACTTAAAGCTAATTCGTGTAACAACCCTGAAAACATAAAGGCAAGCATTAGCGCGGCGGGGGCGCCAATTTTATTTTTCAACGGGCGAAATATGGTTAGTGATGTCATCTCACTAAAAGCAATGTTCCAGCGTTTACTCCAAAACTCGGTCAAACTGGTTGCTTTAGCCGGTGCGCGAAATAGAAAATATGTATTTACCCCAGAAAACCGCCACATACCCGCGCTGATACCCAGCATACCGAAATGTAATATCAGGCTAAAGCCTGTTAATAATAAAACACTCACGGCAAAATGGGTTATCGACCTATTCAATGGCAGGGTAGTTATGTAACGTGCCAGCAAAACAATAAGCCCGCCCCCAATAACCCTGCTGATACCGAACCGCACCATGTACCACGCATTTGGTAGCGGGCCAGCACCCAGTTTTTCAAAAGGCTGCGCGCGCATACCTGCCCAGCCTACGGCAAATGCTAGCCATTGTATAAAAGTTAATGTAAGGCGACGGTCTTTGTAATCTTCGGTTGCCGCTATCACTTTCATGGCTGTAAAGGTTGTAGCAATTATAGCCAACATTTTAAAAATGGGGTGCTCGTATTGAAAAATAGCATAAACGGCATAAATCGCTACGACCATTATTAACCAACTTAGCCATATTATCTTTCGCTTTAAAATAACGTATCCCAGCAATACTATGGCCATATTAATAAACGCAAAGTATATACAGTGTGTAAGGATGGTTTCCATATTAATTGTGAATATAGTTTACATAAAAAGCGTAGCTGTAAACACCGCTTAAAAAAACAAAAAGCAAAACCAGCAGCGCCTCGCCCAGCTTATACCAATTGCCGGTAGGGAAGCCTGCCCTGTCGAAATAAAAGAATTGTATCAATACACGCGATACCCAGTAAACGGTAATGAAGCCGCTAACGCATAAAGCCAGTTTCGATCCGTTAATCAAATCACCGGCAGCGGAAAAAGAAAGCAGGCCGAAGCATAGATTGATCACCAGGATATAACCGGCATAAGTCCAGAACATTTGCTTAATTAATGGCCGAACCTGGATGAGTTCAGCATGCCAGTTTAATATTTTAGGGATAAGAAGCTCATTAGTACTAATAACACTTGCGCTATCCCGGCTAACTGAAGCAGGGTGGTGGTTATTACGAGTACTTTTGATGTTAGCATGCAACAAAGATAAATAATATATTTAACTTTCAGAAATTATTGAAAATTAAATTATAAATAAGTTTTTAAGTTGTCAACACTGATCTGTTTAGCCGAAAGTAAATATTGTATATTCGGGGTGTTTAACACAGGATATGACTTATAAAAAGATCACCAGGGCATTTAACGAACTATCTGTAACCGAACTATATGAATTACTGCGCTTACGTAGTGAAGTATTTGTGGTTGAGCAGAACTGCGTTTTTCTGGATATGGATAATAAAGATCAGCAATGCCATCATGTTTTGTTATATAACGATACGCAACTGGCGGCCTACGCCCGAGTGCTGCCGCCCGGACTATCTTACAAGGAAGCATCCATTGGAAGGATCATCACCAGTCTTGCCGTGCGGGGGACAGGGGCAGGAAAGGTGCTGACGACGTATGCCATTGAAGAATCGCGCCGGTTGTACGGTAACGGCCCTATACGCATAGGCGCACAGGTTTATGCAATGAAATTTTACGCCCAGTTAGGCTTTAAGGCCGATGGCGAGATCTATGACGAAGATGGAATAGACCATATTGAAATGGTATTGACATAAACCAGCATATCTACAGGACACTACAGGATACGGAGAATACTATAAACATGTAACTTGTCCTTAATTATAACCAATCCATTCACTAATGTGTTATTCAAAATACCGCGTAAAAAGCCTACGCCTGGGCTTGTCCATTTGCTTATTTGTACTGTGTTTATTAAAAAATAATACAACTTATGCCCAATACACAACGGCTAAAGGTAACGATGCAAATACGCCTTTACACCTGCTGAAGCCAGCTTATGTTACGCCATATGGTGTACCCAGGCAAACAGAAATAAAAGCTGTGCTGGATAGGGTATACCATTATCTTGACGCGGTGACACCTTATCAATTACAGGATAAGCAAAGCGGGACCGCTATAACCGATATCAGTAAGGCTAATGCCAACACCATATTTAAACCCGGAGATTTCCGCCTGATCAGTTACGAATGGGGCGTAGCCTATACCGGCATGCTGGAGGCTGGTGCGGCCACAGGCGATAAAAAGTTTACCGATTACAGCGTGAACCGGATTAATTTTATTGGCGATGTGGTGGCACATTATAAAAACTACCTGAAAACCAACCCAGGCGCGGCAACTCCTGTGGCTTCTGTACTGCAACCTAAAGCACTGGACGATGCCGGTTCAATCACCGCTGCAATGATAAAAACAATCCGCGCAGGCGGCGTTAAAACTAATGTGCGACCTGTAATTGATAACTACATCAATTATATTATGACCAAAGAGTTCCGGCTGAGTGACGGTACATTGGCGCGCAACCGCCCCTTGCTCAATACCCTGTGGCTTGATGACCTGTACATGAGTTTGCCTGCGCTGGCCCAGATGGGTGTGTTAACAGGCGATAAAAAATACTTTGACGAAGCGGTTAAGCAATATCAATTATTCAGCAAACGTATGTTCAATCATCAAAAGGGCTTGTATATGCATGGCTGGGTACAGGGTATGGAACCGCATCCGCAATTCCATTGGGCACGGGCTAACGGCTGGGCTTTATTAACAAAAATAGAACTGCTGGATGCGCTACCGGCAAATCACCCCGGCAGGGCAATGGTTTTAAATATGCTGAAAGAACATGCAGAAGGACTGGCACGTTTACAGGATAAAACCGGCTTTTGGCACCAGCTATTGGATAGGAACGACAGCTATTTGGAAACATCGGCAACCGCCATATATGCCTATTGCATAGCGCGTGCGGTTAATAAGGGCTGGCTTGATGCCCGGGCTTATGGCCCTATGGCCATGCTGGCCTGGAACGCGGTAAGCACTAAAGTAAATACCGATGGACAGGTGGAAGGCACATGTGTAGGTACCGGCATGGGGTTCGATCCGGCGTTTTATTATTACCGCCCGGTAAATAACTTTGCAGCCCATGGCTATGGCCCGGTATTATTAGCTGGCGCCGAAATGTACAAGTTAGTACAAAAATTTAATTTTGATATCAACGATAGCGCCGTACAATTAAAGTAGAGGCACAAGATTTTGTGCCTCTACAATATTTAATATTTCAGACAAACAATTACCCCATCCATAGTGGTAGCAACCAGTTGGTGGTCGTTAACAAAGCTTAGCGGGTTTACCAGCGCGTTTGATATTTTGTGCACCCAGGCTAACGAGCCATCCGCACGGTTAAATGCAAGTATAGCCCCCGAATTAGAAGTTGCAAACACCAGGCCCCCTTGCTCTTTTATCAGCGTAGGCGAAATATCGTAACCCATGTTTTTGCTGCCCTGCCATTTTACGCTCATGCTATCGGCCTTGGTATCAAAACCAACAACATCGCCTTCCATTGTCTTGGCGTAAACCAAAGTACTGTCGGTTGATATACCCATTGATTCGCGCACGCGGATCTTAGGATCTTGCTTACGCCATAATTGTTTGCCCGTAATGGCATCAATGCAGGTCATGTACCTGTCCGGAGCCACAATAAACAGGCGGTTACCGGTAGCCACAGGCTCGCACGAGGCAGGGGAGAACATGCGGTTAGTTGACCCATTGGTCCAATCCCATAAAACTGCCCCTGTTTTTTGGTTAAGCGCATAAAAGTGATTGCCCCAACTGCCAAAATATACATTACCATTATATAGCAATGGCCGGGTTTCTACAAAGCCCTTCACAGCGGCAAAATCCCAATTTACTTTCCCTGTTTTTAAGTCGTAACATTTAAAATGCCCGTCAGAACTACCGCAAAATACGCGGCCGTCCTTTATTACCGGCGATGCCACAATAGGTTTACCTGATACTGCTTTCCAGTTAATGCGCCCGGTGTTTTTATCCAGGCAATACAGGTAATCATCAGTGCAGGCTACTACAATGAAATTGTCTGCGGCGCATGGCGTACTATAAATTTTCCCGCCTGCTTTGGTTGCCCATACTTGTTTACCTGTTGTTAATGCATAAGCTTTTATCCGGCCCGCGGTGTTAACTACAATAACCTTATCGCCTACTATGGTAGTACCCGCGCCAATATCGCTATCGTCTTGTATGCGCCATAGGGTCTGTACATTGTTGAACTGTTGGTTTACAGCATAGCCTGGTCGCTTATACTTGCTTTCGGGTTTAAAGTGATGATTATATAGACGGTCTTTGGTCCAAACAGGTTTAGTGGCGACACCCGGGGTACGCTCGTTATAATAAACAGAATCGGCAGCAATGGTTACAATGTTATAACCGCCAACAGGGTCCTTAGCGCGTAAATTAGACCGGCCCATAATCCCCGGGATACCCTCAAAATTAAGGTGATGGTTATTATGTCCGTGACCGCAGATCACTAATTGAATATTGTGTGTTTTAAGCCGGTCTACAATCTCATACCAGTTGTTCAGCGATGAATCCTGCGGGTAATGGTTCACAAATATAATTGGGGTTTCTTTTGGCGTGGCTTTTAGTACCGAATCCAGCCAAACCAGGTTTTCCCGTGGTACTTGTCCCGGGCTCATGCGCATATTTGGCCCGCAGTTGATTCCTATAAATAAATAGCCATGTTGCTTGGTAGCGAAAGTTTCGGAGCCAAATATTTTTTTAAAACTATTACCGCCATTTTCCGACCAGTTCATGTCGTGGTTGCCCGGAACAATATACCAGGGTTTATTCAGGCTGTCTAAAATATTTTTAGCCGTTCTTAATTCTTCGTCCGCGCCAAATTCGGTGATATCGCCAGAAATAACTGCAAACTGTATGTCCGGGTTGGCATTGATATCCCGCACTGTCCTTCTTAAGTCTTCAACTGAAGTTTCATTGCCGATGTGGGTGTCGGAAATATGCGCAAATTTCCATGATTTATCCTGCGCATATAATGCGGTGGAAAAAAGCATAAAAACTACCAAAAAGCGACAAGTGTTATACATACTATAAATTATTTGTTAAAAATTAATAATGCGGTTAAACTGATGTTATTTAACAAAACTAACAATATGATAAATAACATACACTTTTATTGAAAAATAACTAATGGTAAGCACCTTTTGGTAAAATGTATTAAATGTTCATTTTTTGTGGAGAAAAAAGTTTCGTTTTGTTTTTTTTATTTACAAAAAAAAGTGCAATAATTGTATACGAAACTAAACGGAATGAGATTTGAACGGGATAGCTTTTTGCAAGCTATAAAAAGTAATACAATTTGGGATGTGATTGTGATAGGCGGAGGGGCAACCGGTTTAGGTACCGCCCTTGATGCAGCCTTACGTGGATATAAAACCTTGTTAGTTGAACAAGCCGATTTTGCTAAAGGTACATCAAGCCGCAGCACTAAACTTGTTCATGGCGGGGTGCGATATTTAGCCCAGGGCGATATTGCTTTGGTTTACGAAGCTTTGCAAGAGCGGGGATTGCTTTTTAAAAATGCACCCCACCTGGTTAAAGAGCAGGAGTTCATCATCCCCTGTTATGGATACAAAGCAAAATTCATGTATTTAATAGGTCTGAAGTTTTACGATCTATTGGCCGGAAACAGGGGGTTCAACCATTCAGCATTTTTATCAAATAAAAAAGTCGCCTCGGCTATACCGCGCTTGCAAATGAAAAATTTGCTGGGCGGGGTGCGCTATAGTGACGGCCAGTTTGATGACGCCCGTTTGGCTATTAATCTTGCACAAACCTGTGCCGAAAATAACGGTGTGCTTATTAATTATATGAAAGTTACCGGCCTGCTAAAAACAGGGGACAAGGTAACCGGTATTAAAGCCCTGGATACGGAAAGCAATAATGAATACGCAATAAATGCGCGCGTGGTTATAAACGCCACCGGGGTTTTTGTTGATGATATATTGCAAATGGACACCCCGCTTACCAAGCCTATTGTAAGACCAAGCCAGGGTGTGCATGTGGTTTTAGATAAATCGTTTTTAGACGGCGAAAGCGCCCTGATGATACCAAAAACCGATGATGGGCGCGTTCTGTTTGCCGTACCATGGCATGGTAGTTTATTATTAGGCACAACAGATACACCCTTAAACCAGCATAGTTTAGAGCCGGTTGCTTTAGAGAAAGAGATCGACTTTATTTTAAATACAGCTTCACAATACCTGACAAAGAAACCTACCCGTGCCGATGTATTATCGGTATTTGCTGGTTTAAGGCCATTGGCGGCTACAGGCAAAGAAACAGGCACAACCAAGGAGATTTCAAGGAGCCATAAGTTAATTGTTAACGCATCGGGACTTATCACTATAACCGGCGGTAAGTGGACAACATATCGTAAAATGGCCGAAGATGTGATAGATAAAGCGATACAAGTGGCTGGTTTGCCGCATGTGAAATGCGCTTCGAAGAATGTTCATATACATGGCTATGTTACTAATATACAGCCAGGGCCATTAGCCAGTTACGGAGCAGATGCAGCGGGGATAAGAAAGCTGGCAGCGGAGGATGCCGGGTTGGCCGTAAAATTATTGGATGGTTACGATATTATAAAAGCTGAGGTATTATGGGTGGTACGGAATGAAATGGCTCGCACTATTGAAGACGTGTTAGCCAGAAGGTTACGCGTACTGTTTTTAGATGCCAAAGCGGCTATATTAATGGCACCCGAAGTAGCTGCTACTATCGCGGCCGAGCTGGGTCATGATAAAAACTGGGAGTTAAAACAAGTGAAAGAATTTACCGAATTGGCCAACCGTTATTTGTTACAGCCTTTTTATCCGGAGTTGATGGATATAAACAGTAACAAAATGGTGATATAGCCAATGTTAAGGGATGATAATATAAACTTAAAACTAAATTTACATACATGAAGCATCTTTGTGCCTTAAACATAAGGAAATGAAATTAACAAACCAAACCAATCAAAACCAATTGTAAAACCCTGAATTACTATGAAGAGAACATTTACTCAATGCTTTAACGTGTTTTTAAAGATGTCGGGCCAAGTGCCGAGGCATGTGAAAACACCGCAGGAAGCACTTACTTACCGGTGGCTTCATAAACGCCTGTATGTAAAAATTTTACCGTTAATGCTAATGGCATTGGTGGTAAGTCCGCATTTAGCGTCTGCGTCATCAAATTTCATTTTGTTTCAGCAACAGGAAACTGTTACTGTTAAAGGTGTGGTTGTTGATGATACCGACGGCAGTCCGTTACCGGGCGTAACTATTGCCGATGCGCAACGCAAAACCTATGGTTTAACCGATATTAATGGTGCGTTTACAGTAAAGGTACCTAAAGGAGTTGTTATACAGTTCAGCTTTTTAGGTTATACCGTACAAAAACAAGCCTTTAATAATAACCAGGAAAAAGTAAGCATCCGTTTAAAATCAACGTCAAGTGATTTGAACGAGGTGCAAGTTACTGCGTTGGGTATTAAAAGGGAAACCAAAGCCCTGGGTTATGCCACGACAGTTATTAAGAGTGAACAACTTAACGATGCACCTGCGGCTAATTGGACAGATGCTTTGTCGGGTAAAGTAGCGGGTTTAAACCTGGTGCGTTCAAATAGCGGCCCTACAGGATCGACCAAAATTATTTTACGTGGAGAAAACAACCTGACGGGCAGTAATGAGGCCCTGATTGTTGTTGATGGTGTGGTAACAAACCGAAGCAGCGGCAGGCGTATAGCTAACGGTGGCGAAGCTGTTTACGGTACCGGCAGCGATAATATGCCCGCAGATTATGGTAGCAGTATAAACGACATTAACCCTCAGGATATTGAGAGTGTAACTGTACTGAAAGGCCCTGCTGCCGCAGCATTATACGGTCAGGATGGCGCAAACGGTGCGGTTATTATTACTACAAAATCAGGTAATCCCAAAAAGAAAGGTGTGGGTATAAGTGTTAATTCAAACGCTAATATGGAGCAGGTTAACCGTTGGCCAGATTATCAGTGGGAATACGGTCAGGGTACTGCAGGCGCTAACTATTATTCGTTTGGCGCCAGCGCTGATGGTGGAAGTACAAGTGGTACCAGTTCTGCTTATGGACCTAAGTTTGACGGCCAGATGTTTTACCAGTTTGACCCGGTAACACAGGCACAGGGTAAAGTACGTACACCATGGGTACCTTATACCAATAAAATACACTCGTTCTTCAACACAGGTAAAACCCTGACAAATAACGTCAGCGTTGATGGGGGTACAGATAAAACGACCGCGAGGTTCAACGTATCTAACGTTACTAACAATTGGATTACGCCGAACACTGGTTATGGCCGAAATACCGTTTCAATGTCAGTTAACTCAAAAATCAATGATAAACTGACTATTGCTGCTAAAGTAAATTATCAAAACAAGTTTAGCGATAATATGCCGGGTGCTGGTTATGGTAACCAATCGTTAATGTATTGGTTTATTTTTTGGCAACCAAATGCTGATATAGATTGGTTGAAAAACTATTGGAAAATTGGGCAAACGGGTAGGGTGATTGAATATCCATATAGTACGTTTCCTGAAAACCCATATGCCATTACTTACGAATTTATAAACAAACAAAACCGTAACGCGGTAACCGGAAACGTACAGGCCACCTATAATATTACCAAAGGTTTAAGCCTGCAATTGCGTACTTCGTTGGACATGAGCTACGATCACCGCGAGCAGGACAGGCCTTATGATGCTGGTACTAAACTTCCAAAAGGATCGTTCCGTTATCAAAATATATACCAGCAGGAAACAAGCGCCGACTTCCTGTTAAGGTATACCAAGCAGATAAGGGATTTCAATATCACTGCTACAGCAGGTGGTAGCATGGTTAAAAATAACTATCGTGAAGATGAACTACGTGCCGACTCGTTAATATACCCTGAAGTTTATACTACGGCCAACAGTGCAGGTGTATTAATTGCGCTGCCAAATTCTACTAAATTTGCTATCAATAGCTTCTACGGTTTGTTATCAACAAGCTACAAAAACTATTTGTACCTGGATATCACCGGTCGCCAGGACTGGAACAGTACGCTGGCAACACCGGAACGTACCGATAAAGTGGGTTTCTTTTACCCGTCAGCAAGTTTAAGTTATGTAGCTTCAGATCATTTAAAACTGCCTGATTATGTAAGCTTTGCCAAACTAAGGTTCTCAGCTGCATCGGTAGGTAGCGGCTCTACTGTTCCTTACCGCACTGCATTTACTTACGAATCAGCCGGAAGTACTTATGCCGGTGGATTGAAAAATCCAAGTATCATTGCCGATCCTAACCTTGAGCCATTAAGAACTGTTACTTATGAGTTAGGTACTGATCTGCGTTTCTTTAAAAGCAGGGTAAATTTAGACTTGGCTGTGTACGAAGGAAACACAACAAATCAGATACTTAACCGTGTAATTGATAACTCTGCAGGCGCCCCCCGCGCGGTAGTAAACTTAGGTACTGTATTTAATAAGGGTATAGAAATTACAGCCGGTGGTACGCCAATTCAGAAGAAAAACTTTAAATGGATGGTGAACTACACTTTCTCGGCTAACCGAAATAAAATTACCGCTTTAGGCGACAGTACTGTAGTACTGCAAACAGGCCCGGTAGCACAAGGCCAGCTAGTAGCTAAAGTAGGCGGCAGTATGGGCGACCTGTATGGTACAGGTTATCAGCGTTCGCCCGACGGTCAGGTTGTTTTCAATGCCGACCCAGCCGTACAAGCCGTTGGTACAGCTTTGATTACACCAAATCCAATTTACCTGGGTAATACTCAGCCGAAATGGAAAATGGGTTTAAGTAATGATTTTACCTACAAAAATTTCCATTTAAGTGTTTTGTTTGACGGACAATACGGCGCGGTAGCCTATTCGTTAACGGCGTATAAATTAGCGGAACAAGGTAAAACAACCAATACTTTGCCAGGCCGCTATAATGGTATTATTGGTAACGGTGTAATAAGAAACGCAGATGGAACCTATCGTCCAAATGATATTATTGCATCCGATATCGATCAGTACTATCAGCATGCCTATGGTTCATACAATGCTGAAGGTGCTACTTATAGTACTAACTTTATTAAATTAAGGGAAGCAACACTTAACTATACATTACCTGCACGCCTAACCAGTAAAATAGGTGTACAACGTGCAACTATCGGTGTGTATGGCCGTGATTTGTTTATCTGGACAAAATGGCCCGGATTTGATCCTGAATTTGGTACCCTTGCAGGTGCTGACATAACACAGGGCTTTGAAATTGGTCAATTCCCATCTAGCAGGACTTTGGGTGTTAGTGTAGCTATAACCCTCTAATTATAAGATTACGATGAAAAGGAATATATATAAAATTATGGGTGCTATAATGCTGTTTGCTATAGCGCAACCATCTTGTAAAAAAGATTTCCAGCAAATTAATACCAACCCAAATACTTCGCCTACGGCATTGCCTCAGCAATTACTGGCGCCGGCATTGGTTAATACCATGACCGCCAATATGCTGAAAGCACGTACGTTTAGTAACGAGTTGGTACAGATAACAGTTGCAGAAACTGACGGTGAAGGTGCAGTGTTCAGATATGATATCAGGCCCAACCAGGCAGATTATATGTGGAATAACCTGTATCAGCAGCTTTCAAATTTTAAGGATGTTTATAGCACTGCCGCTGACCCGTTGGTGGCTAATAAAGGCTATCAGGGCATCTCATTAATTTGCCAGGCCTGGGTTTATTCTATTTTAACAGATACTTACGGCGATATACCTTACTTCCAGTCTAACATGGGCAGGGATGGTATATTTGAACCAGCATTTGATAAGCAAAAAGATATCTACCTGGATATTTTCAAGCAGTTAGAAAATGCTAATACTCTGTTAAATGGTGCACCAAATGTTGTAGCCGCCAGTGATCCTGTTTATGCAGGTAACTGCGCGCAATGGCGCAAGTTTGGTAACTCGTTATATTTAAGACTTTTACTAAGATTATCAGGTAAGGCGGAGGTAGCTAATGATGTAATAGCCAAAATACATGATATAGTTGATGTTAATAAGGCAAATTATCCAATTATGACCAGTAATACGGATGCCGCTGTTTTAAGATGGACAGGTGTGGGTTATTTAACATCACCATTTATTAACGGTGTACGCGAACAGGATTGGAGGGCGCCGGCTTTATCATCCTTTTTTATTAATAACTTAACAAAATGGCAGGACCCACGTTTGTATACGCTGTTTAATGGTGCACCAGGCGGTGTATGGTCTATTGCGCCATCAAGTGGTAACTTTGTGGGTGTGCCAAGCGGTTATGCAGCAGGTACAGCACCTACTACCAAATCATACTTTTATTCAACTGCCAATGGTCCGGGTGGCAAAAGTTATGAAAGCGAACCCCTTGGCGGTAATATTATGAACTATGGCGAGTTGCAATTTATTTTAGCAGAAGCTTCGTTAAAAGGATATATTACCACTGGTATACCAAAAACATATTATGATGCCGGCGTTCAAAATGCTATCACATTTTGGTTACCTACCTATTTTACAGCGCCGATTACTGTAGCATCATATGAGACCGCTGCGGATATTACCTGGAATGATGCATTATCATTGGATGATAAAATGGAGATAATCCATGTACAAAAGTATTATACCCTGTTCTGGACAGATTTCCAGGAGTGGTTTGAAAATCGCCGTACAGGCCATCCGGTTTTGCCTAAAGGCCCCGGCGTATTAAACAATAAGATTATGCCGGCACGATTAAATTATCCTGTATATGTACAATCGGCTAACCCTGCAAATTATACCGCAGCAGTTGCTAACCAGGGCCCGGATGTTATCAGCACACAAGTATGGTGGCAAAAACCATAAGGTTATTACTTTAAATTTATATCATATAAATTAAGACATGAAAAAGATATTATTCTATTCACTTCTCCTTATTGCATCAGCCGGTATTTGGTCTGGCTGTCAAAAGGGGAACAATTATCCGGATGGCGTACTTAGCCCGATAATTGCAATTACCGACCTTCGGCAAATTTATAAAGGCACAGATGTAACGCTTGATACTAAGAATATGGCTGGTGCCCATGAGATTATAGGCACTGTTGTGTCTGATTTTACAGGTGGTAATATGCGCCCCGGTTTATTAGTGATGCAAAATAACCGTCGCACAAGGTTAAGAGGGATCGCTATTAATTTAGGTGCCGATGCAGCAAAATATGCACCGGGCGACTCGTTAATGGTTGATGTGACAGGTGCAGTGCTTACCCGCTCAAGCGGCGTGTTGCAGCTTACCGGTTTATCAACCGCGAATATTACTAAAGTATCATCCGGAAACACAGTTATAGGTACACGGGCAACCAGCGCGGCTATCCTGGCAAATCCCGATAACTATGAAAGTACCTTAGTAGCAGTTGTTAAAGGTGGTTTCGATCCGTTGCCGGCACCAACAGAAACATTTTCTGGTGACAAGGTGATTAATGATGGGTTTGGGAATATTAATATGCATACCGAGGCTGCAGCTACATTTGCAAGTACTGTTTTACCGGTAAGTGCAAATTTTACAGGTATTATATATGGCACTACTGCCACAGATGGTACCATTGTCCCTCAGTTACGCATGCGTAGTGGTAGCGATGTGAAAATATTAAGTTCTGTAATATCTATAGCACCAATAATAATTTGCGGCTTTTATGCCGACCCTCCGGGCACTGATTATCCTTATGAATATGTGCAATTATTAGCTACGCGTGATATTAACTTCGCTACCGAGCCTTTTAGCGTAGTATTTACTAACAACGCAGGTGCATCAACCCCAACAGGTTTCCCTACCAAAGGCTGGGCCACCGGCGATTTGCGTACCTTTAAGTTTGAACTAAAAACAGGATCGGTTACCAAAGGTCAGTATTTTTATACCGGCGGCAGCGGTAAACGCATTGCGGGTTCTACCTCGGCAGATATATCTTCGTCAACATGGATAGGGGCGTTCAATTATCAAACAACCAACAGCCCTAACTTTTCTACAGCTACACCAGCTACATTTGGTACTAAAACTACCAACCTGCTGGCCAATAGCGGTAATGCAGCAGGGATAGCGGTTCTTCCCGGGTTAAATATTACACTGGCCAGTGTACCCGTTGATGTGATATTCTATGGTACGGGCGGTACATTGTTCGATCCGGTTGCTAACGTGGGTTATCCTATTACAAACACCGATTTATATGACCTTAAAGACGTGATCTCATTAACGCCTCAGCCTTACAACAGGCAGGGTAGTAATACCTTAGCTTATATCCTTCCGCTTGCAAATTCATGGGATATGTTAGGAGGGGTATATAATGTGAGTTTAGGCAAATGGGTAGCCGCACGATCCACAACTAATATTTTACCTGTTGCTTTAGCCGATATTGAAGGTGACGGAGCAACAAAGCTTAAATAAGCTTCGTAAAATATAACGTACGAAGGTGATTAAAGGAGGCAGGGTTACCCTGCCTCCTTATAACCATATAAGTAATTATTTTTTTCTAATCATTTATTTAATGTAGATTAAAGTAATTCTTTACAAATAATCCATAGGACGAGTCGATATAAATAACCTCCAAAGAAAACGATGTAGCCCTGCGATATTTAAAACTTATAATTCCATCTAACTTAATCACTATGAGGACCTTAAAGATCACAATAGTTATAATTTTATTTTTTGCGGCAAATTTTGCTTGCAAAAAAAATCAGTCAAAGGAGACAAGTGTGTCAGAAAAATTGACCGTAGTTGTTGCTGAAGCTTATTACAATTCTCTTGATACAAAGTATGGAAATTATGACACAATTAACATTGCTGGAAAGACCGAAAAAATCCTTAAGAAAGTAGACTTTTCAAAAGCTTATGTCGGTGAAAACAAAACATCATTTTTTGTTGAAGTTCCTATCACCTACACGCGACGTAGTATAATATTGAAAGGTGCTTCGGGTATAACTTCTGTACTCAAAGAGATGGCTGAAAACTCCTTTGACCGACTTGTGATTTATAAAGATAAAGTAAGCGGTATGGTTACTGAGAAAATCATGACAATCATGCCAACTGCGGAATATTTAACAAAAGGATATAAAGGTTTACATGACAATCATTTCCTAAATATGAGTAAGGACTTTAGTGGATATGTAACCTATAAAAGCTGGAAAGGGAAATTCTTATCTACACAATCATACAATTTGGGTGGAGTTAGCGATAATAACAGAGGTCTGATTATAAATAAATTAAAAATACAAACGACCGACTCATATGAGTCTTGCGTAGCAGGAGTATATTATTTTATGTACTGGAATTGCGATTATGATCAAAATGGCGACCCTGTCAATTGTGAACAAGTTGTAGAGGAAGTTCCGGCACAAATTTGCACGATAAATCCCCCTAATTTTTCTAATGGTGAATCTCCTATACCAACTACTACAAGTGATTTTTGGACTGGCTGGCCCGAACCCCAAGATACTACTACGGGAGAATGCCCCGGGGCTCGTTATCCTGAATCACCGATAATGTGGGCGGCTGCTTCTGGCTCTAACTTCTCCATGACATTATATCAAGCATGTACTTGCTATGGCTATTCCTGGGTTATATTTGAAGATACGACCACAGGCGATGAATATTCGGTGCCGATAAGTAATCAGCAGTTCCTTTTGGCCGGGTGTACTGTAGAATGGGAAACACATTTTCAAATTCCCACCACTATTCCGAATGGCCAATATTATGTTAAAGTGAATCTTGACGGGGATGTGTTCTACTTTCAATTACAGAGTTATACGGATGGAACTATTTTAAAACGGTATGTGGTTCCAATATCTCGCTAATTTGAATATAAGAGAGTAATATCCTAATGGTTTTACTTGTTCAAATGTTATAACGTGGAAGCAGGATACCCTGCTTCCACTATTTTGACTATAATTTATACGCTTATTGCAATGAAACGCAGATCATTTATTCAACAATCATTAATCACAGCCGGTGGTTTAGCGCTAACCTTTAAATCTAACTTCTTATACGCGCTTTCAAAAAACGATGCAATTGCCGGTAAGGTAACTGCGGGAGGCAAGCCCCTGGCCAATGTAATGGTAACTGATGGCTTTAGTGTTGTTAAGACGGATGCCAATGGTAATTATAAAATAAACCCGGCCGATAATGCCCAATTTGTTTATGTCAGTATCCCGGCCGGATATGAGATACCTCACGAAAAGAACCTGGCTAAGTTTTATTACGCCATAAAAAATAGTTCGTATTTCGATTTTGAATTAGTGCCGCTGAAGAAAAATGACGATAAGCACGCCTTCATTTTATGGGCTGATCCGCAGGTAAAGAATGATAAGGATGTGCAGCAAATGATGGATACCTCGGTACCCGACGTGAAAAAGCTGCTAAAAAGCATGCCGGGCGAATTAGTCCACGGTATTTGTGTAGGCGACTTGGTTTGGGACAACCATGCTTTGTTTTATGATTATAATAAAGCTGTGAACGATATGGGTATCCCGTTCTTCCAGGCTTTAGGTAACCATGATGAAGATTATCGTGAAGGCGGCGATGAAACATCAGACCATACCTTTAAAAGCCACTACGGGCCAACTTATTATTCTTTTAACAGGGGCAAAGCGCATTATGTAGTAATAGATAATGTTCGCTATTTAGGTGTCGACCGCAACTATGACGGCTGGATCACCGACCAGCAATTAAGCTGGTTGAAAAAAGACCTGGAGCTGGTTGATAAAGATGCCTTGCTGATTGTTTCCCTGCATATGCCTGTACATAACGAGGTGAAGAACAATAAAGAATTATATGCGTTGATGGCTAACTTCAAAAACGCGCACATCATGTCGGGCCATACGCATTACCACCGTAATGTGATAACCGACCACATATTTGAGCATAACCACGGTACCGTTTGCGGCGCCTGGTGGACAGGCCCCATTTGCGAAGATGGTACACCACGTGGCTATGGCGTTTACCATGTAGACGGTAACCAGTTGAAATGGTATTACAAATCAACCGGCGAGGACAAATCGTACCAGATGGCCTTGTTTACTGATAAATTAACTAACCAAAACAGGGTAATTGCCAACGTTTGGAACTGGGATCCTGAATGGAAAGTAGAGTACTGGGCAGATGGACAGCCAAAAGGCGAAATGGAAAATCAAAAAGCCTTTGATCCTTTAGCGGTTCAATTATATCTGGGCGACCAGCTACCTGCGAAACGAACCTTTGCCGAACCACGTAAAACCGACCACATTTTTGTAGCCCATGTTGAGCCAGGGGTAAAGAAAGTTAAAGTAGTGGCTACAGATAGATTTGGTGATAAGTACGAAAGCGAAGTAAAAGTTTAATTATTCAGCTACCGATACCAGTTATAATGAGGGGAAACTTTATGAGAATAGCGGCATTTGTGACTTTTTTGCTATTGGTAAATACTTTCGTATTTGCTAAAAATGGACCACGGAACCCGCCAATATCGCATAAAGGTAAATACCGGGTGCAAACACCGGGTAAACCCAATATTATCTTTGTGTTAACCGACGATCATCGCTGGGACGCGTTAGGCGTAATGGGTAATAAAATCATCCAAACGCCCAACCTCGACGCGTTGGCTAATAAAGGCATCCTGTTTAAAAATGCCTATGTAACTACCTCTATCTGTTGTGTAAGCAGGGCCAGTATACTTTCAGGACAATATGAGTCCCGCCATAAGATAAATAACTTTAAAACTGATTTCAGCACCGAAGCGCTGATGAATACCTACCCGCTGCTATTGAAAAATGCAGGCTATAAAATTGGCTGTGTGGGCAAGTATGGCGTGGGAGTGAACAATCAACCCATCAGCTATTATGATTACTGGTCGGCCACAAAAAAAGAACAGCCTGATTATATCATGACCAGCACCGATGGGCGCACTGTGCATAACACCGATAGCGTGTCCAGCGATATCAGCATTTTCCTGGATAAATACGCTGGCAAGGCACCGTTTTGCCTGTCAATTGGCTTTAAAGCCCCGCACGAGCAGGATGGCATGCCGCCGCGTTTCATAGGACAGGAAAGGTTTAAAGATCTGTATAAAAACGTAACCATCCCGCAACCCGAAACTGCTGACCCGAAGTATTGGGATAGTTTCCCTGATTTTTTTAAAACAGATGTAAACGTAGCGCGCGTACGCTGGAAACCACTGTTTTCAACCCCTGAATTATATCAGGAAACTGTGAAGGATTATTACCGTTTGATTACCGGCGCTGATGAGGCCGTAGGTAAAATGATGGCCAAGCTGAAAAGCCTGGGCGTAGATAAAAATACTATCATCATTTTTATGGGTGATAACGGCTTTTACCTTGGCGAACATGGTATGGAAGGTAAATGGTATGGACATGAAGAATCCATCCGTGTGCCGATGATTATTTACGATCCGCGTTTACCGCAAAACAAAACCGGTATTAAATCAACCCAGATAGCTTTGAATATTGATGTGGCGCCAACCATCTTAAAAATGGCTGGGGTACCGATGCCAGCAACTATGCAGGGTATAGACCTGGAAAATCCGGCGAAAGCCCGCGATTATTTCTTTTATGAGCATACATATGGTAAGAGCCCCAAAATCCCACAATCAGAAGGTATTGTTACTAAAGATTTTAAGTACCTGAACTATATTGAACATAACTATGAGGAGCTGTATAATGTAAAAACAGATCCGCACGAAACTAAAAACCTGGCTGCCGACCCGAAATACAAACAGAAGTTAAACGAGCTGCGCGAGTTGTATAAAAAGGAAAAACAAGCCGTATTATAAACACTAAATTACTATACATGAAAAGAACCATTTGTTTGGCATTGCTAAGCGGATTTATCTTATCTGGCTGTTTTGCCCAAAAAAGTAAACAAGTTAAAAATATGCCTTATCCGGCATTTGACAGGGAGGCCCACAGGGGCGGTCGTGGCTTGATGCCAGAGAATACCATTCCGGCAATGATCAACACCGTAAACCTTGGGATGGAGACACTGGAAATGGATCTGCACATCACAGCTGATAACAAAGTGATCGTATCGCACGATGAATATATTAACCCCTTGTTTTCGCTTACACCAGATGGTAAAGAAATACCTAAAGAAGACAATCGGAAGTACATCCTGTACAAAATGAACTATGCCGAGATCGCAAAGTTTGACGTAGGTTCAAAACCCTATAGCAAATTTCCCGATCAGAAAAAAATGAAGGTGAGCATACCTTTGCTGGCCGATTTGATTGACAGTGTGCAGCATTATATTAAAACCAGCGGAAAACGCCAGGTATTCTATAATATTGAAACCAAAAGCAGCGAAAAAGGCGATGGTACGGTAAACCCTGACCCGGAAACTTTTGTGAAACTGATGATGGATGTGCTGGAAGAAAAGAAGATATTGCCATGGGTAGTGATCCAGTCGTTTGATAAGCGCACCTTGCAGATATTGAATAAAAAGTATCCAACTGTACGCACCTCGTGGCTGGTGGATAATAAGAAATCGACAGCCGAAAACCTGGCCGACCTGGGCTTTAAGCCATTTATTTACAGTCCTAACTTTAAAATGGTTACTGCCGATGTGGTGAAAGACTGCCATGCGCAAGGCATTAAAGTATTGCCCTGGACACCTGACACTAAAGAAGAAATTGACGCTATGAAAGCCTTAGGCGTAGATGGTATTATTACCGATTATCCAAACCTGTTACAGTAAACCTGAACCATTAACCATAATTTGATGAAGCAAATATTCACTCCTGCGACGCATAAAAAAAGGCTACCTGCCGAACAGATAGATTCAAAATTTACGGCACTGCGCTGGCAATCATTTGTAGGTATATTTCTCGGTTATGCAGGCTATTACCTGGTGCGTAATAATTTTTCCCTGGCTACCCCCGATTTAATTAAACAAGGTTATTCCAAAGCCGACCTTGGTTACGCTTTTTCGGCTGTGGCTATTGCCTACGGTATAAGCAAATTTATTATGGGTAACGTTTCCGATAGGAGTAATGCCCGGTTGTTTTTGAGCATCGGCTTGGTATTGTCTGCTTGTACTATGATATTTATGGGGCTAGTGCCATGGGCAACATCGTCGGTAGTAATTATGTTCATCTTGCTGTTCATTAACGGTTGGTTCTCGGGCATGGGGTGGCCACCTTGCGGGAGGGTAGTGGTGCATTGGTTTTCGGTGAAAGAGCGTGGCCGTGTAATGTCTGTATGGAACTTGGCACACAATACAGGAGGGGCGCTTATGCCTCAGGTTGTAGCACTGGGTTTCTTGTTATTTGCCACTTGGCAAAGCCGTCTGTATTTTCCTGGTTTGGTTGCTTTAGGTTTCGCGCTGATCGCTTATCTGCTGGTAAGGGATACACCTCAATCATGCGGTTTGCCACCAGTTGAAGAGCATAAAAATGACTATCCCAAAAATTACACCGAAGAACAAGAAAAGGAATTAAGCGCCAAGGATATATTTTTTAAATACATCTTTAACAACCGGTTACTTTGGTACGCGGCCTTTGCCAATGTATTTGTTTACATGATTCGTAAAGGGGTGCAGGATTGGTCACCGATTTATCTTACCCAAATAAAGCATTTTTCACGTGATCAGATAGGTTGGTCATATACGTGGTTTGAAATCGCTGGCATCCCGGGAACTTTGCTATGCGGTTGGATAAGCGACAAAGTATTTAAAGGAAGGCGGGCACCGGCAACTATAATTTATATGTTACTGATTATGGTGGCGGTAGTAGGTTATTGGCAAAGCCCAAGCGGTAATGTATGGATGACCAATGCTTCGTTAATCTCTATTGGATTCCTTATTTATGGCCCGGTAATGCTTATAGGCGTTCAGGCTTTAGATTTGGTGCCAAAAAAAGCCGCAGGTACTGCCGCAGGCCTGACAGGTTTGTTTGGCTATTTATTAGGCGCAGTGTTGGCCAATGCGCTCCTTGGTGTAGTGATACAGCACATCAGTTGGAGTGCTTCGTTTTATTTATTAATCGCTGCCTGTTTTTTATCTATATTTTTCACAGCTTTAACCTGGAACAGGGAGAAAGCTAATTTACTTACACGTTAAACCTATGAAAAGATCATTGTTTTTTATTGCGGGTGCGTTAATGCTGGTTAATGCCTGCTTTGCACAAACTACGCCGCCGGTTGCTAAACCGCCTGCTGTGTACCCTAAAGGATTTGTAGACTCATCTTACCGCCCTAAAATTACAGCCGATAGTTTGGCCAGCTTTAAAGCGCATCCTATTACATCAAACGACCTTGTGTTTTTGGGCAACAGTATTACCGCGCATTGCAACTGGGCTAAGCTGTTTAATGATAACCGTTTAAGGAATAGGGGTATATCCGGCGACCTTACTTTTGGTGTGCTGGAGCGTTTGGACGATGTAATCTCAGGCCATCCTAAAAAGGTATTTATCCTGATAGGTATTAATGATATGTCGCGCAATGTGGCAGATAGTATCATTATCCGTAACCATAAAAAAATTATTAAGCGTATCCGTGAAGGTTCACCTTCAACTATTATTTATTTCTGTACCCTGCTGCCGGTAAACGCATCATTCGCTAAGTTCCCTAACCACTATGGTAAAGATGAACACCTGCTGGCTATTAATGACGCGATAAGAAAATATAAAGCTAAAAATGTGAAGATAATTGATCTTTATCCCAATTTCCTCGATGCTGAAAACCGCTTGAAAGCAGAATATACTACGGACGGACTTCATCCCAATGCTGCGGGTTACCAGGTTTGGGTTAATGTGTTCTCAAAAGGCAACTACTTAAAATAATGAAAAAAAAATTAGCCATACTGCTGCTTGTTTCCTTAATGGGAGGCAAGCAGTTTTTTTTATACGCGCAAACCAGAGCTGACGTCCGGACTACTGCAGCCTACGCGCTGATCAAACGAATTATCCCGGCACACGCGCAAAGTTTTGAAGTTGCATTTATCCCCCAGGAAAATGGTAAAGATGTGTTTGAAGTGGATGGCAAAGGCAATAAGATCATCCTGAGGGGAACCAATGGTGTTTCGGTTGCAAGTGCGCTGAATTACTATTTAAAAACTTACGGACATTGCGATATCAGCTGGAATGGCAGTAACCTTAAGTTGCCTGCCATATTACCAAAGGTTACTACAAAGGTGCACAAAGTAACGCCTTATACTTACCGCTATTATTTGAACTATTGCACCTTCAACTATACCATGAGCTGGTGGGATTGGAAACGCTGGCAGCAGGAAATTGACTGGATGGCGCTGAACGGTATCAACATGCCGCTGGCTATAACCGGACAAAACATCATTTGGCAGCGGGTTTATAAAAGTTTAGGTTTCACCGATAAGGATTTGTCGACCTTCTTTAGCGGCCCGGCTTACTTTAATTGGTTTTGGATGGGCAACCTTGATGGCTGGGGAGGCCCTTTGCCGCAAAGTTTTATGGACAGCCAGGAAGTGCTGGAAAAACAAATACTAAAGCGCGAACGCGAACTGGGCATGACACCGATACTTCCGGCCTTCACCGGGCATGTACCGCCGGCATTTAAAACCAAGTTCCCGAAAGCTAAATTAAAACAAACTAACTGGCAGGGCTTCCCGGATGTTTATATCCTCGATCCCGATGATGCCATGTTTACCACCATTGGCAAGCAGTTTATTAAGGAAGAAGTAAAGACATTCGGCACCGATCACCTGTATTCGGCAGATACATTCAACGAAAATACACCGCCGACCAATGATTCAACTTATTTGGATGCGGTAAGCAAGAAGGTATACCAATCGATGGCTGCTGCCGATCCTAAAGCTACCTGGATAATGCAGGGATGGATGTTCTCGTATTCGGCTAAATTCTGGCAGCCTACGCAGATCAAGGCGCTGCTAAATGGCATACCGAATGAGCACATGATCATCCTTGACCTGTACAGCGAAAATAAGCCTATGTGGGACAAAACCGACGCTTATTATGGCAAGCCCTGGATTTGGTGTATGCTGCACAACTTCGGCGGAAACATCAGCATGTATGGCCGTATGGATAACGTAGCTGCCGATCCGGCCAACGCCTTGAATAACCCAAAATCAGGCAAGTTACTGGGTATCGGTTTAACACCCGAAGCTATTGAGCAAAATCCTGTGATGTATGAATTGATGATGGAAAATGTTTGGCGCAATACACCGATTGAACTGGATACCTGGTTAAAGGATTACGCTTACCGCAGGTACGGTAAAAAAGAACCGCATGTCGAAAAAGCCTGGGAAGTTTTAAAAAATACTGTATATACCGGCGGTATCAGGAGTGGCGGTAACGAATCGATTATTACCGGACGTCCGACTTTTGCAAAAGCAACACGGTGGGCAAATCCGCAGAAGTTTTATCAGTCTAAGGATTTGGTACCTGCCTGGGAGCAAATGATACAAGCGGCAGATAACCTTAAAAATAGCAGCGGTTTCCGTTATGACCTGATTGATGTGACCCGGCAGATATTAGCAAACTACGCCGATACCTTACAACGCCAGTTTGCCGCCGCTGCAAAAAAACACGATCAGCAAAACTTTAGCAGACTGAGCAAAGAGTTTTTAGGTGTAATTGACGATATGGATAAACTGCTTTCAACCCGTAAGGATTTCCTTTTGGGCCCATGGCTGGAAGCTGCCAAAGCCAACGGAACAACCGATGCCGAAAAGAAACTATACGAGTTTAACGCCCGCGACCAAATAACCCTTTGGGGCGATAAAAACAATACGCTGAATGACTACGCCTGCAAACAGTGGGCAGGTATGCTCTCTGGCTTTTATAAACCCCGCTGGCAGCAGTTTTTTGATTTTGTGAACACAAGCTACCGCCAGGGCAAGGAAATTGATCAGGCAGCTTTTGAGAAGCAAATTAAGGACTGGGAGTGGGCCTGGGTTAACAAGCGCGATAGCTATACCACTGTGCCTAAAGGTGATGAGATAGTTGTGGCGAAGGAAATGTTTGGGAAGTATTATGATAAGGTGAAATAAGCTATGACGACTGGAAAATAAAAAGCGGGGCTGTAATTAACAGCCCCGCTTTTTATTTTAGTAAACTCTCGTTATATCTTCAACCACAAAAATGCCAAAGCGGCTAGTGTAGCACCAATGAGCGGCCCAACTACCGGTATCCATGAATACCCCCATTCACTGCTGCCTTTGTTGCTTACGGGTAAAATAGCATGCATAATACGTGGGCCTAAGTCGCGCACGGGGTTAATGGCATAACCTGTGGTACCACCAAGGGATAGGCCAATTACCCAAACCAGGAAAGCTACCGGCATAGCGCCTAACGATCCTAACCCTATCACTACCTTATCTTTTTTGATCTCGGCATCGGTAAAATAAAAGATCACAAATATCAGCACAAATGTGCCGATGATCTCACTAATTAAATTTGATGATACTTTTTTAATAGCCGGCGAAGTACAAAAGGTAGCCAGCTTCAGGCCTTTGTCTTCGGTAATTGCATAGTGGTCTTTGTAAAACAGCCATACCAGAAACTGACCGGCCATAGCGCCTAATAATTGCGCGCCTACATATGCTGGTACTTTTGCCCAGCTAAACTTTTGTGCAATGGCAAGGCCAAGCGTTACTGCCGGGTTTAGGTGTGCGCCGCTAAATGGCGCGGCTATCACCACACCTACAAACACAGCCATTGCCCAGGCGGTAGTTATTACTATCCAGCCGCCATTATTGCCTTTTGTGCCGGTAAGTACAACGTTGGCAACAACCCCGTTCCCTAACAGGATCAGGAACATAGTGCCGATGAATTCGGCGGTAATTTCATTCATATAATTTTAGATTTTTATTTGGTTTATCAATTAGTTTTCGGCGTAAGCTTTAGCGGCTTTAACAGCGCGGTTCCAGCCTTTAATGCGGTTTTCAATATCAGGGGTAATACCCGGTTCAAAGCTCTTTTCAATTTTCCATTGGCCGCTAATATCCTCCATGCTGCCCCAGAAACCGGTTGCCAGTCCGGCTAAATAAGCGGCGCCGATAGCGGTAACCTCGGTAACCTGCGGACGGATAACTTTAGTATGCAGCAGATCGGCCTGAAACTGCATTAACAGATTGTTTGCTGTAGCGCCGCCATCAACCCGTAGTTGCTTAATGCTTAAGCCCGAATCGGCCTCCATAGCTTTCAGTACTTCCATGGTTTGGAATGCGATGCTTTCCAGCGCGGCCCGGGCAATATGCGCCTGGTTAGTGCCCCGGGTTATGCCGGTAATGGTACCACGTGCATCCTGGTTCCAGTGCGGGGCACCCAGGCCTGCAAAGGCTGGTACTACATATACGCCGCCGGTATCTTCAACTTTCTTAGCCAGCTCCTCAACCTCGGCCGATGAGCTGATCAGCTTTAATTCATCGCGCAGCCATTGTACTACAGCGCCTGCTATAAAAATACTGCCTTCCAGCGCGTATTGCACTTTGCCGTTTATCTTCCAGGCAATGGTGGTTACCAGGTTATTTTGCGAGGTGATGGGCTTATCGCCAATATTCATCAGCATAAAGCAACCCGTACCATAGGTATTTTTAACCATGCCATTTTCGGTACACATTTGGCCGAATAGCGCGGCTTGCTGATCACCGGCTATACCTGCAATAGGTATTTGTGCCGCTAATACCGAACCTGCTGTTTGGCCGTATACCTCGCTTGATGATTTTACCTCGGGGAGTACCGAGCGGGGAATATCAAACAGATTCAATAACTCCTCGTCCCATTGCAGGGTGTGGATGTTATAGATCATGGTGCGCGAAGCATTGCTGACATCGGTTATATGTACTTTGCCAGCAGTTAATTTCCAAACCAGCCACGAGTCTATAGTTCCGAAAGCGATATGCCCGGCAGCAGCCTTTTCACGCGCGCCCGCTACATTATCCAGTATCCATTTTATTTTAGTGGCCGAAAAATAAGCATCCAGCACCAGGCCTGTTTTTTCTTGTATCAGTTTGGCCTTGCCCTGCGCCTTCAATTCGTCACAATAGCCTGATGTGCGCCTGTCCTGCCAAACAATGGCGTTGTGCAGGGGTTCGCCGGTGCGTTTATCCCACAATACAGTAGTTTCACGTTGATTGGTAATACCAATGGCGGCAATATCTTTAGCGGTAAGCCGGGCGTTTAAAATTGCTTCGGCAGCAACGCCAATTTGCGATGACCATATCTCTACAGCGTCATGCTCAACCCAGCCGGGTTTAGGGTATATCTGGGTAAATTCTTTTTGGGCGATAGATACAATACCTCCGGCTTTATTAAATACAATAGCCCTGGAGCTGGTTGTGCCCTGGTCAAACGATAAGATGTATTTTTCCATTAGGAATAGAATTGATTTATAGTGATCCGGGTTACGAATCTTTTTGGTTTATACTTTTAAAAGTAACTAATTGAAATAATATGTAAGTATAAAAATTGTAATCGAAATATGAAAATATAACGTAAAAATTATAATGTTGTAGCATATATTTTATTACTTTGCATAAGCTAAAGCTTACACACATATATGATTAACCTGGCAGAGAGACATCAATTTATCCTAAACAAGCTTCAGGCCGAAGGTAATTTGAACGTTGTTGAACTATGTAAAGAGTTAAAGGTATCATCGGTTACTATACGTAAGGACTTGAAGGTACTGGAAGATAAAAACCTGCTGTTCCGTACCCACGGGGGCGCTACCCTGAACAACCCTTATATTGTTGATCGCCCGGTAAACGAAAAAGAGAAATTCCAGTCGGTTGAGAAAATGAATATTGGTGCTGCTGCCGCGGCCATGGTGCAGGATAACGATTCCATCATTATCGCCTCGGGTACTACTATGCTGGCTTTTGCAAAAAATATACCGCCTAAAGTGGGTTTAACGGTAATTACTTCGGCGCTTAACGTGGCTTTGGAATTAATGAAATACCCAACCGTGGAAGTATTGCAATTAGGTGGGTTACTGCGCAAAAGTTCCTCATCGGTAATGGGTACTTATGCCGAGCATATCCTGGCCGATTTCTTTTGTAGCAAACTGTTTTTAGGGGTTGATGGGATAGACCTTGATTTTGGCCTGACCACCACCAATGCCATGGAAGCTCACCTGAACCGTCAGATGATCAGCGTTTCCCAAAAAACCATTGTGCTGTGCGATTCTACAAAATTCGGCCGCCGCGGCTTTGGCAAAATATGCGGACTGGATGAAATAGACCAGATCATCACCGATAGCGGCGTATCTGAACATATTGTAAAAACACTGGAAGGGTTGGGGATTACGGTGACGATAGTGTAACTACCGCAATCGGGTAGCTTAAAACTTATGCTTCTTTAATACCTGGTTACGATATTCCTGCGGGGTTAAACCAACTTTCTCCTTAAATAATTTTGAAAAGTGCAGCGACGATTCGATGTGCAACTCGTAAGCTATTTCTTTAATTAGTTTATTAGGGTCGGATAACAATTCTTTTGCCTTCTGGATCTTTAACTGAATAAGGTATTGGCCGGGAGCTAATCCTGTATATTTTTTAAATATCTTACGGAATAACGAATAGCCTATCTGTAATTCATCGGCCACCTGTTCGGGTGATATTTTTTCGTATACTTTTTCCCTGAAAAGTACTCGCGCTTTACTCACCGTTTGCTCGGTCATGTCGGTTTCCTTCAGGCTTTTCTGCTGATGTTCGGAATGGAGCAGGCCCAGCAAATAAATAATTGCGCCCGAGATCATAGGCTGGTAACCCGGCTTTTCTTCTTTTGAATACTTAACAATATCGTTAAACAGGTTTACAATAGTCTCATTAAACCCGATATGAAAAACAGCATCTGCCGGATTGAAATAGCTTTTTTCGATAATATTATCTATAAAATCCCCTTTAAAACCAACCCACATTTCGTCCCAGCCGGTTTGTTGGTGCGGTTTATAACGATGCCTTTCCTGGGGATAGAGCAATATTACCGACCCGGCAGTTATTTCGGCCTTGCAGCTTTCCGACTCGAAGATGCCTCCGCCTTTGGTAATGTAGATCAATTGATATTCCTGCAAAACTCTTCCTGTATCCCAGTCAAAATTATGATGGGAGGGGTGTTGGGCTGGCGGATAGCAGGTGAATTTTTCAATTTTAGTGCTGCCCGCATTCAATACAGTTAACCCCCAGGACTCATCCTTCTCGCTTACCGGAAAGTACAGGAAATAATTATTCATATAGGCTATTCAAAAATTGGGAGTACTAATTTAATGCAAATTTGTACTTAACCACGTTTAATGACAGGAAATGTCAAATTCCACAACAGAGATATCATATCATACTATCCTTGTTAATGCCGTAAACTTAAGTTTGTTTAACCAATTACCATAACCAATAATAAAGCTTTCTTTTTTAGCAGATGTATGTGTTTTTGTTTTAACAATTAAATAAGCAAATGATAACCTGCAACATTTAATTTATAAATAGCTATGTATTATAATTGTTTAATTTTATTACATAATCTTTCATAATTGTATTTCAAACAATTATTAAATGTTCCGTAAATCATAACAGTGCATGACAGTTTATAAAACATATCGAAATAATTTAGTATAACCAATTTTTACTTACAGGGACAAAAATGCCCTTCCAACCTATCGGATCTTTATGAAAAAAAACATCACCAAAAAATTATTTGGAGTAATATTACCCGCGCTGGCTTTATTACCGGCAGCGCTGCATGCGCAAAAAAAGGTAAATATTAACTGGGATAAAACCCTTATCGTTTCTAAAACCACGCCCACTTTGCAAGTGGTTTATAATCCATATATCAAATCAAGCTCACCAATATACAAGGGGACCTTTCAGGCGCTGAAGGATCTGGGGGCTGATTACGTGCGCTATGTGCCCTGGTTCCCATACCCTAACGCGGCGGTGGCCGAACTGGAACCACCCACAAAAGATAAAACCTTTTGGGATTTTACCCATGCCGATCCGGCTATGGAAGATTTTATGAAAGCGCAGGAAGGCCATAGCGTGGTAATAAACTATAGTACTATACCCGTATGGATGTGGAAAACCAAAACCCGCGTAGATTATCCTAAAGACGCGGACGGCCTGATGTGGGATTATAACCAGGGTACCGAATTGCGTGACCCATCGGGTAAAGAGGTTGGTGAGTATTTTGCCCGACTTTTAAGCTACTATACTAAAGGTGGCTTCACCGATGAATTGGGTAAATTCCACAAATCAAAATACCACTATAATATCCCTTATTGGGAAGTGCTGAACGAGCCTGATCTGGAACATAAAATATCGCCGCAGCTTTACACCAAACTGTACGATGCGATTGTTACCGAAATGAAAAAGGTATCACCGCAAACCAAATTTGTCGGCCTGTCGTTAGCACATGAAACTAACCCGGAATATTTCGAATACTTTTTGAATGCTAAAAATCATAAACCGGGCGTGCCGCTTGAAGGGATCTCTTATCACTTTTATGGCCGCCCATCTACTAACGATCATGTTACCGATAGCTACCAGTTCTCGTTTTTTGATCAGGCCAACGGTTTTCTTGATCGGGTAAGATACATTGAAAATATCCGCAAAAGATTAGCGCCGAACGTCTTCACTCAAATAAACGAACTGGGTAATATCCTTTTAGACCATGACTATAAAGATCCCATTGAGGACCGTTATTGGAATTTATCGGGTGCGATGTATGCCTATTTGTTTATTGAATTGAATAAATTGGGTATTGATGTAGTAGGTGAATCGCAATTAGTTGGATATCCAACCCAGTTCCCGGATGTAAGTATGATGAACTGGAAAAACGGGAAGCCTAACGCCCGTTATTGGGTACTGAGACTGATAAAAACAAATTTTGGCCCGGGCGATAAACTGGTTACTACCAGTATTTCAAATCAGAATTTAATGGGGCAAGCCTTTGTAACCACTAAAGGAAAAAAACTGCTGCTGGTAAACAGGAGCGAAAAAGAACAATCACTTGAATTACCTGATGCCACCGGCGCGACAGTTAATTATGTTGACCTTACCACAGGCGATAACCCTATAGGACAAACCCAATTAAACAGTAATACCATAACATTAAAACCATTTGCAGTAACTGTAGTAAGCTGGAAATAACCAGTCCGGCAAACTAATTATAAAATTAAACCTCCAAATAGCAGCCCTGAATCTGCTTTAGAATTTCGTGTTCCAATAATGTGTTAAAACTATAGTGAATGGTTTAAGGCCAGCGCTATAACAAATTCATCACTTAAAAAAACAGTATACATGAAACCTATTTCAAAAGCAAAATTGCTCAGGGCTACCGGGAGTGGCGGCACCTGGCTAAGCGGTCGCCATTATGGGGCGACAAAAAAAACCATTGCCGGGCTATTGGCATTTTCAATGCTGATAACCAATTGTAAAAAGATTGCCCCACAAGAATCGGATGCCGATAAGCAGGATGTAAGTACCGCATCAAATTTAAAAACAAACACAGCAGGTGCCGATTTTACCATAGCAGTGATACCCGATACACAGGTGTATGTAGAAACCGGGCATAATACCTATCCAGACCATTGGATGGAGTATTTTACAGCCCAAACCCAATACATTGCCGACCATAAAACAACCGACAATATAGTTTATGCCATACACGTGGGCGATATTGTTAACGACGGCGATTTATATACACAACCCTGGCTGCGCGCCGATACGGCCATGAAAATATTAGACGCGTCGGGTGTTGCCTATGGTACAGCTTGCGGTAATCACGAACAGACCCCAAATGGCATCCCATTTAGCGGATCGACAAATGATGGCAGTACTACCGTAAAATATAATCAATACATGGGCACTAGCCGTGTAGGCAGCAAACCCTGGTATGGCGGTACTTACCTGGCTGGTAATAACGATAGTCATTATGACCTGTTCAGTGCCGGCGGTTTGAATTTTGTGGTGGTATTTATTGAGTACGATGAATCGTTAATGGACAATGTTAACCTCGGTGCCTGGGCTAATTCAGTGCTGACCACTTATGCATCGCGCAAAGCAATAATCGTTACGCATTATGTGGGCGGGCCAACTACGCCATCTACCTTTGGTAACCAGGCTGCCGACCTATATAGCCGCATTAAAGCACATTCTAACGTGTTCTTATTTGTAGGCGGCCACGTAAATGGCGAGGGCTTTCGCCAGGATACTTACAGCGGGCGTACCATTAAATCTTACATCTCCGATTACCAGTTCCGTACCAACGGCGGCGATGGCTATATGCGCCTGATGAAATTCTCGGTTGCTAACGATCTGATCAGCGTGCAAACTTATTCGCCATATCGTCAAAACCATGGCCAGAGCCCGTATTTTGAAACTGACAGCGATAGCCAGTTCACTAAGCCTTTGTTTCACGAAGAAACTGCCACCCGCAAATGCGACTTTAACCAGGATGGTAAAACCGAATTGTCGTTCTTTAACGCTGGTGTGTGGAAGGTTGATGGCATGACTAACGTAACTTACGGCAGTGCTACTCAAGGCGATATCCCTGTACCAATGGATTACAATGCCGATGGCAAAACCGACCTGGCTGTATGGAGGCCAACAAACTTTAACTGGTATGTTCAGGGTGTATATGAGGCGGTAACTTACGGTACAACAGGCGATATCCCAGTTCCGGCCGATTATGATGGCGATGGTAAAGCAGATATTGCGATGTACAGGCCAAGCAGTCCTTATCATTGGTATATTAAAGGGCAAACCGGTTATGATTATGGCGTGGCAGGGGCTATCCCCGTACCAGGAGATTATAATGGCGATGGCAAGGTTGATGAAGCCTACTATGTACCTTCAACCGGTATGTGGAATGTAAGGGGACAGATAACCAATAAACATTATGGAGATGTAGGCTATATTCCTGTACCGGGAGATTATGACGGCGATGGTGTTACAGATGTAGCCATTTTTAACCCGGCCGATGGCATATGGCACTTGAATAGTGTAGTGCCAAACGTAACGGTGTTAACTCCGGCCACAGGGGATATTCCCGCACCGGGCGACTATTTTGGCGATGGCAAAACGCATCCGGCAATTTATCGCCCAAGTAACCATACGCTTTACATGTATAACAACGGCACGGTTACTACTAAGGTATATAGCAGCAGCGCCACCGGCGATAAATTTTTGATATTGCCGTATCACATCCGTAAATTCTTCTTCCCATGAGAAATTAAAAAAGCGGAGCAATAATTTTCTAAACAAATTCCCGGTATGTTTTGCCGGGAATTTGCTATTTTATTAAAAAACAGTAAAATTTATTAAAACAACCCAAAAAATTATAAAAACATCTAAAAATCCTGAAAACTCTAAAACTAAAATGAAACGTAATTTACTACTTATCGCCATGTGTATGCTGGCACAAATGGCATGGGCGCAAAGCTTGTCTGTGCAAAACCTAACCTGCAATTATAAGATCAACCCCATAGGGACAGATGTTACCGAACCAACCTTTGCCTGGAAATTAATATCGGGCACCCGCGGCACTATGCAGGAGGCTTATGAAGTGCGTGTTGCGCTGAATAACAAGGATTTAATTGCAGGCAAAAACCTGGTATGGAATAGTGGTAAAGTAAGTTCAGATGAGTCGGCGCATGTAAATTATGCCGGTGCTAAACTCGTTTCAAAACAGCGATATTACTGGCAGGTACGCGTGTGGGATAACCACAAGAACGCCTCGGCCTGGAGCGCGGTAAACTACTTTGAAATGGGTATGCTATCCACTTCAGATTGGTCGGCAAAATGGATACAGGCCCCCATTATCACTAATGGCAAAATTGGCCCTGCGCCTATGTTCGCCAATAACTTTCAGGTTACAAAACCTGTAAAACAAGCAAGGTTATATATAACATCGCACGGGTTGTATGAAGCACGTTTGAACGGCGAAAAAATTGGTCAGTACTACTTTACCCCCGGCTGGACCAGCTACAAAAAACGTCTGCAATATCAAACTTACGATGTTACAGCTATGCTTAAACAAGGTAAGAATGCTACACTGGTAACGGTAGGCGATGGTTGGTATCGGGGCAATCTTGAATTTAAACTAAACCGCAATGTATACGGTAAAGAAGTTGCCTTATTGTATCAGCTGGAAATAGAATATGCTGATGGCCAAAAACAAACGTTCGCATCAGGCGATGGCTGGAAAGCTTCAATAAACGGGCCGGTGCGCACATCAGATATTTATAACGGCGAAACCTATGATGCCCGTCTGGAAGCTAACGCTAAGGCATTAAATTATACCGGTAAAGATTGGTCGCCCGTAAAGGTGATGGATTTTGGCTACGATAACCTGGTTGCGCCGTTAGGGCCGCCGGTTGTAAAGCACGAACGCTTTGCACCGCTTAAAGTAATAAAAACCCCTAAGGGCGAAACAGTTGTAGATTTTGGTCAAAATCTGGTGGGTTGGGTGCAATTGAAATTAAAAGGGAAAGCAGGAGACACCGTTACCATCAACCACGCGGAGGTGCTGGATAAGCCCGGTAACTTTTATACCGAAAACCTGCGCGAAGCGAAAGAAGAAAATAAATATGTTTTCACCGGAACCAAAGTTGATATGTTTGAACCTCATTTCACCTTCCAGGGGTTCCGTTACATAAAAATTACCGGTTATACCGGGAAACTGGATAGCACCAATGTTACCGCTATTGCCATTTACTCGGATATGAAGCCTACCGGAACGCTGGTGACGTCAAATCCCATGTTAAACCAATTGCAACATAATATACAATGGGGGCAAAAAGGCAATTTTGTTGATGTACCTACCGATTGCCCTCAGCGCGATGAACGCTTAGGTTGGACAGGGGATGCTGAAGTGTTTTTTAACACCGCAGCCTATAATATGGATGTAGCCGGTTTTTTCACCAAATGGTTGCAAGATCTGAAAGCCGATCAGCATGCCGATGGAAATGTGCCGGTGGTTATACCAGATGTGCGTAAACCGCAAAATGCTGGCTCAGCTGGCTGGGGCGATGTAGCCACTATTATTCCGTGGAATTTTTATCAGGTTTATGGTGATAAAAAGCTATTAGCCGGACAATACGCCAGCATGAAGGCCTGGGTAGAATATATTCGCAGCGTTAGCAAAAATAACTTATGGAATAGCGGCCCGCACTATGGCGACTGGCTGTTTTACACCATGGCTGATGACCGGGATGGGAAAGCAGCTATCACTGATAAATTTCTTATCGCACAAGCATTTTACGCTTATTCAACCCAAAACTTAATCAATGCGGCTAAAGTTTTGGAGCGTGAGAATGATGTGATAGCCTATACAGCATTATTGGGGGACATTAAGAAAGCTTTCTTAAACGAATACGTTACACCCTCAGGCCGTATGGTATCTAATTCGCAAACCGCCTATGTGTTGGCCTTGCAGTTTGATCTGCTGCCCGAAAAGTTGCGTGAGCAAGCAGCAGCGCGTTTGGTGGAAAATGTAAAATCGTATGATAATCACCTTACTACAGGCTTTTTAGGTACGCCACATTTATGCCATGTGCTTAGTCGTTTTGGCTATACAGACGTTGCTTATAAGTTGCTATTACAGGATACCTATCCATCTTGGCTTTACCCCATAAAAATGGGTGCTACAACCATTTGGGAACGCTGGGATGGTATTAAGCCCGATGGTAGTTTTCAAAACGTTACCATGAATTCATTCAATCATTATTCGTACGGCGCCATTGGCGATTGGATGTATAAAACAATGGCTGGCTTAAACCCTGATGCAGACGCACCTGGTTATAAAAAGATCATCATCGCGCCAAAACCGGGCGGCGGCCTTACCAGCGCCAATGCTGAATTAGAGACCCAATATGGCAAGGCAAAATCAGCCTGGAAGGTTGAAGGTGGTAAGTTAATGGTCGATGTAATTATTCCGCCAAATACATCGGCTAAAATTGTGTTGCCAAACACTGGTAATGGCACTGTGACCGAAGGAAACGCCCCGTTAGATAAATCAGCCTCAATTAAAAATATCAACAAAAAGGATGGTAATACAGAAATGATTGCCGGCTCGGGCACGTATCATTTTGAATATCAGCAATAATATATCTGATGAATATTAACAGGCGTAAATTTTTAGAAGTAAGTGCGATAGGGGCAACCGGTGCTACGCTTTTAAATTCAAAAGCGGTATCGGCCGCTATTCAAGGTGTTGCGGTAATTGGGGTGAACGATCTGCGCAAAAATTTCCTAACCCCGCCAGACGATACTAAATCATCATGCTACTGGTGGTGGTTTAATGGGCTGGTTGATAAAGAAGGCATTACCCGCGACCTGGAAGAATACCGCACCAAAGGTATGGGCGAAGTGCTTTTGGTAAACTCAGCCGGTGGCCTGGGCGGAGTGCCGTATCCGCAAGGCTTTAAATTATTTAGTGAGGAGTGGAAAGAATTATACCGCCACGCCATGAAAGAGGCCAAACGGTTAAGTATTGGTGTTGGCGTTAACCTGTGTTCGGGCTGGTGTATGGGCGGCCCCTGGATAAAGCCCGAAAACTCGGGGCGATGGTATCTGCAATCAGAAATGACTGTGAACGGGCCGCAAAAATTTTCGGGCAAGCTACCGTTGCCGGGAAACAGGGCTGGTTATGATAATGTTTTTAATCCACCGGGATTTAAAGAATACATCGATTTGCCGTTGGAAAAGCTGGATTACAGGGACACAGCCATTGTGGCTATCCCCGATAACGTGAGAAAGATAAACGGAGAGCGGGCGGCTGTATTGGCCGCTAAAACCAACCATAAAGATGCCAGTAACTTTACGCTGGCTACAGATGTAATGGGTCCTGTACTGTACCAATGGCACAATGAACCACAGGATAAGGTAGTGGCAGCAGAGCAGGTAATAGACCTGACTAATAAAATTGATAAAGATGGCCAGCTGGATTGGGAAGTACCAGCTGGTAAATGGAAGATCATACGTACGGGACACCGTATGACGGGTTCGCGCCTGATGATTGCCCAGCCCGAGGCTGATGGTTTATCTGTAGATTGGTTTGACCATAGAGGGGTTGAATTGCAATTTGAGAATTGGGGCAGGATGTTGATTGATGAAGCCGCTAAGGTAGGCAACAAGCCTAAATACTTTTGCGATGACAGTTTTGAAGACGGTTTCCCCAACTGGACAGAGCGCATCATCCCACAGTTTAAAAAGTATCGCGGTTACGACCCAACACCATATCTACCGGTACTATCTGGTTACATTATCGGCAGCGCAGATATTGCTGACAGGTTTTTAAATGATTACCGTAAAACCCTGGGCGATTGTATGGCCGATGAGCATTATAAACGCTTCGCTGAATTATGCCATAAAGAGGGTTTACTGGTACAAAATGAATCGGCTGGGCCAAGCCGGTCGGCAACTATCTGTATGGATGGTTTAAAGAACCTGGGCCGCAGCGATTTCCCGATGAGCGAGTTTTGGCTGGGGCCAAATCATCAGGATGAAAGTACCTTAACTGACGATAAACCCTATGGCACCTCACGGCTGGACAAAGGGCAGAATAAGGTGACAAAAATGGCCGCCTCTGCTGCGCATATTTATGGTAAAGAAACGGTATCGGCAGAGGCCTTTACAACCATGCGGCATTGGGTAGATTATCCCGGTTCGTTAAAGCAAGCGTTGGACAGGGCTTATTGCGAAGGCATTAATCGTATTGCTATACACACCTCAACGGCATCGCGGCCACGCGATGGGAAGCCGGGATATGAATATGGGGCCGGTACACATTTTAACCCCAACGTAACCTGGTGGGAAAAAACCAACGCCTTTTTTGATTATGTAGCACGCTGCCAGTACCTGCTGCGCTCAGGCAGGTTTGTGGCCGATGTATTGTTTTACAATGGCGACGTAGCTCCAAACCTTGTCGCGCAAAAACATACTGACCCATCACTCGGCAAAGGGTACGATTATGATGTTTGTAACGAGGAGGTTTTGCTTACCCGCGTATCTACCAAATATGGGCGTATAGTATTGCCGGACGGAATGAGCTATGCGATGCTGGTATTACCTGATACTACCCGCATGCCGGTTAAGGTGTTGCACAAAATAAGTGAATTGATAAAAGCAGGCGCGACCGTTATTGGCCCAAAGCCTTTACAGGATTCGGGGCTTAAAAACTTTCCGCATTGCGATGAGGAGATTAAAGCCTTAACAAAGCAGGTGTGGGGGAACATTGATGGTAAACGTATTAAGCAAAACCATTACGGTAACGGCCGGATGATATTTGGCGATACCATCAGACAGGTATTGTTAAGCGCTAACATACAACCTGATTTTGAATATACCGGCAATGAAGGCGATTGGCTGGATTTTATTCACCGTAGCACGCCCGAAGCGGAAATATATTTTGTTATTAACCGACATGGCAAGCCATGTACATCAACCTGTACGTTCAGGGTTAGTAAACATGTACCTGAACTATGGGACGCCGTTACTGCCAAAGTGACCAGGAACGTCAATTATAAAGTAGTGAACGGCAGGATAGCGGTTACCATGCAATTTGATGCCTTCCAGTCATTCTTCGTAGTGTTCCCTAAAGCTAATGGGTTAACACCATCATCAAATCAACCCAACTTTCCTGAACTGAAGGTTGCTAAGGAATTAACCGGTACATGGCATGTGGCTTTTGATACCAAATGGGGCGGGCCTGAATCGGTTGCATTTGATACGCTGCAGGATTGGTCGAAGAATAGTGATGAGCGTATCAAATACTTCTCGGGCAAAGCCATCTACCATAAAAAGTTTGAGTTTGCAGGCGCATCCCGGCAGCCCGTTTACCTTGACTTAGGGGTAGTTAAAAATATAGCCGATGTGACCCTGAACGGCAAGCATTTAGGTATAGTATGGACAGCGCCCTGGCGTATAGATATTTCGCAGGCGTTAAAAAAGGGTGAAAACGTGCTGGAGATAGAAGTGATAAACGTGTGGAATAACCGCCTGGTAGGCGACGCGGGTTTACCCGCTGACAAGCGGTTAACCAACACCAATATAGTGTACAAACCTAATGCGCCGTTAACTGCTTCGGGATTGCTTGGACCGGTAACTATACTGGTTTAAATCATGGTTTACATGGTTTACAAAATTCGTGAATTATTTTGAGTTAAATAATTAACAATCAATTATTTAAATGGTTTTATGCTTTAAAATGTGTAAACCATAAATTCAGCGAAATAGTGGTTGTTATTTGTATGATGACATAAATTGCTGCCGGTAAGTTTTTGGGGATGCGCCGGTTTTTATCTTAAATATTTTTGATAGGTAAGATGCCGATTCGAACCCGGTTTGATAAGCGATCTCGCTGATGCTAAGGCTGGTATTAGCCAATAGCTCCTTTACCTTATCAAGGCGCAGGTTTAACTGGTATTGGTTGGGCGATAAGCCTGTGGTAGCTTTAAAATCCTTACGCAACTTGGAATAGCTAACAGGGAGCCTTTTTAGGATATGCTCAATTTTATCAGGCTCCTGTATACTTTCCCTGAAAAGGAATTTAGCTTCCTCAACCAGGCGGTCAGTATTTGATGTATTGACGGCTTTATTCATGGCCATCGCATGCATCAGCCCAAGCATTTGCAATGTAATACCGGCAATAACCTGGTGATAACCGACGGGGGCTTGTTGTATCAAGTCCAATAATTCGTGGAATAGTCTGGACAGGTTGTTGTTAAGCCCTGTGTTAATGAAAGGATCGTCGGGGTTAAATGCCTTTTGCATCAAGTCATTGGCGTAGGTGCCTTTAAAGCCAACCCAATATTCTTCCCAGCCGCTATTGGTATCGGGCTTGTAACGGTGCCAAACACCCGGGAAAAGCAGAAAGCAACAGCCTTCTTTAATATGCTTGATGCTGGTATTGGCCGATTCAAACAGTCCTGAACCGCTGGAGATGAATACAATGTAATAACCGTCAAGTATCCTGCCCGAATCCCAGTTAAAGGCGTGGCTTTCGGGGTGATGGTTGTTTGGCGGATAGTTTTGGTTAATATCAATTTTGGTATAACCGGCAGTTGTGATATATAAACCCCATTGTTCCTCTAATGCACTTGATATTAAATATTTACTATAGTTTTTCATCGATATAAATATAAATCCCTGTTTGTAAATTAAGACTAATATGTCAAAAAGTACAAATTTTAAATCAATAAAGCTACATCATCAACAAACGGCCTAACTAATTTTAGTCTATCAATTATTAAAATCTAATTAGTATGAATTCACAACTTTTGGGAAGTCAGATAGACTTCTACAAGGAAAATGGTTATGTAGTTATTGAATATTTTTTGAACGCCGAAGAGTTAGAGGTTTGGCGCTCGGCCGTCACTGAGGCTATAGCACAGCGTAACGGGCAGAAAATGCCGGGCAAGGATATCAAGATAGGCGAAGATGACGGTATAAATAAAGATGCTGACTACTATAATAATGTGTTCGATCAGCTGCTGAACCTATGGCAAACCAACGATAAGGTGCGGGAACTAATGCTGGACGAGCGCATCGGCAAAATGGCTGCTGATTTATCTGGAGCGGACGGTATCCGTATCTGGCACGATCAGGCGCTGATCAAGAAACCATGGGCCAATCCCACATCGTGGCATTTAGATACGCCGTTCTGGTCGTTTTCTGACAGGCGTGCCTTATCCATTTGGGTGGCCTTGGACGATGCTACTTTAGAGAACGGTTGCCTGTTCTTTATTCCAGGTTCGCACAAGCAAACCACGTTTGAAAACCCCGGTATCGGTAAAAACATGGGAGCGGTATTTAATTTTTATCCGCAGTTTAAAGGTGCAAAATCAGCAGCGGCCCCTATGAAGGCCGGTAGCTGCTCGTTCCATTGCGGGCTGACTATTCACGGCGCGCACGCCAACATGACACCGGGTTTCCGCCGGGCTATGACCTGCGCTTATATGCCGGATGGTAATACCTTTAATGGCGAACCGAACATATTGCCCGATGACTACCTGGCAAAAATTAAAGTGGGCGATCTGTTAAATGATGATGAGCAAAACCCGCTAATATATAAACGCTAACAGCTGTGGATATCAAATTCTATGCACCCCGTTGGGGATCGGAAGCTATCAGTTGGCCGGATTTTGCCGAAAAAGTAAAGGTCGCGGGTTTTGATGGGGTAGAGGTTTACCCATTGGAATCGTTACACGAAAAAGACGTGATGCTACAGGCCATTACCGATAACGGGCTTGATTTAGCTTTGATCCATTCCGAAGTGATAGAAGGTCGGAATTTCGGGAATTATAAGAATGCACTGATCAAAAATTTGTACATCTTAGCGGGTTATCAAACCAATCAAATTAAGCCCAAATTTATAAATTCACATACCGGTAAGGATTATTATACGCAAGAACAAATGGCCGAATGCTTTGCCATTTGCGATATAAGCAAAGAGATAGATATACCAATTATCCATGAAACACACCGTAATAAATGGTCGTTCGCTGCGCATGTTACTAAGGCTTACCTGCAACAGTTCCCGGATGTGCGCCTGGCGTTAGACCTTTCGCATTGGGTATGCGTGGCGGAAACCTATCTGCAGGATCAGGATGAAGCTGTCGAACTGGCTTTGCAGCATGCCGACCATATCCATGCAAGGGTTGGCCATATAGAAGGCCCGCAAGTAACAGACCCGCGTTCGCCCGAAAATGCAGAAGCTTTGCAGCATCATCTGCAATGGTGGGATAGGTGGATAGCATTGCAAAAGGAAAAGGGGAGAGATGTTTGCACCATCACACCTGAATTTGGGCCATACCCTTACATGAGTTACCAATGTAATACCAATAACCCGGTGGCCGACCAATGGGCCATTAACTGTTATATGAAAGACTTACTAAAAAACCGATATCAAACAACTTAATTATGAGCCTGGATAAAAACAGCAGCGTATAAATTTGAGGCTAAAGCCATCTTGAAAGTAGGCTTATCCGTTGGCTGAAGCCAACGGTAATAAAAAACAGGTAAAAACTTCATTGCCGTCCATTTATGGGACGGTTAAGGCGTTGACTGAAGCCAACGGTAATGAAAAATAGGTAAAAGTTTCATTGCCGTCCCATTTATGGGACGGTTAAGGCAAAGTAAAAGAGGCTTTAGCCTAAGAAATAGGGTTGAAGGTTAAGCAATTTCACTACCCAATTTGAAGTTTTGTTGTTTTAAGTAACAATTACCTTTATGCCCCGTTCTTCAATTGATTTTATAGTGCTTTTAGATACTTTGTCGTCGGTAATAATATATTGTATCTGCTCAAGGCTGCAAATACGGCCCAAGCCACGGCGGTCAAACTTGGTACTATCGGCCACAACTACAACAGTCTGAGCGGTTTCAATCATTTTTTGATTTACAGTGGCCTCGGCCAGGTTAGATATGGTTACACCAAAATCCAGGTCGATACCATCCACCCCAATAAATAGCACACTGCATGAAATATCTTTCAAAACCTGTAAAGCATGCGCGCCGGCAACGGATGACGATTTAGGCCTTATAATACCGCCAAGCTGTAATACCTCTATATTATTTCTGCTGCTTAATTCTAAACCAACTTTTAAAGCCGGGGTAATCACCGTAAGGTTATGCGATGGGTTTAAAGCGCGTGCTACTTCAAAAGCCGTCGTGCCCGAACCTATCATAATAGAATCTGTTTGTCCTATTAACTCAACCGCCGCTTTGGCTATCCTTTTCTTTTCATCCGAATTGATAAACTCTTTTTCGTATATCGGCCTGTCTACAGCGTAGGGGTTATTAATTGATCCCCCGCCACGCGTGCGGAAAAGTAAACTTTTGTCCTCCAGTAGTTTCAGATCCTTTCGGATTGTTACGCCAGAAACTGACATTTCTTCTACCAGGTCAATAATATTCACCTTACCCTCGTTTTTTAGTTTTTCAAGGATATAGCGGTGTCTGTCGGTGATATTCTTCATTTATTTAGGATTATTGGATAAAAATATAAAAATATTGTGAATACAAAATTTTCAATAAATATAGTGTGGATAATTTCATAACATTTATTTTAATTAAATTTTGTTTTATTACGTTTTATATAGTTTATTTGTTTAAATGATTTGTTGTGTAACAAACCGTAAGTGAAACCAATTAAACTTAGCAGTATATAACCATTCAGCTGCAAAAAATCTTAAACCAAATTGTAAACAAATTAAAACGAGAGAAATGACCAATTCAGAAAATTCTTTGCTGGATAAAGCAGGTATCCCCAGGCACCTGGCATGGGGCTATTTAGGTATTATGATATTTATGATGGGCGACGGCCTGGAAGGCGCATGGTTAAGTCCGTATTTAATAGGGCGTGGGTTAACCATGCAGGAATCAGCATCGCTGTTTACTGTTTATGGGGTTACTATTGCTATCTCGTCATGGTTCTCGGGCGTCCTGGCCGAGGGTTTTGGCCCTAAAAAAGTAATGCTGATGGGGGTATTGCTGTATATTTTAGGTACGCTTGGCTTTGTGGGTTATGGCATCCCTAATTTAAATTACCCGGTGATGTTGCTTACCTATGCCTTGCGTGGTTTCGGGTATCCATTATTCGCTTACTCATTCCTGGTTTGGATTACCTATCGCAGTCCGCAGCAAAAGCTGGGTACGGCAGTTGGTTGGTTCTGGTTTGTGTTTACGGGCGGACTGAACGTGTTTGGCGCTTACTATTCAAGCTGGGCTATTGTGCATTTGGGTAACAGCGCAAATGAAAGATATATCAATACACTCTGGAGCTCGATATTATGGGTAACCATAGGTGCGTTTTTTGCACTGGTACTTAACCGTGATAAGTTTAAAACCAGCGCTATTGCCAATCATGTAAGCAAATCGCAGGAATTGATGAAAGGGCTTACTATTATGAAAGAAGAACCCAAGGTTTTGATAGGGGGCATTATCCGCATTATCAACACCACGGCTCAGTTTGCATTCCCGGTATTTATTCCAACTTATATGGCATCGCACGGTTTTTCCACTACCGAGTGGTTGCAAATTTGGGGCACCATATTTACAGCTAATATAGCCTTCAACCTAATCTTCGGCTTTGTTGGCGATGGTTTTGGTTGGAAGAATACAGTAATGTGGTTTGGCGGAGTGGGCTGTGCGTTAACTACGCTGCTGTTTTTTTATTCCCCGGTATTATTCCATGGTAGTTTTTGGATGGTAATGCTTTGCGGCATTTTATGGGGCGCGCTGCTGGCAGGCTATGTGCCGCTTTCAGCACTTGTACCATCGTTGGTTAAAAAAGATAAAGGTGCCGCTATGGCCGTGCTAAACTTGGGCGCCGGCTTAGCCGTGTTTGTTGGGCCGGCTATAGTAGGCATTTTTATTGGCAGCGTGGGTAACACCGGCGTAGTGTGGATACTGGCTGGTTTATATTTAGTAAGTGCTATACTAACCAAATTTATAGCCTTACCAAATAATGCAAAAACCGCAAATTCCGAAGCGCCAATAGCGGCGGTGGCGGTGTAAGCCCCCTAACCCCCTGAAGGGGGAATGGTACTTTGATAATGATATAGAATAACTAAATAAAACCCACCCCGGGATAAATTCCCCCTTTAGGGGGTTAGGGGGTATACATATATATGAGAATACTGATAACCGCCCCGTATAATCAAAAAGGGCAGGACGCGCTCTCCGCTAAGTTTGGAGAAGTTATTTACAAAGAATGGAAAGGGAATGGCCGCGCTTTTAACGAAGCCGAGCTGAACCAGTTGTTGGATGAGACCGGGGCCGATGCTTTGATTACCGAACACGACCTGGTGACAGCTAATGTAATAAACGCTCACCCCGATTTGAAATTTATTGGGGTTTGCCGTGGCACACCATCAAATGTGGATCTGAAAGCGGCTGCTGCTAATGGCATTCCCGTGTTTCATACACCGGCACGTAATGCGCAGGCCGTAGCCGAAATGTTTATAGCCAACGTAATTAACCTTATGCGCAATACTATTCCAAGCTGGCAGTGGCTTACCGGCAAAAATTGGGGCGAGGGTGCGCATACCTCATACCTGCAATTTAAAGGGAACGAACTGGCGGGTAAAACCGTTGGTATGGTAGGGTTTGGCGCGGTTGGGCAGCGTATTGCCGAAATGCTGGCGTGTTTTCCATGTCCTATAAAGTTCTACGATCCGTATATGGAGTCAGCCAATCCTAATTATCAAAAAACAACCCTTGAAGATGTTTTTGAAAGCAGCGACATCGTATCTATCCACCTGCCGGTAAACGAACAGACCATTGGTATGATTAACAAAAGCTTAATATCTAAAATGAAACCCGGTGCTATATTTGTGAACACCGCCCGGGCCAGTGTGGTAAAGCGCGACGACCTGCTTTATGCTTTGGAAAACAACCTGATAGGCGGCGCGATACTGGATGTGTTTGATTTTGAACCACCTGATGAAACAGATTATAAACTGATCAATCACCCGCGCGTATTGGCTACGCCGCATACAGCCGGTGCCACGCACGAAGTGGAAGACCACCATGTAGACATCCTGAACAAAAGGATATTTGAATGGGCGGCGGCAAATAAAATTGATACCACAGCAAAAGCATAACGATGGCGGCTAAAGAAGCATATATAGTTATTGATATTGGCACGGGCAACGTGCGCGTAGCAGTTGCCGCAACCGATGGTAAAATATTAGGAATTGACAGGTGCGATATTATCTATCATAAAGATACCAATTACCCCGAAGCCCTTTATTTTGACCCGGCACAGTTGTGGGAACAAGTGAGCGGACTGACAAAAAATGCCTTAAAGCAAGCAGGTGACGTTATCGTGCTGGCTTTAACCGCTACCAGTCAGCGGGAAGGGATTGTGCTGTTGGATAAGGACGGTAATTCGCTGATAGGTTTGCCAAATATCGACCATCGCGGGCGCGAATGGGAGCATATTATTAAAGACAAAAGCTATGTGTACGGTTTAACCGGGCGCTATCCAACATCGCTGTTTTCGGCGATGAAACTGGTGGGGATCCGCGAAAAGCGTAAGGAAATATGGGCCGCTTTCACCACTTTTTTAAGTATTAGCGATTGGGTAGAATATATGCTGAGCGGCGTAGTACATTACGAACATTCGCAAGCTTCAGAAACTTTGTTTTATGATGTGGCGAAGAAAGATTGGTCGGCTGATTTGTGCGCTGTATTTGATATGGATACCGCCATTTTACCAAAGCTGACACATTCGGGAACTATTTTAGGCACCATAACAAAATCTCAAGCTGCAAACCTGGATATTAGTACCGATGCAAAAGTGATAGTTGGTGGTGGCGACACACAATTAGCTATTATGAGTACCCGCCCCGAAACAAACGATGTGGTGATCGTATCGGGTACTACTACACCAATTATTAAACTAACCGGCACCTATGTAACCGACGTGCAGGAACGCACCTGGACAGGCAGGCATACCGACGAAAACAGCTTTATGTTTGAAGCTAACGCGGGGGTGACCGGCTTAAACTACCAGCGACTGAAAGAGGTTTTTTATCCTAATGAGGGGTACGATGTAATAGAAAAAGAACTTGGGGAACTAAAAAGCCAGCAATGTGTAGCATCGTTGGGTAGTATGCTGGCCGATGAAAAGTCGGCTTTAACCCTGGGCGGGTTTATTTTCGACGCGCCGGTATCGCATACACTTACCCGTGCCGATTTTGTTTGGGCAACCCTTTGGGACATTGCCTGCAGTATAGCAGAGAATTACAATACTTTAAACTCGGTTAGTGCGCATCAACAGGATTACGTTTGGGCTTGCGGCGGCGGTGTGCAAAGTTATACGCTAAGAAAGCTGATCGCATCGTTACTAAACAAAAAAGTAATGATCCGCGATAGCTATCGTCAGTCGTCGGTAGTAGGCGGGGTGCTCATTTGCAATAATGCATTGGGTAAACAACAGCCGCCGCCAGTCACTCTGGAGGTCGTTGAACCCGCACCGCAGGATGATTACAAAACCTTATATGCTGATTGGAAAAATACCCGTTCACACTTTAAAAAGATGCTGAGCTAATGGCGCCATATTTTATTGGAATAGATATAGGGACACAGGGCGCACGTGTGGTGTTGATAGATGTCAAAGGTAATATCATAGCATCCGAAGAACAGGTTTTCCCCTTGAACGATCAATCACGCGAAGAACAATCGCCTGATGAGTGGTGGGATGCCTGTTACCAATCGTTAACCCGTATGCTGCAAAGTAAAGCGGTAAAAGGTATCGCTATTGATGTTAAGGCCATTGCCGTAACTTCCACGTCGGGTACTGTAATTCCCCTGGATAAAAATAATAGGCCGCTGCATAATGCCATTATGTATAGCGATAAACGGTCGGGCAAGCAAGCAACTGAATGTACAGAAGTGGCATTGAAGTATCATAATAGCGGTTATACGGCATTCAGTATTTCAAGCGGGTTGGCCAAAATGGTTTGGTTTGTAGAAACCTATCCGGAAAAGACTAAACAAATAGCACGCTGGATACATGCTGCCGATTATATAACAGGCATGCTCAGCAATGTTTGGGGGGTGACGGATTATACCAACGCCTTTAAATCGGGTTACGACGTAAGTAATTACACCTGGCCGGAATACTTGTATAAACACCTGCCACTGAAAAAAGAGTGGCTGCCAATGGTTGTACCCTCGGGCACAGTTATAGGGACTATTTCGGCAGAGATAGCCCGGCACCTGGGTTTAACTGAAGCTGTTAAAGTTACGGCCGGTATTACCGATGGTTGCGCTTCGCAGATCGCGTCGGGGGCAATTAATCCGGGTGAGTGGAATACCACTATAGGCACCACCATGGTTATAAAAGGTGTCACCAAAAACGAAGTGCTCGACCCTTTAGGGCGATTATACAGTCACCGGCACCCCGCAGGCTATTGGATGCCCGGTGGGGCCAGCAATACCGGCGCCGATTGGGTAACCAATGAATTTGGCGATGACCTGGTAAATTTGAACGGACAAGCCGAAACACTGATCCCGACAAACCATATAGCCTACCCGTTAAGACAGGAAGGCGAGCGCTTTCCATTCATTGCTTCACAAGCGCGTGGTTTCGAGCCGGAAGGACTAACCAAAGCCGAGCGTTTCACCGCAAACATGGAGGGCGTGGCCTATATGGAACGTTATTCGTATGAATTGATAGAACATCTATCAGGGGAAAAAGTAAGTGCGGTTTATACCGCCGGCGGGGCAAGTAATAGCGATACCTGGCTTACCATTCGCAGCAATGTAATGAACAAGCCGGTTTATAAAATGAAGCATGTATCGGGTGCGGTAGGCGCTGCTGTTTTAGCAGCCTCAAAAACGTATTATAACTCGATTATTGACGCAGTAAAGGCATTGGTGGTGATTGATAAGGAAATTCACCCGGAAGAACAGCTTGCAAAACGTTATGAAGCTAACTATCAACAATTTTTAAAAGTAATGCAGGACAAAGGATATATAAAAGGAGGTTTTGATGCTTAGTGTTTATTTGCTAAGGCACGGCGAAACCAGCTACAATGCCGATGGTAACCGCTATTGCGGCCGCACGGATATTGGCCTGACCCTAAAAGGTATTAAACAGGCCGAAACCGTTAACGGACAGCTGAATGGAAAGCATATCGATGCGGTATATTCATCGCCGTTAAGCAGGGCACGTATCACTGCAGAAATAGCGACCGATAAGCAGGTTATAACCGATGACCGGATTATTGAGGTGGATTTTGGTCAGTGGGAGGGAAAAACCAAAGAAGAGTTTTACAAGGAAGACCCGCAATCGTGGAATGATTGGGCCGTAAACCCGGGTACTGCAAAAGCTGGCAGAACAGGTGAATCCGGCGATGAAATAGTAAACCGTGTTGATGCCTTTTTCACCGAAATGCTGGAAAAGCACGCTGGCGAAACCATTGTTGTGGTAGGGCATAATGGCATCAACAGGTTATATATGGCCCATAAATTAGGTATGCCGCTAAAAAACTATCGCCGCATATTCCAGGAAAACTCAGCCATCACCTTTTTTGAACTGGATGACAAGGGAGAATTCACATTAAAAAAATTAAACGCATAACATCATCATACCATGAAAAAGCTATCAACCCTATTTAGCTGCATATTATTAGTTGGCGCCGGTAAAATGGCCATTGCGCAAACTGAGATGAATATTTTAAAATTCAATAATATACCAGAGTTTCAGTCATATTTTAAGCATACCGGCAAGGATATGCCCTTAATCAGCGGTCACCGTGGCGGCACTACACCGGGTTACCCAGAAAATTGTATTGCTACCTTTGAGAATACGCTGAAACATACTCCGGCTATATTTGAAATGGACCCGAGGTTAACTAAGGATAGCGTAGTTGTGGTATTGCACGATGATTCACTTGGCCGCACTATAACAGGCAAAGGCAAATTAAATAGCTATACCTATGCCGAATTGCAGCAGTTTCGTTTAAAAGACCCGCAAGGGAATGTTACCAATTATAAAATACCAACGCTGAAGGAAATGATTTTGTGGAGCAAGGGCAAAACCATTTTAAACCTTGACCATAAAGACGTACCGCTTGCCATGACCGCTAAAATATTACGCGAGTGCAAAAACGATATGATTATGCTTACCGTGCATAAAGCAAGTGAAGCCAAATTTTATGTGGACGATAACCCTAACCACATGTTATCGGCTTTTGTGCTTACCAAAAAAGCATTTTACGAATATGAAAAAGCCGGCGTGCCATGGAAAAACATGATAGCCTATATTGGCCCTAAAAACCAGCCCGAAAACAAAGAAATAATGGAACTGCTGCATGCCAAAGGCGTAATGTGTATGATATCGGCAGCGCCAAGTTACGATAAGTTAAAAAGTCCCGCCGAGCGGGCCGAGCATTATCGCGAAACCTTTACGATGGGCGCAGATATACTGGAATCGGACCTGCCGATAGAGGTAGCTGAAGCCATTAAGCCGATAATGCCATCAACCGGTTATCAACAGAAATTCTGGAGTAAGGTGAAAGTGAAATAAGTTGAAATTAATTTCATAGCTGTTGATATTTATAGTTTAATATTTCTATATTTAATTTCAACTTATCTCTTTTTTATTTCAGATGCCTGAATCTCTGGAATATAAAGGCTAAGTGAACTTATCTGATCTAAATTATCAGGCAGCAAATGGACATCAAGTATTCAACCGACCACACACGTTTTAAATTTCAGCAGATCATTGATTCCGTAATTAATGATATCCAAACCGGCGTTCTGAAAAACAATGACCGCCTGCCATCCATGAATGTGGTATGCGAACAGGAGGGCCTGTCTAAGGTAACCGTGCAGCGGGCGTATATGCACCTTAAAAAGAAGGGCTATATCACAAAGGTTGCAGGTAAAGGTTTTTGCGTGGTTGATAAAGACAAGCAGAAATTAAAGGTATTGCTTATCTTCAATAAGATCAGCTATTACAAAAAGCTTATCTATTATGGTATACTGGAAATACTGGCCGAGAACGCGCGTGTAGATTTACAGATACACCATTACGACGTTAAAATATTGAATGATATTATAGCCGAAAGCGCCGGTAAGTATGATTATTATGTGGTTATGCCGCATTTTTTTTATGAAACACCCGACAAAAACTACCTGAACGCGTTAAAAAAGATCCCACAGCAAAAGTTACTGATGCTGGATAAAGATGTAAACGGTTTGAATGGTAGTTACATGGCTGTATATCAGGATTTTGAGAACGATACTTACAACGCCCTTGTATCTGTAGCAGATATGTTTGTGAAGTATGACAGGCTGGTAATTATAATACCGGCATACAGCAACCATCCGCTTGAAATTATTGACGGCGTGCGAAAGTTTGCAGGCCTGATCAATAAAAAGTTCGATGTCAGCGAAAATGCCGAAGATGAAACTTTGCAGGCAGGTACGGCTTACATAGCTATCGAAGAAACCGAACTGGCGGAATTAATAAAGAAAATACGTCAAACCAACCTTAAACTGGGTCAGGATATCGGCATCATCTCGTTTAATGAAACTGTGCTGAAGGAGTTGATGGACATTACCGTGTTTACAACCGATTTTACCGAAATGGGGCGTACTGTGGGCAACCTGCTTATTAAAGACCAATGCCAAAAGGTGAAAATGCCTTTTAGGGTATTGCGCAGAGGCTCGTTATAACTTAGCCTCTTTTTGCGCGCTAAAAGTATGTTTAACCCATAAAAACATTAGTAGTTTTATTTCGTTCATTTGAATGCCTGGTTATCATAAGTAGCACTCTTTTTTATCCCCAAATAAGTAATTGTGGATTTTTAAGGTAAATTTGGATGACCGACATCGAAACTTATGGACTTTCAACAATTATTGGAAGAGGTTAAGCAATATGTGCTGACGTATTTTGATACTCACCACGATGATGAATTGCTTTATCACGACCTGAAACATACCAAAAATGTAGTAGCAACCGCTACACGCATTGCCAACCATTACCAGCTTAGCGACGAGGATTTTTTTATTGTAATAACAGCCGCCTGGTTTCATGATACCGGTTATTTTACCGATAAAGCAAATCACGAAGCGCGCAGTGCCGAACTGGCTGCCGAATTCCTGAAAGAAAAGACGGGGCAGGAGGTAATAGATAAAATTACCGGCTGTATTATTGCCACAACCATGCCGCAAAAACCTAATGGCTTGTTGCAGGAAATTTTATGCGATGCCGATCTTTTTCATTTAGGTACTGATAAATTTATTGGGCGCAGCAAGCAATTACGAAAGGAATTTGAAAAATTTAAGCATGCTGATATTGATAGGCAGCAATGGCGCCAGAAAAATATAGAACTACTTGAAAACCACCGCTATTTTACCGATTACGCCCAGCTATTGCTAAGCGACCAGCAGGAAAAGAACCTGCAAAAGCTGAAAGAAAAACAAGCAGAAACATTGGAAGATAAGCAGCAGGAAGGTGGGAAAAAGGACGATGTAAAAGATGAGGTTTCAATGTTTAAGCCTGAAGATGAAAAAAACGGGCCTAAGCTTGAAAAAGTTAAGAAAAAGCCAAAAGGCGAACGGCCTGAAAAAGGGATAGAAACCATGTTCAGGATCACGTCGGGTAATAACCAGCGCTTAAGCGATATGGCCGATCAGAAAGCACATATATTGATTACAGTAAACTCCATTATCCTGTCGGCTATTATCAGTTTGGTTTTGAAAAAACTAGATGAGAATGCTTTTTTGGCTATTCCAAGCTTTATATTATTAAGCATTAGTTTGGTATCTATGATATTCTCTATCCTGGCAACACGCCCCCATATCCCTAATGGTACTTACACCCAGCAGGATATGGATAATAAAACGGTAAACCTGCTTTTCTTCGGCAACTTTTACAGAATGAACCTGGAAGATTATACCCATGGTATGATAAAAGTGATGAACGATTCGGATTTTCTATATGGCACACTAATAAAGGATGTTTATTCGCAAGGCGTGGTATTGGGCCGTAAATACCGCCTGTTAAGGGCTGCTTATAATATATTTATGTTTGGGTTAATAGTGGCTGTTGTTGCATTCATTATTTCTTCCATAATTCATAATAGCGCTGTACCGGCATTGCCGGCTCATTAAATCTGCAATGGCTGAATATTCTTATTTCGACCGTGATTTAAGCTGGCTATCCTTTAACGGGCGCATTTTATTAGAGGCCGCCAACGATAGCGTACCTTTAATGGAGCGGGTGAATTTCCTGGCTATCTTTTCATCAAACCTGGATGAGTTTTACCGGGTGCGTATGCCGGTGCTTTCGGCCCTGGATAACTTAGGCAGGCTAAAGGACACAAGCGCGGGAAACAACCCATTGCTTATTGCAAAACAGACTATTCAAAGGCAACAGGAAAAATACGGCGAGATACTGAGGGGTGGCATTATCCCCGGGCTGCTGCAAAATAAGATCCATTTACTTTTTAATGAGGTTATACCTGAGGAAATTGTTCCGGCAATAGAGGACTACTTTTTTAGCCAGATCATGGCATTTTTGCAGCCAATTGAATTATCAGATAAAAAGAAGCTGTTCCCACAAAATAACCAATTGTACCTGCTGGTTACGTTGGAATACGGTGGTAAGCTGGAAAAAACCATCATACTTAACATTCCATCGGGCGAGTTACCGCGTTTTTTTAAGGTAGCATCTAAAGGCAAAACATATATCCTTTTTATTGATGATATCATCAGGCATAACCTGGGTCAGCTATTTAAAAACGAAAAAGTTACCGGCTGCTATTCCTTCAAAATTACCCGCGATGCTGAGCTCGACCTAAAAGATGAATATTCTGGCGATCTATCAGACCAAATAGAAGAACAGCTACAGAAGCGGGATTCGGGTATCGCCACACGGTTTTTGCACCAGCCGGGCATACCTTTACGCATATTACAATTAGTGAACGAGAACTGGGATATACCCACATCAAGCAACGTGCAAGGCGGTAATTACCATAATCTTAAAGACCTGTTCAGCTTCCCGGTAAGCATCCCCGCGTTGTATTACGAAAAATGGCCTGCTATTATTTACAACCCGGCCGACGAGCGGGAATCCATCTTTGACCGTATAGCCATCAAAGATCAATTGATCAGCACGCCGTATCAATCCTACGGTACCATATTACGGTTTTTTAACGAGGCCGCGCTCGATGAATCAGTTGAAGAAATATATGTAACGCTATACCGGGTGGCCAGCGATTCAAGGATAGTTAACGCGTTAATAAACGCTGCTGCCACCGGCAAAAAAGTGACTGTACTTATTGAACTGAAAGCCCGGTTTGATGAAGCTAACAACCTGAAATGGGCCAAAAAAATGAAAGCAGCCGGGGTGGATATTGTTTATAGCGTAACAGCCCTGAAAGTACACGCCAAAGTAGCGTTGGTAAAACGTAGGGTGAACGATAGGGTTAAATATTACGGACTGCTGGCCACAGGGAATTTTAACGAAAGCACGGCCGCGTTTTATACCGATCATATCCTGATGACTGCCAATGGGGCAATATTGCGCGAAGTGGAGTTGTTGTTTATTTTCCTGGCTAAACGCGAAAAGCCTAAAGCGCCCGACCAGATCAAATTCCGGCATTTGCTGGTTGCCCAATTTAATTTGCAGGACAGGTTTCTGGCCATGATTGACAGAGAGAAAAATAATGCTGCTAAAGGATTGCCGGCCGCCATCACTGTTAAATTGAATAATCTGGAAGAGAAGGTACTAATAGCTAAACTATACGAAGCATCAAATGCCGGTGTTAAGATCAGCATGATCGTGCGCAGTATTTGCTGTTTGGTGCCCGGTGTAAAAGGCATGAGCGAAAACATTACTATTAAACGCATTGTTGATCGTTATTTAGAGCATGGGCGCGTATTTATATTTCATAACAATAACCAGCCCGAAGTATATATGGGGTCGGCCGATTGGATGAACCGGAATGTGCACCGCAGGATAGAAGTTTGTTTCCCCGTTTATGATGAACAGGTAAAAGCGGAAATAACCAGTATTATAAACCTGCAGCTACAAGATAACCAACAGGCGGTAATGCTGAATGAAAAAATAGAAAATGTGCCTATAGCTGCAGAAACCGCTTCAGTCCGTTCGCAAGAACAGATATATAAATTGTTAAAGCTAAAGCAAACAGTGGTATGAAGAAAATAAGGGTGTTTTTAACTACTTTCTTTGCTTTGTTCAGCGTGCTGGTTATATCCTGTACAGATAAAAAAAATTATGCTTCGCCGCCGGGATATGATTTGAATAAGCCGGTGAAATATAACATGCCCGAGAGGCTGACCGAAATATCGGGCATTGCATTTCACAATGGCAATGCCGATACATTATATGCCGAGGATGATGAAGAGGGCCGCGTTTATTATTTTAAACCGGGTGACAAAGAGGTTTCACATTCGGAGCTTGGCAAGGGGGGCGATTATGAAGATATAGCCGTATTGGGTAACCAGGTTATTATATTGCGCAGTGACGGAGTACTCTTTGTATGTCCGCTTGCTCGGTTAAAAACCGGTATGACAGGTAGTGTTCAAAAATGGGATAATATTTTACCGCAAGGAGAATACGAAGGTTTGTATGCCGACGAGAAAACAAACCAGCTTTATGCATTATGCAAACATTGTAGCAATGAAAAAACAAGCAAGGAATGCAGTATTTACAGTTTCACATTAACAGCTAACGGCGCAATTAAAAGTACGGGGAAATCCGCTATTGATGTTCAGGATATTGCAGCGAAGCTGGGGCAGGGTAAAATAAGCTTTCATCCGTCGGCCTTAGCAAAAAATCAACAAACAAACGAATGGTATGTGCTATCGTCGGTAAATAAAATATTAGTAATTACTGATAGCAGCTGGAAAGTTAAAGCGGTTTATCCGCTAAACCCCGGAGTTTTCATGCAACCCGAAGGTATAGCGTTTGACGGTAATAACACCCTGTATATTTCAAACGAAGGCGATAAAATAGCATCAGGCAACGTATTAAGGTTTAGCTATAAAAAATAAATGGCTATGATGGCTTTATGGAAAAGACTGGGCATTGCCAACATCATTATGACCTTGCTTTTATTATTAGCGACGGGGCTGGCATCTGCCCAGTCCGCGGTGAAAAACGACAGCATTACAGTTGCCATAGAACCTTTATTTAACACTGTAAGCCAAACCCACCGCGCTATTTTTGGCGAAAGCTACCGGAAATTATGGGCGGCCCCGGTTAAGTTAAGGGTGTTTCATTTATCGCAGGAAAATGGTGGGTTGAAGATTTTGCAAAAAGGCGGGGGCATGCAAACTAAATCTATACGTTTGCAGGATTCCAGTGGGCAGGAGTGGGTTTTGCGCACCATTCAAAAATACCCCGAACGGATATTGCCGCCAACTTTACGTAAAAGTGTGGCTGCCACTATCGTAGCCGACCAAATATCTGCCGAACACCCTTTTTCAGCTGTTGTTGTACCACCAATGGCCCAGGCACTGGGTGTACCGCATGCTCATCCCGAAATTGTTTATGTACCCGATGATCCGGCGTTTGGCAAGTATCAAAAAGATTTTGCCAACCAGGTATTTCTTTTTGAAGAGCGCGAACCCCTGGACGCCAGTAAAACCGATAATACCGATAAGGCACAGGGAAAGTTACAGGAAGATAATGATAACCGGGTCGATCAGAAAACTGTGCTTAAAGCCCGTTTACTGGATATGCTGCTGGGCGATTGGGACCGCCATAGCGACCAATGGCGCTGGCAGCGCAATAAGGACAACGAAGGCAATATAGTTTATGAACCCGTTCCACGCGATAGGGACCAGGTGTTTTATAGTACATCAGGGGTATTGCCGTGGTTAGTTTCGCGACACTTGCTGATGTCAAAATTCCAAAGCTATCAGGACCATATCCGTTCTATCAACCGCTGGAATTTAAATGCACGGTATTTTGACCGCTATTTTCTAAATAGTTTAGACCAGAAGCAGTGGGAAGAAACCATTACCGAAGTACAAAGCAAGCTTACCGATAAGGTGATCGGCGATGCCATGAGACAGATGCCCGACACTATTTACAAACTTTGCGGGGCTGATATCTCGCATAAATTGATCGTCCGCAGGAATACGATGAAGCAATGGGCTTTAAAATACTACCGTTTTATATCAAAAAGTGTAGATGTCCCGGGCACAAACAAACGCGAACATATTGATATTACTAACGGTACCGCAGGCCAGGTAACAGTAAAAATAAACAAGCTTAAAAAAGACGGCACACAAGACCAGGTGATCTATCAGCGCATATTTGATCCGGCTGTTACCAAAGAAGTTAGGTTGTATGGCATGGGGGGCGAAGATGTATTCGCGGTGCATGGCGATCATTCATCGCCTATAACTGTACGCATGGTGGGTGGGGATGATGAAGACACTTTTGCTATTGATAGCAACATCACTGGTAAAGGTAACAGGTATGTATACGACCGCTCGGATGAGAAAAATAAGTTACCTGATGTAAGCCAGGCGCGCTTGCGCACTGCCGCAGATACGTTGGTAAATAATTATAACAAAAAAAGTTTTGCTTATGATTTTTTGCAGCCATTGATGTTGGTAAGCTATAGCCGCGATTACGGGTTAGAGTTTATTGGCGATTTTATTTATCAGAAACAGGGTTTCCGAAAGGACCCTTATGCGTTCAGGCAAAGCCTGATGGTTAATTATGGTTTTGGGGCAAACGCGCTTTTGCTAAACTATAAAGGTAAGTTTAAACAGGTAGCCGGTAAAAGCGACCTGTTAATAAACGTGTTAAGCAAAGGCCCTAATTATACCAGCTATTTTTTTGGTGTAGGTAATAACAGCGCGTTTATTAATGAAGGTGAGCAAAAAAGCAGGTATTATCGTAATATTTATAATTACTTGAAAGCAGACATAAAGCTGGAGCATAACTATGATAATTGGCGGGTTAGTGCCGGTGTTGCCGGGCAGTATTATAATGGCGATGGCGGCGATAACCAGCACAAATATTTAAAAATATACGATACGCAGCACCCGGATGAAAAAGTGTTTGCAGGGCAGGGGTTTGCGGGTGTGGTAGCCGGGTTTACCCTGGATACCCGGAATAAAAGCGTTATCCCTCACAAAGGCATCTACTGGGATACTGATATAACGGGAATGAAAGGCCTTAACGGCAATGCGCATAGTTACGGGCAGATACAGTCGGAATTTAGCTTTTACCTTAACCCTGGCAACGATTCAACTTTTATTGTGGCGGATCGTATTGGCGCAGGCACAACGTTGGGTAATGCAGCCTTTTACCAGCAGCTAAAATTAGGAGGCAGCCAAAATTTGCGTGGCTATTATAGCTGGCGTTTCACGGGCAAAACTATGGTCTTTAATAACCTGGAGGTGCGTATGAAAATTGCTGACGTTACTTCTTATTTATTACCCGGCACATTGGGGTTGATAGGCTTTAACGATGTAGGAAGGGTATGGGCACCGGGCGAAACATCATCGCAACTACATATGGGTTATGGCGGCGGCTTGTTCTTTTTACCGGGTGAATTGTTCCTGGTACAATGTGTAATGGGGTTCTCAAAGGAAGGGGCTTATCCTTATATTTCAGCAGGTTTCAGGTTTTGATCTAACTGACGGTATAAGGTATGATAAGAGAAAGCCGGTAACACCGCAAGGTTATGTTTGTGCATTACACCTATCCGCAATGCCTTTAAGCCCGATACACCTTGAAGGTCTTCTACATCAAAATGTTCAATATGATCGGCCAGTATGCCGCGCGCTTGTAAGATATTGATATAATGGGTGTATTCCGCAGCTTCTTCAACTTTTGAATATACAATGGTGATTTTACCTTGCCTGGTAATGCGTTCTTCGGTACCCAGTATACAAGCCTTATCAATCCGTTTTTTAATTACTTCATAACGTACATTATAAGCGCCATCAATATCAAAGTGCTTTTCATCCATCCGGAAACGGATAGCAATTGGTGTACTGAAAACAAGGATAAGTGATGTTACATCTAAATGGAAAGGCAGTGCTTCTTTTAAATGGAAATGTTCTATCTCCATTTCAGCTGTTACCATTAATTGCCATAAACGCAGGCGTTTAAGATCGTTATGAGAAAATGCTTGTGTGGGGGCAATTGAAGCGCCGATGTACATGGTATGTTCTACGCCATCAGTTTTGAATCTTTCGAAATAATGCGGGAAATACTGCTGTATTTCGCTTTGTCTTTCGTCCAATATGCCGGTTAGTTTATCATTTATCAGCGATAGCGTTTTTTCGTAGCTGCGCCTGTTGTTATAAAATTCGCCGCCGTGCTGATCCACCTGTTCAAAGTAATTATTTATCAGTGCCTTCAGATGATCGTTTAAATGATTATCTGCTTTAAGCAATGGATACACATTGGCTTCAATATAACTTTGTATAGATTGTTCTGTATCCGCTTTAATATCACCCGACAGGTCATCTACAAAGTTCCTTATCTCAATCAAATGAGTTTCGACCGATTGATATTTGCCCAATTGTTCAAGTATCAATATCAATTGGTTAAGCTGAAGCAATAAATCAGTTTTAACACTCAGGTTGCGGGTAATAGAAGAGTCTTTAATATCAACCTGCCCATATAATGGGTAAACATCCTTAAACGCAATTTCTTTTAGGCTATAGGTTAAACCAGCCATGGTATGGTGAATGTAATTCTGCGCTTCGCGTTTAAATTTCCAATCAACACTGGGATGCAGGGTGGTGTAATTGTTTTGGATAACAGCTTGTATCTGGTTCTGTAGTTCGGATACTTTCCTGTCAATCGTATCCGTAATAAACGGCATCACAATTTCCAGCTTATGTGCATTAACGCTGTTAAACTCTCTGGGCCGCGGCGAAACCAGTTCAAGCACACCCAGTAACGCATCATTCTTTACTACCGGCGCCAAAATAAAGCTGCGGATATTCTGTTCTTTAAAACGCAGGCCCATGTCGCTGCCGGGTGTTTTAGCTATAAAATCGTCCACATCCGCTACGGCGAAATAATCGTGCTCTTTAATAAGTTTATCATACGGGTCGGCACATAAAAGCGTCCGGCAATCATCATCCTTGCCGTTGGGAAGCAGGTAGCTGTTAACGCGCTGGCCAAAAGGCTTACTGCTAAAACGCCACTCGTCGCGGTCAAACGATGTAAAACCTATTTTTAGGTCGGGTATTTTAAATATCGATTTAAAAATGCCTGCCAGGCTGTGCTGCAAATCGGGACCCGAGGCAATGCCCAATAAATTTGTTTTTAGGTTTGAAACGGCATTTTCTACAGTAACGTCAACCAAGGTCATTAAGGCAAAACCTTTTAATACCCATGCACCAATGGGAAAGGTTTTTTTCCATAGTTCCAGGTCATCGTAATTATCAACCAGCAGGTCGATATCGGATTTTGATAACGTCGGCGCACTTTCTGTAGGGATGATATCTATAAAATCGGCGTTGTATAATATCCGGTAATGCCTGATAATGCCATCAGCTGATGGAATATCATAAAAAAGCGGTTTTGTAAAATCCAGATTGGTGCCGTAAAACCTGTTCAATATTAAACAGCAGCTTGCTATATAAAATTGATGGTAATCAAAATCGCGGATATTAATATCAAAATCATCGCCGGCGTCTTTAAGTATTTGGCTAAACCTTTCCGAATAATTAAATATCAGGCTTAGATAGGGGATACTGACGGCTTTTATCTCGTTTTTAGTAAGTGCAGTTGGAAATAACTCCGCTAACAGTTTCGAAATTACTACGGCATTATCTTTTACCTGTTCAACTTTAGTAATACCATCACGTAATTCAGGGTGGGGTTCAATTTCTTTTAAAATTGCCTGCGCGTTTTTGCCAGGGTAGCCGGAATCGCTAACCGCAATCTCTTCATACCTTTCAATCAGTTTGTGGAATGAAAGTTTGATCTGAAAAGGATTATCTGAAAATTGGGGCAGGATCATAGTAATGCTAATACCTGCAAATTTAGTAAATTATTATCCGGTGTTTTTACTTACCTGGTGGTTTCTGACAAATGGATGAGCAGATTAGGTAATTGCAATGTAATTAACTGAATTACAGGGTTTGTACGTCATCATGATATAGGCAGGTATAATTCAGCTACCGCTTTCCAAATATTAGATGTGAAGGAACAATATTGCTATCTGTAAAACTATATTGCCGTAAATACCGGCCAAAATATCATCCATCATTACCCCGGTACCGCCGGGCAAGGCTTCCAACCGGCGTATAAACAAGGGTTTTACAATATCAAACAAACGAAATAGTACTAAGCCTGCCAGCAGCAGCCACCCATTATGCGGAATAAAAAGCATAGTAACCAACATGCCAGCTACTTCATCAATCACTACGCGGAAACTGTCCTTACCCCAAAAAGGTTCAACCTTGTTACCAACGTAAATACCTATTAGCGTTATAGCGAAGGTAATAAGGAGCAATATCCAGTCGTTTTTCCCCACTTGCGTAAGCCATAGCAGCCATATCAGGCCACAGGTAACGGCCGCAGCAATAGTGCCGCCTCCTTTTATATAACCAATGCCAAACCAACTGGCAATAAATTTACTCATGCGCTGTATATGGATTTTTTGGTAAAGATATAGGTTTGTATGATATCATGCGACTATGGGGATCCTTTAAATACATCTATGTGCATAGCTATATCAAGGTGTTTATAAAAACAAAAAGCCCGGCATAGCCGGGCAGTTGTTGTAAAATATTGTACCTGTATTATTTAACCACTTTGGTTTTGCTGGCAGCAGGTTTAGCTACGGGTGCTTTACGTGCTGCGACGGCGGGCTTAACGGCCGGTGTTACAGGGGCCGGGGCCGATTCAACCGATGTTGGTTTAAGCAATACAATTTCTTTAGCAATTTTTTTGGCCAGTTTCTGCGATCCTTTGTCAATTACTTTAGTTAGTTTTTTGGAAACCGGGCCAATTTTAGCAGTAAGCTCTTTAAGGTGTGCGACAATTCCTGCTTCAATATTTTTTCTGACAGTTTTGCGAGCCGTTTTAATTATTTCGGATTTGTGTTTTTTCATAGGGTTTGTTGCATTTGGCGCAAAGTTAGATAGTCGACGTGTTAATTCAATATTATCATTATGTTAAATGTATAGCCCGACTTAACATAGTGATATTTATATGGCTAAATAACAGTGTGTTGTAAAATTTGTTTTGCTTTTAGTATACTGTATTAAAAAGCTATAATTGTAACTATGAAATTTTTAAGATTGTCAGTAATTCTATTGGTTGCCGCTAAACTGTGTAGTGCCCAGCAAATAATCCCGGCCACACATTCGCATAACGATTATGAGCAAACTGTGCCCTTTTTTCATGCATACAATGCTGGCTTTAACGCTATAGAAGCCGACATTTTTATGGTGAATAGCACACTGCTGGTAGCGCATGATTATAAGCATTTGCAAGCGACCCGCACATTGAAAAAATTATATCTCGACCCCATAAAAGAAGCTTTGAAGAAAGATACCAGCCGACATTTAACTTTACTGATAGACTTAAAGCAGGATTACTGGTACCTGATGCCCGAACTGATACTGGAATTAAAGTCGGTGCGTAAATTTTGCGTAGGCCATAAACCAAATGGCAGGTTATTAATTCTTATCAGTGGTAACAGGCCGGCACCAAGCCTGTTTAATACCTATCCCGATTTTATTTTCTTTGATGAAGACCTGCGGCATACTTATAATGCCGAACAATTAAAGCGGGTAGGACAGATAAGCCTGCAATATTCCCTGTATTCGAAATGGAAGGGCGTAGGTACTATACCACCTGCACAAGAGCAAAGATTAAAGCACATTATAGATAGTGTGCACAGCATTGGCAAAACTATCCGTTTTTGGGATGCGCCTGATAACAAAGCCGGCTGGACACAATTAATGAAACTACATGCCGATGTAATTGGTACTGATAATATTGATGGATTGACCGCATTTTTAAAGCAGAACTGATCTCATTTTATCGTCCTTTACGGTAAACAAGTCACATAGGCTCCCGAACTTGAACCCAAACACGCCATTAATCCATTCATTTTGCCCATTCGCCGATACATTGCTGAGCTATAAAAGGTAACTCGTTAATTTCATCCTAAATAAATACCCCAACTTAAATTTAGAGACATGAAAAAATTAGTTAACATTTACCTCACCACTGCAGCAGTCGCGATATTTGCTTTCGCACTGACATCATGTAACAAAAGCAGTTCGCTTATTGATCCGGCTACCAAGGACGCATCGTCCGCATCGGTTGCTACAACAACAACGGGCGATATTTTGATAGCTGCATCTACTACCACAAGCGGAAGTTTAACTACATCTGCAACAAAAGATTCTGTATTCCTGATGCATGCCTGTGCCCCGGGGCTACATACTGATACGGTGGCATTAAGCGCTTTATCAACTACTATCACTACTTATTTAACTACAAACTATTCTGGCTATACATTCCAGAAAGCTTTTAAAATTATCAACCCGGCTGGTACAGTTATTGGCTACGTGGTTGCTATTAATTACAATGGCAAGCCGGTAGGCTTAAAATTTGATGCCAGCGGTGCTTTTATACAAGTGCTGGAACAACGCGAGCGTAACGATCACGACGGACCAGGATGGCATATGGGCGGCCGTTTTGATAACCGTAATGGTATGCACCCGGATACGATAGCCTTAAGCGCATTGCCAAGTGCTATTAAAAGCTATTTTACAGCTAATTATGCTACCGATACCTTGCTGCATGCCGTAGTAACAAAAGATACGACCTATATTGTATTTAGTGCCAATAAAGGTTTATTTGCTACATCATTCAATTCTAAACTGGTATTTCTTAAAAGGATACAGCTTTATCCGCGGCCAATTAAAACCCCGGTTTTACAGGCTAATTTGCCAGCAGCAATCAGCACTTACTTAACCACCACTTATGCCGGTTACGTATTTGATAAAGCTTTTGTAGAAAAGGTTAACGGCGTAGTATCTAAATATGTGGTGTTGATAGACGCCAGCGGGACGCGTTATGCCGTGCAATTTGATGCGACAGGCACATTTATAAAAAGTACAACAATAAAATAACTACCCGATCCTAATATATATGATTAAGCGTTGTCCCCCTGGTTGTACCAGGGGGGCTTTTTTATATTATGTACGCGCTTTTAAATGCAGGTTTTCTGGCGGCAGTGGTACAAAGTCGGTTTCACCGGGCACTGGTTCAAATTGTTGTGCTTGCCATTTTGCTTTAGCCAGTTCAATCCGCTGCTGGCTGGTGGCAACAAAGTTCCAGTAAATGAAACGTTCTTCGGGGAACGGTTCGCCGCCAAAAAAATAAACTGTTGTATGGGCATTCATAGTAAATTCACACAGTTTGCTATCATTGGCCACTAATAATTCTTTTGGTTGAAAAGTTGTACCATCGCTTTCAATACTACCTTCTAATATGTACAGGCCAACTTCGCCATATAAGTCGTTACCAAGTTTTATGGTTTGCCTGTTTTCGCTTTTCAATTGCAAAAAGTAAAGCGGACTATAAACCGGCACCGGCGATTTTTTGCCCGCAATTTCACCGGCCACCAAAGTGTAACTTACACCATCGTTTTCCCATGTGGGTAACTCATCTTCATTAGCATGGAAAAAGGAGGGGGCCATGTCCTCTAACTGTTTAGGTAATGCCACCCAAATTTGCAGTCCATGTAAAGTTTTTTCACTGTTACGCAGGTTATCTGGTGTACGTTCGCTATGTACAATACCTTTACCAGCAGTCATCCAGTTTACTTGTCCGGGTTTAATTTCTATGGCTGTGCCCAGGCTGTCTTTGTGCATAATATTACCCTCAAATAAATAAGTAAGGGTTGATAAGCCAATGTGCGGATGCGGTGGTATATCCAGGTTTTCACCCGCAGATAGCTTTGCCGGGCCCATATGGTCGATAAAAATAAAAGGGCCAACCATTCGCTTAGTTTGAAATGGCAGCAGGCGGCCAACCATAAAGTTACCGATGTTACGCGGGCGTTCTTCTATAATCAAATTAATGTTAGACATAGCTTGTATAATGATGTAGCGCAATATAATCAGCTATTTGTATATTAGCCTAAACAAGTAATACATTTATGCGCTATTTCCTTTGCTTTATATTCCCCCCAGCTGCGGTTTTAACCACAGGCAGATTATTTACGCTGCTATTAAATATTATTTTAACCATCTGTTTTTGGATACCGGGGGTTATACATGCCATTTTAATAACTCAAGATTATTATGCAGCCAAACGGCAAAGGCAACTGGTTAAGGTTATGAAACGTAACCATTACTAAACCGCCTTTACAATTAAATCTGGCTTATGTATTTCCTGCTCTCAAAAATCCTGTTGTTTCTAATTTTCCCTATTAACTGGATCATAGTTTTATTGGTAATAGCCATATTCACCAAAAGGCAAAAGCTTAGGAAATGGGCCACTATAGCGGGTATAGTTCTATTGGCCATATTTTCTAATACCTGGTTATGCAATTGGTTTGCCCATGCCTGGGAATGGCCCGCAACCAATCTGCCCGAAAATGCACATTACAGTTGTGCTATAGTTTTAGGTGGTTTTGTCTCACAGATCAATGATAAAGATGGGCGGTTTAATCATTCGTCAGACAGGTTTATTGAGGGTATACGGTTAGTCAGTACAGGCAAGGCATCGCATATATTAATCAGTGGTGGCAATGGCAATATAAACCCAGACCAATTTTCTGAAGGGGAGTGGACACGCAAACAGCTTAAGCAATTGCATTTTGGTGACAGCACTATCCTTATCGAAGGAAAATCGCGTAATACGTTGGAGAACGCTAAATACTCGGCCGCCTTATTAAAAAAAAGTGGCTTAAAACCACCGTACCTGCTAGTAACATCAGCCTATCACATGCGCAGGGCTATGCACATTTTCAAAAATGCCGGTGTTAATGTGGTGGCTTATCCTTGCGACTTTATATCAGGAGATGTTGGCTGGCCCCGTTTGGCCGATCTGATACCAAATTTTGAGGCGCTAACCTGGTGGAATACCACTATTAAGGAAGTATGGGGCTATGGAGTGAATTATTTTATGAAAACTAACGACTAATATCGTTACTCACCCTTGGCTAAAGGCAACCATATGCTAAAGGTCGAGCCCTTACCTTCTTCGCTTGCCACACTTATTTTGCCGCCATGTTTTTCTATAATTTGTTTAACAATACTTAACCCCAGGCCTGTAGATGTTTCACCTTTTAAACCGCTGCGGCCTGCTTTGGTGAAGCGTTCAAAAATATGTGGCAGCATGGCTGCTGGTATCCCTACACCATGATCCTGTATTTGCAGTAGGGCCATATGATGATCGTGCCCTAATATAATATCAAGATCATCCCGTTCTTTCGAGAATTTCAACGCGTTACTGATCAGATTGTCCAATACCCGGTTAAATTTTTCGGGGTTAATATGCACAAATACGTTTTTTTCGTGCTCCGTCAGTCTGATGTGATTGCGTACCTCGCTCATACTTTTCCAGGTAGCAATAGTATTTTTTACTAAAGCATTCAATTCTATTAGTTGTGTTTCAAATGGGCGGTCGTTCTCGTTTTTGGCTACCTCAAGTAAATCGCTTACAATAGAGCGTGCTTTAACGCATGACGTTTTGATCATACCCAGGTTATCTTGCAATTCCTCATCCGGGCTTTCCAGTTCCATAATCATAGCTATCGATTCTATGGCTGCTATAGGGTTACGCAAATCGTGCGCTACAATGCCTAATACATCATTTTTGAAATCGCTGGCTTTCTCTATCTCGATGTTTTTACGCTGGATCTCATTCAGATGCATAAAGTGGCTGGCCTTATACGAATATATATATCGTGTAATAAAGTAAAATCCGCATAATAACACCATAGAGGTAACCTGATTGTAAATTACTTCGGTAGGGTCGGTTTCACACCAAAACAAAATTACGGTAAACAACAGTTCGGTAAGGATAGTGAGCATAATAGTATCTTCATACTCAAACACACACATTACACTAACGGTTATTAATGCTACCAGGTACATAGTCAGGTTATCCTGAAGGTTATACATAGCAATAAAGCTGGCCAGGATACCGCTAAACATCAGGTAAACCGAAAATGTGATTACGAAAGCATTCATTAGTCCGGTCGGCTTATTTTTTTTACCAAACGCGGTTAATAGCTGTTTACTAATGAGATAAAATATGGGCGTAAGGATAATATAAGCCCAGTTGCTATAATTAAACTCGGGAAAGTTTGCAGCACGTGTTAAACTATTGGGTACCAGTGTGTAAAATAGCCGTAAAAAAACATTCAGGGCAAAAAATATAGCGCTGGCAACCTGCACCGCCTTCAGGTTTTGAAGTGTGTAATGCTTGCGAAAGGCGGCGCGGTTGTTCGCCGGGATGTTTTTAAAAAAGTAAATATTCACAAATGTGTGTGGTTTAGTATAGCAAAACTATAAATTTTTTGCCCTAAAGCGCACATAAACAAAACAATAGGAATTAATGACATATTTATGATAAGGGGTTTATGTAATGATTGACAAACTGTCTGATGCTTTTAATTCTGCCTGACTTTTTTTCATATAATGCTCATTGGCAGGAGGTTTGAACAACAATTAATACTATGAATTTTAACAACTTTACCATAAAAGCGCAGGAGGCTGTTCAAAAAGCTTCCGAGATTACTACAGGTAACCAGCAGCAGGCTATTGAGAATGCACACCTGTTGAAAGGTTTATTATTGGTTGATGAAAATGTGATCACCTACCTGTTAAAAAAATTAAACGTAAATATTAACCGGCTTAACGAGCAGCTCGATCAGCAGATCGCGTCATTCCCTAAAGTTAGCGGCAGCAACGTATATCTTTCATCAAACGCTAATAGTGCCTTGCAAAAAGCACAGGGCTACCTAAAAGAATTTAAAGATGAGTTTGTTTCGGTTGAACATGTTTTATTGGGCATTTTAGCTGTAAATGATAAGGCCGGCACATTGCTTAAAGACATGGGCGTAAGCGAGAAAGATCTTAAAAAGGCCATTGTAGGTTTACGCGGTGATAGCAAGGTGACCGATCAAAACGCTGAAGCGACTTATAACGCGCTGAATAAATACGCCCGTGATTTAAACGAATATGCCGAATCGGGTAAGCTTGACCCTGTTATTGGTCGCGACGACGAGATACGCCGGGTAATACAGATATTATCGCGCCGTACAAAGAACAACCCTATTTTAGTAGGAGAGCCGGGCGTAGGTAAAACCGCTATTGCAGAGGGTATTGCTTTCCGTATTATAAAAGGCGACGTGCCCGAGAACCTAAAAAGTAAAATAGTATACTCATTGGATATGGGTGCACTGATAGCTGGTGCCAAATACAAAGGCGAGTTTGAAGAACGGTTAAAAGCAGTAATAAAAGAAGTTACCCAATCCGATGGCGAGATCATCCTGTTTATTGACGAGATACACACCTTAGTAGGCGCCGGTGGCGGTGAAGGGGCTATGGACGCTGCCAATATATTGAAACCCGCTTTAGCCCGCGGCGAACTGAGGGCTATTGGTGCCACTACGCTAAACGAGTATCAAAAGTATTTAGAGAAAGACAAAGCGCTGGAACGCCGTTTCCAGATGGTGCTGGTTGATGAACCAGATACGGCTGATGCGATCTCTATTTTACGTGGCTTGAAAGAACGTTATGAAACCCACCACAAGGTGCATATTAAAGATGAGGCCATAATAGCCGCGGTTGAAATGTCGCAGCGGTATATATCTGACCGTTTCCTACCGGATAAAGCGATTGACCTGATGGATGAAGCTGCATCCAAATTGCGTATGGAAATGGATTCGGTGCCGGAGGCCGTTGATGAAATGGAGCGCCGTATAATGCAACTGGAGATTGAGCGTGAAGCTATCAAGCGTGAAAAAGATACTGCACGGGTGAAAGAGCTGAGCGAGGAAATAGCCAATTTATCAGCCGAACGTGATTCACTGCGTGCTAAATGGCAAAGTGAAAAGGATTTGGTTGATAGCATAAACCTGAAAGTGGAGCAAGTGGAAAACATGAAACTTGAAGCCGAACAGGCGGAGCGCGCCGGTGATTATGCTAAGGTAGCCGAATTACGTTATGGCCGCATCCGCGAGGTTCAGGAGGAAGTTGAGAAGCTGAAAGCTGCCTTGCTTGAAAATCAACAGGATAGCCGTATGCTGAAAGAGGAGGTTACTGCCGAAGATATTGCCGGTGTTGTATCGCGATGGACAGGGATACCAGTAAGTAAAATGATACAAAGCGAACGCGAAAAACTGCTGAACCTGGAAGATGAACTGCACAAACGCGTGGCGGGCCAGGAAGAAGCAATAGAAGCTATTAGCGATGCCATACGTCGCAGCCGTGCCGGTTTGCAGGACAAAAAGAAACCTATCGGATCTTTTATATTCCTCGGTACTACCGGTGTTGGTAAAACAGAGCTGGCTAAAGCCCTTGCCGAATATCTTTTTAATGATGAAAATGCGCTGGTACGTATAGATATGTCGGAGTACCAGGAACGCCACGCGGTGTCAAGGCTGATCGGTGCGCCTCCGGGCTATGTGGGTTATGATGAAGGCGGACAATTAACTGAGGCCGTTAGGCGCAAGCCCTATAGCGTAGTACTGTTGGATGAAATTGAAAAAGCGCACCCGGATGTATTTAATATATTATTACAGGTATTGGATGATGGCCGCCTTACTGATAATAAAGGCCGCGTGGTGAACTTTAAGAATACCATTATCATCATGACATCTAATATTGGTTCAAACATTATCCAGGAGAATTTTACCAATTTCGATGATCAGGATAAAGAACAGGTATTGGCCAAAACTAAGAACCAGTTGTTTGAACTGCTGCGTACCACCATCAGGCCTGAGTTTTTAAACCGGATAGATGAAGTGATCATGTTCACTCCGTTAAGTCGCGATGAAATAGGGGATATTGTGAAACTTCAATTCAGGCATGTGCAACAAACTCTTGCTGAAATGGGGGTTACTATAGAAGCCTCGGATGAAGCGCTGGATTGGCTTGCACAGTTAGGTTATGATCCGCAATTTGGCGCCCGCCCGCTAAAACGTGTAATACAAAAGAAAATATTGAATGAATTATCTAAGCAAATTTTAGCTGGTAAAATTGATAAGGATGCGAAAATTAAATTGGATATGTTCGATCAGCAGTTTGTATTTTTAAATGATGATAGCGGAAAATAATAAGTGTCAGATTGACCATTAATTAATAATTAATTAATAACTATAAAAGGGGGCCGAAAGCCCCCTTTTATAGTTATTAAATTACTGTAACTGAAATGCTTGATATTATTAACTTATAAACATAATAGTCCCATATGTTCAAAAATAAATTTTCAAACATTAAAAATAAGTTATAATATTGTACCCCGATATCCTTAAGTTATCACAGTGAAAAATATAATATTTCTATTTATCATTTTTGGGTTTCTTATTACGTCCGCTTGTACAAAAGGTGGGGCACAGGTAGTCCTGCAGGGTATTTCCTTCACCCCTGATACTATAACCGTATCAGTTAACTGTTCAATGCAACTGACACCTGTATTTACTCCTTCTGTTTTCAGTTCAATCCCTGTAGAATGGTCTTCAACTGATAATTCTGTTGTTTCTGTTTCTTCAAATGGTGTTTTAACTACAAATTTGACCAAGGGCCAAGCCTGGATAAAAATCAAGGATAAATACAGCGCCACCACCGGCAAGTGCCTTGTGATAGTTCAGTAATCCGCCTTTTCTTTTCATTGCTTTCACCTTTATTGTTTAGTGTTTCTGCTTTTTACGAAAGCTGTTTTCAAAAGGTTTCTTTTTTTTTTGATTTTTTTTGATTTTTTCATCAGTATACAACCTGATGCAATCTGACAGCTTTTTTATATTTTTGCGCAAAGGACAGGCTGACAATAATTGTCTAACCGTCCCGTTTTTCCTTATCAATGGATATATCAGTTGTAGTACCCTTATATGATGAAGTAGAATCGTTACCCGAATTGGTATCATGGATAGCCAGGGTAATGAGCGAAAATCAATTCACTTACGAAGTAATTTTGGTTGATGACGGCAGTTCCGACGGTAGCTGGGATATGATAGTTAAACTGAAAGAGCAATTCACCTTCATTAAAGGTATCAAATTCAGGCGCAACTATGGTAAGTCGGCCGCGCTGAATGTCGGTTTTGAGGCGGCAAAGGGAAATGTTATTATTACTATGGACGCCGATTTGCAGGATAGCCCCGATGAAATCCCCGGCCTTTACCGACGCATTATTGAGGAGAAATACGACCTGGTATCCGGCTGGAAAGCCAAGCGTTATGATCCGCTGAGCAAAACTATCCCTACCAAATTATTTAATGCGGCTACGCGCCGTATGTCGGGCATCCCTAACCTACACGATTTTAATTGCGGGTTAAAAGCATACCGCAACGCCGTAGTTAAGAATATCGAAGTATATGGCGAAATGCACCGCTACATACCCGTATTGGCCAAATGGGCTGGTTTTACAAAAATAGGCGAGCAGGTGGTTGAACACCGGGCCCGTAAATACGGCAAAACCAAGTTTGGCATGGCCCGCTTTATCAATGGCTTTTTAGATCTGCTCTCTATATTCTTTGTTGGTAAATTTGGAAAACGCCCCATGCACTTTTTTGGCTCGATGGGCGTTTTAAGTTTTTTGCTTGGCTTTGCAAGTATAGTATGGGTTATTGGTGAAAAGCTTTACGCTATTGCCCAGCATATACGTTACGACCGCGATGTGACACAAAAACCGCTGTTTTATATAGGGCTTGTTGCTGTGATAGTTGGTTTCCAATTATTTTTAACAGGCTTTGTGGCCGAACTGGTGGCCCGCAGCGCAAGTGAGCGCAATAAATATCAAATTGAGGAAACGGTATAAATGTAAATTTCAAATGTGCAGATGTGCAATTGATATATACATTAATCGTTAACATTTAAAAATTAAATAAATCTGCATATCTGCATACCCGCACATTTGCACATCCAATATATGTTTTTCTCTATCATAATTCCTTTATACAACCGTCCGCAGGAGATAAAAGAACTGCTGTATACTCTCACTAAACAAACCTATACCCGGTTTGAGGTGCTGGTAATAGAAGATGGTTCGGTTAATGATGCCAGGGAAATAGTGGAAAGCTATGCTGATAAGCTGGATATTAAATACTTTGTAAAGCCCAACTCGGGCCAGGGCTTTAGCCGTAATTATGGTTTTGAGCGCGCCATGGGCGATTATTTCGTCGTGTTTGATTCCGACTGCCTGATACCGCCCGATTATTTGGAGATAGTGGCCGAAAGCCTTGCGGCAAACTATCTTGATGCGTATGGCGGCCCCGATGACGCGCACGCCTCGTTTACACCCATACAAAAGGCCATTAGTTATTCCATGACGTCGCCATTTACTACCGGAGGTATCAGGGGGAATAAAAAGGGGATAGGGCAGTTTCATCCGCGCAGTTTCAACATGGGTATTTCGCGCCGGGTGTGGGAAACAGCCGGTGGTTTTGTCATTACCCGCCTGGGCGAAGATATTGAATACAGTATCCGTATCCACAGCCTTGGTTTTAAAATTGGGCTGATCCCCGAGGCTAAAGTATACCATAAGCGCCGTACAAGTTTTGCACAATTTTACAAGCAACTGCACTTTTTTGGGCGTGCACGTATTAACGTATACAAGTTTTTCCCTGCAGAACTGAAGGCCGTACATTTTTTTCCCGCTGTGTTCACGCTGGGTTTACTGTTTACGGTCATTGCCAACCTGTTTCATTGGCCCATTGCCTTATTGGCCAATATGTTTGTATTATTATTCTTTTTGTTGATATTTTTTCATTCGTTGATTAAAAACAAATCGTTAAAAGTTGCATTTTTGAGCATTATTGCTGCGTTTATCCAGCTTACTGCTTATGGTTTAGGCTTTATGCAGGATTACTGGAAGCGGGTAATATTAAAAAAACAATAAATAGGCTATATGTACCACCCGTTCTCCGTTGCAGAAACCATAAAAGCTGCATGGAATATTGTAAAAAAGAATTTCGTTACAATAATTATTTATTCTGCCCTGGCGGTAGTGGCGCTTGTTGTTATACAATTAATTAATTTCATATTCAGGTCTTCGGCAGATTATGCCATACAGGTTATTTTGTTTTTCCTGCTTATGATTATGCAGGGCTATACCACGCTTGGATTATACAAACTGATATTTACACTTATTGATAGCGAATTTTACGAGTTTGAGTTTTCGCAAATAGTGCCGAGTATGCGCATGGTATTAAGCTATATTACTATCAGCTTAATATTTGCTTTTATTGTTACAACATTCAACTTTTTTATCATAGACACCTGGCTGGTTAATTATCCTGCCACCCAAACTATTGTTAAATTTTTTGGTGTGCTAATTTTAATGTACCTGGCATTGCGTTATATGTTTTGTGTATGTTTTATTGTAGATGATGACTCAGGCCCGTTTGAATCGCTACGACAAAGCTTTGCCATAACCAAAGGGAACCTTGCCAAAATTATCCTGATATTGCTGATCAGTATAGCGCTGATAGCCCTGGGTGTAATTGCTTTATTTATAGGTATTATTATTACTTATCCGTTAGTAAACATTATTTTGGTGGTTACCTACCGCAAATTGGTTTATAGCCATATGGATGTAGATGATGACATTGCCGAAACCAATTAATAGCGCATGGGTTTTAAATCTGTTTTAAGTAGGGTATTCGCGGCGGTTGTAAACAGAAAACTAAATTATCTCCGTAAAAACGCGGTAGCGTTACAGCAACAAGTTTTTCTCCAATTAATTGAACAAGCCAAAGCGACTGCTTTTGGGAAAGATCATCATTTCGATCAAATTAAAAGCTACACTGATTTCAAAAAGCAAGTCCCCATACGTGATTATGAAGACCTGCGCCCCTATATCGATCGTGTGGTGAACGGCGAACCCGATGTGCTTTGGCCCGACAAGCCAGCTTATCTGGCTAAAACATCAGGCACAACATCCGGGGTAAAATATATTCCCATTTCTAAAGAAAGCATGCCCGAGCATATTACCGCAGCGCGTAACGCATTGCTTAATTATATCCACGAAACCGGTAACGCCGATTTTGTAGACGGCAAATTGATCTTTCTACAGGGTAGTCCTGTTTTGTCTGAGAAAGCTGGTATATCAACCGGACGCTTATCGGGCATTGTAGCGCACCATGTGCCCGCGTATCTGCAAAAGAGCCGCCTGCCCAGCTACGAAACTAACTGTATTGAAGACTGGGAGCAAAAGGTAGATGCCATTGTTGATGAAACCATTTCGCAGGATATGCGCCTTATTAGCGGCATACCGCCATGGTGCCAAATGTATTTCGACAGGTTATCCGCCAAAGTTGGTGATAAAAAAATAAAAGACATTTTCCCCAATTTTAAGCTATTTGTATACGGCGGTGTGAATTACGAACCTTATCGCGCCCGCATTGAAGAGAGCATTGGCTTCGCCATTGATTCTATTGAAACTTACCCGGCATCCGAAGGTTTTATCGCTTTCCAGGATTCACAAAAAGATAAAAGTCTGCTGCTGTTATGCAATGCGGGGATGTTCTACGAGTTTATCCCGGCTGAAGAATATTTCGATGAAAACCCAACGCGTTTAAGTTTAGCCGAAGTGGAATTGAACAAAAATTACGCGTTGATATTAAATACCAACGCGGGTTTATGGGGATACAGCCTGGGCGATACCATTAAATTTGTTTCTAAAGACCCATATCGCATATTAGTTACCGGTCGGATAAAACATTATATATCAGCTTTTGGCGAGCACGTAATAGGCGAAGAGGTGGAGCATGCGCTGATGAGCGTAGCCAAAGCCGAAGGGGTAGATGTGGTCGAATTCACGGTAGCGCCACAGGTAAATCCGCCAGCAGGGCAACTACCTTATCACGAGTGGTTTATAGAGTTTGGCACCGATCCTGCAGACTTGCAAACCTTCGCGCAAAAAGTGGACAAAGCCCTGCAACAAAAAAATATTTACTATTTTGACCTGATTGAGGGTAACATTTTGCAGCCATTGGTTATCAAAAGCTTAAAAAAGGATACCTTTATAAATTATATGCGCGCGCAGGGGAAGCTCGGCGGGCAAAATAAAGTCCCAAGGTTATCAAATGATAGGAAGATAGCGGAGGGGTTGGAAAATTGTTAATTAAACAAGGTTTGTCATTGCGAGCGATAGCGTGGCAATCTCATAGTAATAACACCATGTCATTTCGATGGAGCATGGGCAGGAAGGAGCGGAGCGCGAAAGAGAAATCTTATACACGAAAACTGATTATCTTAGAAGATTTCTCCCTCCGGTTCGAAATGACAGTGTAGACAAAGATAAAGAACAATAAAGAATTGATTAAAAATATAGCAGTTTTAGGCTCTACAGGCAGTATTGGAACGCAGACATTAGAGGTAATTCAGGATAACCCTGACCGCTTCCATGCTTATGTGCTTACGGCCCAAACCAATGCCGATTTGTTAATAGCGCAGTCGCTTAAGTTTAAACCGGCGTACGCTATTATTTGCGACGAGCAGAAATATCCTCTGGTAAAGCAGGCTTTGGCGCATACCGCCGTTAAGGTATTATGCGGGCATCAGGCTATTTGCGAAGTAGTGACCGAAAAGCATATTGATATGGTGCTAACCGCCATGGTTGGGTTTGCGGGGTTGGAACCAACCATCGCTGCCATAAAGGCTGGTAAAGATATTGCCCTGGCTAATAAAGAAACACTGGTGGTTGCCGGGGAATTAGTTACCCAACTGGCCAAACAGCATAATGTTAAAATACTCCCGGTTGATTCCGAGCACTCGGCAATTTTTCAATGCCTGGCAGGCGAGGAGCATAACCCGATAGAAAAAATTATCCTCACCGCATCGGGCGGGCCATTCCGTGGCAAAGGTTTGGATTACCTTTCAACCGTTACGCGCGAAGCCGCACTGAAACACCCTAATTGGGTGATGGGCGCCAAGATCACTATCGATTCAGCATCGCTGATGAACAAGGGCTTAGAGGTGATAGAAGCCAAATGGTTGTTCAACTTAAATGTTAATAAAATTGAGGTAATAGTTCATCCACAGTCGATTATACATTCGATGGTGCAGTTTATCGACGGCTCTATAAAAGCCCAGATGGGTTTGCCGGATATGAAGTTGCCTATCCAATACGCGCTTACTTATCCGCATCGCGTAAGGAATGATTTTAAACGTTTTAGCTTTACCGATCACCCAACCCTAAGCTTTGAAAAGCCTGATAAGCAAAGTTTTCGTAACCTTGCATTAGCGTTTGAAGCGTTGGAGAAAGGCGGGAACATGCCCTGCATTATTAACGCCGCCAACGAAATTGCCGTGGCCGGATTTTTGAAGGATGAAGTGGGTTTCCTTGCGATGAGCGATATAATTGAACAATGTATGACAGGCATAACATTTGTGCAAAACCCATCGTTAGATGATTATTTGAATACTGACAAAGAAACACGCATATTAGCGCAAAATTTAATAAAGCACAATGCCGCTATAAAGGCATAACAATTTGAATATAAATAGAGAATGAGTATAGTGATTATGGTGGGCCAGTTACTGCTGGGCCTTTCAATTTTAGTGATCCTGCACGAGGCCGGACACTTTTTAGCAGCAAGGGCATTCGGGATTAAAGTAGAGAAGTTTTACCTGTTTTTTGATGCCTGGAACTTTAGCCTTGTTAAATTTAACTATAAAGGCGTAGAATATGGCATCGGCTGGCTGCCTTTGGGTGGTTACGTTAAAATTGCCGGTATGATAGATGAATCTATGGATACCGAGCAGTTAGCCGGTCCGCCGCAGCCCTGGGAATTCCGTTCAAAACCGGCCTGGCAGCGCCTTATTGTAATGCTGGGTGGGATTATAGTTAACATTATCCTGGGTATCTTCATCTTCTGGATGCTTACCTTACGTTACGGCGAAACCTTTGTACCCAATGATAATGTAAAATACGGCATCGTTCCGGGTAAAATAGGTACACATATTGGCCTTAAAGCCGGTGATAAGATCACAGCCGTTAATGGTAAACCAATAAAGCACTTTGAAGAACTTATTAGCAGCAAGGTGTTGTTGGGCAACACCCAGCTCACCGTATTGCGCGATGGTAAAGAGCAACTAATAACGGTGCCGGGTAACATCCTTAATGATGTTTCTGATTACGGGATAGGCGAATTTGTTACCCCGCGGACAAAATACTTTGTTGATTCTGTGAAAGCTGGCAGCTATGCCGCGCAGGCAGGCTTTAAGCATGGCGATAGCATTCTTGCCGTTAATAATGCCCCCGCAGTATTTGCTGATCAATTATACGATCAGTTGAATAAGCATAAAAATAGTACGGTTAGCTTTAAGATAAAACGTAATGCCGATACACTCACCTTACCAAAAGTATCTGTAAATAAAAACGGCACTTTGGGCTTTGCTGATGGCAAACCTGGGGTAGTATTGCGCCGGGAGAGCCTAAAAGAAGTTACTGAAAACTACAGCTTTACAACTGCACTGCCGGTAGGTGCATCGCGTGCCTGGGGTATGTTTAGCGATAATGCTAAAGGCTTAGGTAAAGTTTTTAAAGGCGAAGTGAAATTTAATAAAGCCGTGAGTGGCCCGGTAGCTATGGCTAAAATGTTTGGCAGCAATGTGGACTGGGTTAAATTTTGGAGCCTGGTAGGCTTGTTAAGTATGGCATTGGCCTTAATGAATTTATTACCAATACCTGCTTTAGATGGCGGCCACGCCGTTTTCCTGATCATTGAAATGATAAAAGGAAAACCCCTAAGCGATAAGTTCCTGGAGCGTGCACAACTGGTTGGTTTCGTTATCCTAATATCACTGATGGTATTTGTTTTTGGTAATGATATTACAAAGTTGTTTAAGAAATAATTAGAGATTAGTTAATTAGTCTTAGCTATAACCAATAAAAGCCGCATTTAAGTGGCTTTTATTGGTTTATACGGTATCGTTTCACACATCAATCCAAAATAATATACCATTGCTTTTCATCATTCAAAGCATAGGTAAGCCCGTCACTCATCTCATAAACCTCGCAGCTGTGTTTGGGGTTAAAATAAGTTTTAGTGATATGAATACGCGTACCGCCGTTCTCGCGGCGCAGGTAACTTAACAGATCGTACAGGGTGGGCTTAACCTCGTTAAGCTTTTCACTGTCACCCTCTTTTACAAATGCCGAACTCATAATAGTTAAACAAATGGCGCGACGAATGTTTGGTGCATATGTACACCTGCAAACCATCTGCTGCTAAAAACGTTGTATCTACATGAAAAACATTGCAGTATCACTCGTTGCCTTATTAGCCATTGCCGCCTGTACTTCCCCGGCATCCAAAAATAAAGATGCCGCTATTAAGAATGCACTGGTTAAGTCGCAAAGCGCGGGTGATACCAGTCATCAAGCCGCCATCACTTCCTTGTGTTTCGTGCACCTGGAAGGGACTAACCAGCAGGATAGTACTACTGTTGAATTGAGCATAAAAGGTAACGCCGTAACAGGCGAAATGCATTGGATACCCTATGGAAAAGATGCGCGCAAAGGTATATTGAACGGCACACGAAACGGCGATACTATCCGCGCAATGTGGACTTTCAAGCAAGAGGGGATGACCGACACTATGGCTGTTAACTTTAAATTGAAAGCTAATCAACTATCGCAAAAGCCATTGAGGGTAAATACCACAACCGGTCGCCAGCAAACCGATGAGGCCGCAGGGTATTCGGTGGAATATCAACCCTATGGCGGTCGTCGACCGGATAAAATATAACGGTAACGACACACCGACATAAAGCTTCGGACTTCCGGACTTTCCGTCTTTCGGACTTATTTCCACACTTTGGCAACTTTTCCACAATTCCTTTAAACCATCGGCAATCCATTAACTTTACGGGTTAAATAAAAGGAGCACGTTTGGCTAAGAGCGATACCAAGGAAACGCCGTTAATGCAGCAGTATAACCAGATAAAGGTGAAGTACCCCGGTGCTTTACTGCTGTTCCGCGTAGGCGATTTTTACGAGACTTTTGGCGAAGATGCCATCAAGGCATCGGGCATATTAGGTATTGTGCTTACCCGCAGGGCCAATGGTTCGGCTGCCTATATCGAACTGGCAGGCTTCCCGCACCACTCGCTGGAAACTTATTTACCTAAACTGGTGCGCGCTGGTCAAAGGGTGGCTATTTGCGATCAACTGGAAGATCCTAAAACTACCAAGACCATTGTAAAGCGTGGGGTCACCGAATTGGTTACACCAGGTGTGGCCATCAGCGATAATATCCTTCAGCAGAAAACCAATAACTACCTGGCTTCACTTTATTTTGAAAAGAATAGTATCGGTGTAGCCTTTATCGATATCTCCACCGGTGAATTCCTAACGGCGCAGGGGAACAGCGATTATATAGATAAATTGTTGCAGGGCTTTACCCCAAGCGAGGTAATCTACCCTAAAAGCCGCCATAAGGATTTTAAAGAACTTTATGGTGACCGGTTCTACACCTACATGCTGGATGATTGGCCTTATAGCGGCGACTATGCTCAGGAGTGTATGTTAAAACATTTCGAGGTAAAATCGTTAAAAGGTTTCGGTATAGATAAGTTGAACCTCGGTATTGTGGCTGCCGGCGTGGCACTGCACTATTTAAACGAGACCGAACACCGTAACCTGCAGCATATTTCATCCATCAGCAGGATAGAAGAAGACCGTTATCTGTGGATGGACAGGTTCAGTATCCGCAACTTGGAGCTGATAGGCTCGGCTAACGAGAACGCCATGACGCTGGTTGATGTGCTCGACCATACCTGTTCGCCAATGGGGGCCAGGCTGCTGCGCCGCTGGATAGTAATGCCACTGAAGGAGATAAAGCCTATTAATGACCGATTGGGTGTTGTGGAGCATTTTATTGCCAATGATGAATTGCGCGAAGAGTTACAGCAACATATCCGTCAGATTGGTGATTTGGAAAGGCTGATATCTAAAATTGGCTTACAGCGCGCCAACCCACGCGAGGTTTGTCAGTTAAAAAAAGCGTTAAAAGCCATTGAAGCAATTAAATCGATTACTGAGGCTGAAGAAAGCGCCCCTTTGCAGGCCATTGGTAGCCAACTGAACCCATGCAAACCTATCAGTGACAGGATAGGGCAGGAATTACACCCTGAACCGCCGGTAATGCTGGTAAAAGGCGGCGTAATTGCCGAAGGGATCAACGAAGAACTTGACCGGTTACGTAAGATCGCATTCGGCGGTAAAGGCTACCTGCTGGAGATACAAAAACGCGAGGCTGAGTCGACAGGTATACCATCGCTTAAAGTGGCGTTTAACAATGTTTTTGGCTATTACCTGGAAGTAACACACAGTCACCGCGATAAAGTACCCGCCGAATGGATTCGTAAACAAACACTGGTTAACGCCGAACGTTATATCACCCCTGAGCTTAAGGAATACGAAGACCAGATACTTGGTGCCGAAGAAAAAATACTGGCACTGGAAACCAAACTGTACAACGACCTGCTGTATTCGCTGGCTGAATATATTAAGCCGATACAACTGAATGCCAACCTGATAGCCCGTTTAGATGTACTGCTGAACTTCGCGCATATCTCTATTAAAAATTATTACGTAAAGCCCCATATCAATGATAGTAAAATCATCGATATTAAAGGTGGGCGGCACCCGGTGATAGAAAAGAACTTACCTTTAGGAGAATCGTACATCACCAACGACGTGTTCCTGGATTCAGATAGTCAGCAGATTATTATTATCACGGGCCCCAACATGGCGGGTAAATCGGCGCTACTAAGGCAAACCGGCCTGATAGTACTGATGGCCCAGATGGGCTGCTTTGTGCCCGCTAAAGAAGCCGGAATAGGCCTGGTTGACAAGATATTCACAAGGGTAGGTGCATCGGATAACTTATCTTCAGGTGAATCGACTTTTATGGTGGAAATGAACGAGACGGCAAGTATCCTAAATAATCTATCCGACAGAAGCTTGATATTGCTGGATGAGATTGGCAGGGGAACATCAACCTATGATGGTATTTCCATTGCCTGGGCCATTGCCGAATATTTGCACAGCCATCCTAACTATAAAGCAAAAACACTGTTTGCCACACATTATCATGAATTGAACGAATTGAGCAATAGCTTTAACCGCATTAAAAATTACAACGTAACAGTTAAAGAAGTAGGCCATCAGATCATCTTCCTGCGCAAGCTTGTTCCCGGCGGCAGCGAACATAGTTTCGGTATCCACGTAGCTAAGCTGGCTGGTATGCCGGGCAAAGTACTTAGTCGTGCCAACGAGATATTGAAAAAGCTGGAAAACGAACGCACCGGCGGCGAAAGTATTAAAGAGAGTATGAAAAAAGTGCAGAAGCAGGCCCTACAATTACAAATGTTCTCGATAGACGACCCCATACTGGTGAAGATACGTGATACATTGAATAACCTTGATGTAAACACACTTACCCCTGTGGAAGCCATGATGAAGCTCGACGAGATACAGCGGATGATAAAGAGTTAATAGGCTAAAAGCAAAAAGACTAAAGCAGAAAGGTTTTCCGCTCATGCTCGCTTTAATGCTTTTAGCTTTTCCTAAGCGGTAACCGCTTATTGTAACTCAATTGACGCCATATCCACTCTACAATACCATAATTGTAGCGCGATAACCACCACTTACTGAAATAGACCTGTATAATGTAAATACCCAAAGGGAAAGCCAAATAAAACCAATAAGGCATAGTATTACCCAGATTAAGTCCGACACCGCCAAATACAAAAAATAGAATGATATTTTGAACCATATAATTGGTCAGTGTCATTTTGCCGATGTTTTCCAAACTCCTGAAGAACGCTTTTAATTTACCGTTAATATATAGCCAACCCAGCGCTGAAACAGTAAACAGCATCATAATCAAAATAGCGGGGTAGCGCAAATTAATGTATCGATAATAAGTCCACTTAAGTTTTTGACCAGTTATGAAGAAGACTGTTAAAAGAATGGTTAATACAAGTGTGTACCAAAACACTCGTTTTAAATATTTTTTGTGTCCGGCCAGGTTCTCGAAAAAGTTTATCCTTTGCGCCGAGTACCCTAACAGGAAACATAGCAGCATAGTTAAGTGCACCGTTATGGCATAAGCGGGCATTTTAACTTCCCTCTCGTAAGTGCCCACCAGGTTAAACTTAAAATTATCGATAATGTTATGACTATGATATAATGGTAGCAGTTTGTTAAACCGTTCTTCGCCGTTATAGGGCATTTTGTTAACTAAAGGAGCAATGGCCGGCAAAGCCAAAAACAGAACTATGCATAATATAAAAGCGGGCTTTGGCTTCATTTTGTAAAAGAACAGCAGGATCAGTCCCATAAGGGCATAGTCCTTTAAAATGTCGCCCCACCAAAACATACAGTTAACAAAAGCTATCACAAACAGCCAGAACATGCGGATGGTAAAAAACTTTACCGGGTTAATACCTTTGTTGGCTACATTCCTTATCAGCACGGCAAAGCCATAACCAAACAACAGACTCAGCATAGTCCATGATTTGGCCGCGAACAGAAAGCTCCCTGAATACTGCAAAATATTGGTTAGCATATCAGGATTATATTTCGGATCATACGGGCGGCCTATCCAAAATATATCACTGTAGTTCATTAGCACTACGCCTAACAGGGCCCAACCGCGCAGCATATCAATAATAGCGATGCGTTTTGACGGGGCAATAGGTTGTATTTGTTCCGCAGTCATTAAATAAAGGTTAAATTGTGACAGAATGGAAATGGAGGCCTTCTATAAAACAATAAACCCGTTTACGGATAACCATAAACGGGTTTAATGCATTAAAGCAATTATTGCTTACCAGCCAGAGCCTTTTTTTGCATTGCCATTTTTGATATGCTCTTCGGCAGTAGCTTTGCCTAAAATAGCAGCCATTTTGTTGCCTGCTGAATCTTTTCCAGTTGCAATGTAACGACCTGATTTTACGTCGATAACAGGATCGATCATTGGAACGTTCTTAGTTTTTGTTTTTACTGAATAAGCGGTAATGCCGCCTGATGCTGCTGTTGCCATTGAATAAAATGTTTAGTTTTTAAGTGTTATTTCGATTTATTGGTATTTGTTTTTGGTAAGCAATTGTAGAATTGGCTTTACACAGACACAAGTATAGTATATTGATGATAAATTAGCGTTTAGTTAAGTACAATACTTATCCACATTTTGCAGGTAATAAACACTTTTGGGCGTAACTACCATAAATTCACCTATATGCATATATAACCGTGTTGTTTTAAGGCTGTAAATCCTTCTAAAATGCACTGTTTTATAGCTTCCCTGAAGCAGAATTGGTCTTAATTGCCTTGTCTAAAGCGTCGGCACTTATCTTTAAAAGGCTTATCAGTTCCTGCATTTCAGGTTCACCCAGTTCATTTTTGTTAGTATGCATCAATTCTATTATGCCTAATATATTAGCTAATGGCCGCCTTACCATGTGCGATTGATGAAACGAGATATCGCGGACCTGCTCCTTTTTTTGCAACAGTTCCCATTTCAGCCGGGCTATTTCTTCTTCTTTTTTACGTAACTCCCCGCTCAGCATTGTACGTTGTTGTTTAATAGCAAAGGGGTTTAAATCCCAAAAAAAGTCTTTTAGCTTCTTAAAGTAATTCGTGGTTTTTTGCTGTTTTTGTAACCCCTTGTCCAGGTGGATTGCCGATGTATTTTTCATTTACTTGCAGCGTAATTTATTATTAATGGTTGCAGATACATTCCGATCCTATTAAACCTACGCCGTTTAATAAATGGAGGTTGATCCCTGTTTAAATTAAGTGTTTCCGAAACTGTTATGCATAGTTGGCTAACACCAACAAAAACAAACTAACCAGGCAAAAGCCAATAAATAATTTGATCATCATATTTAATTTAATATCCATAGTGTATTGATTGATCAAAATTACGCTAACAGGTAAGGGCAGTCATACGTGCTACCACGTAATTTGCACCGTTAAAACACCCTAAATTTAATACGTGTTAATCCGGGTTATGAATACATCGCCTTGATAACAATCAATAAATCAGCAAATTATGAACTTCTGATAATTGTATGATGCTTATCACACTGAACAACGGTATCTTTGCGGCAACACATATTTATGACAAAACGACGCTATTTTTTCCTTGTACTTATCCTTGGTTCACTTACCGCGCTTAGCCCTTTTAGTATTGATATGTACTTGCCCGCATTCGCCCAGATTGCAACTACCATGCATACTACGGTTGAACAGGTTGGCTTATCGTTATCCAGTTATTTTATAGGTTTGGCTGCCGGGCAGTTATTATATGGCCCCCTGCTTGATAAATACGGGCGTAAAAAACCATTATATGTGGGCCTTTCAGTTTATATCCTGGCCTCATTTGGGTGCTTATCATCACAAAGTATTGATATGCTGATAGGCTTGCGCTTTATTCAGGCTGTTGGCGGCTGCGCGGCCGGCGTAGCATCAGTAGCTATGATACGTGATATCTTCCCTGTTAATGAGAACGCCAAGGTATTTGCCCTCTTAATGCTGGTGTTGGGGGCATCGCCAATGCTGGCCCCAACTATCGGCGGTTTTGTTACCGATGCTTTTAGCTGGCGCATCATCTTTTTTATATTAGCTGGTATAGCCGCAGCTATATTTGCAGCGGTGATATTTACCCTGCCCGATAAATATGTACCTAATAAAAAGCTGTCGCTTAAACCATTGCCTATTATATTAGGCTTTTGGGATGTATTGAAAGTACCGCAATTTTACACCTACGCCATAGCAGGATCGGTATCTTTCGCCGGGCTGTTTACTTATGTATCGGGCGCGCCGGTGGTATTTATGAAAATATATCATTTAGATGCCAAGGCATTCGGCCTCATCTTTGCCGGGTTATCTATTGGCTTTATTGGCTGCAGCCAGTTAAATACGTTATTATTAAGAAAATTCCGTAGCGAGCAAATTGTTCCTGTTGCATTTGCAGCACAGTTTATTACCGGCGTTTTATTCCTTATAGGCGCCGTTGCCAGTATCATAGGTTTACCGGGAATTATTGTGATGGTGTTTTTGCAGCTATGTTGTGTTGGTCTTATCAGCCCCAACACCTCTGCTTTATCTATCGCCCCATTTGCTAAAAACGCGGGGACGGCCTCATCTTTACTTGGAGCAATACAATTAGGTTTAGGCTCGCTGGCAACGGTTGGTATCAGTTCGTTCCATGTGGTGAACATAGTGCCGCTGGCCTCTGTAATGTGCGGGGCTGGATTTTTAGCTTGTGCGATATACTTTATTGCAGGGCGAAATATTAAAATGGGACCCCAGTCCTCTAAAGGGGAAGCAGCCATCATGCATTAATTCCCTCTTCAAGGAGTTAGGGGCTCACTTGCGAGCTCATTGAAGGCAGTATTGAACCGCCACGCGAGAAATATTTATACAGCGAGGGATCGTGCAGGCGTACTATGATAACGCCTTTGCGGCTGCTGGCATGCACTACGTAGCCATTTTGAAGATAAATACCAACGTGACTGAACTCCTTGCCGTCGAAATCAAAAAATACCAGGTCGCCTTCTTTTAGTTCTTCTTCATATTTGCGTTTAATGGTAGCTACCTGCTGCGCTGTGGTGCGTGGGATGTTAACTGCATAAACTTCCTGCTCCAGCAGTTGTGCCAAGCCGCTGCAATCAACACCATCCTTATCCTGCCCGCCAAATTTGTAAGGGACGCCCATCCATTGATCGATAAAAGCATATAACCTGCCGTTTTGAATCTGATCTTTATCCACGTTCATTAATTCAGCATACTTGTCGGCAATAAAACCTTGTGGTTTTACCATTTCGCCGGGCGAACCTTTTAACATTGCTTTTTTTGAATGGCAAGCGGTGAAAAAAGTAACAGTAAATAGCAGCAGTAAGCAGGATGGGTATAGCTTCAACTTCATGCCATAAAAATAGGGGATGGATTTATAGCCTGCAGGCAGATGTTTTTAACATATTAACATTCGCTAAAGCGATGCCTTGTATTCGCAATTGGCTATCGCCCTTTTATAATCCTCTATCGAATCGAAATTGAGACAAAGCTTAATGGCTTTTTTGTAATAGTCTATAGCGGTATCGAAATGCTGAAGGTATTCTTCCATAATTCCCAGCCGGTAGTTTATTAACGATTTATCAACCAGCGGCTTGGTCATGGCCCGGTCGGCAACAGGTTTTAGTTTGTCCCATTGTTCCTGGTAAGTATAAAGTATCAGCAGGTTTATATAAGCGTGCGGGTAGTTGGGGTTACTGCGTATGGCCGCTTTGTAATGGTTTTCGGCCCGTTCGTAATCATCAAACTGTGTACGGTACAGCCACCCTAACGAGTTATGGGCCTGCGCTGTTGAGGGTTCATCCAAAATGATGTTCTCTAATAATTGCTTGGCATGCAAGTAATTGGTGTTACGTATGGCTTCTTCAGCCTCCAGGTATGTATCCTCCCAGTTATGCATAGCTTCAATTAATTTTACATGCAAGATAAACTTTTTTTGCAAACATGGTTACTTTGCTTAAAAAACTTTAATCCTCTAAAAGAGTTAACTAAATATAAACAGCCAAAATGAACAATAAGTTTTACTATGTATATCTTATAGCGGGCAGCATAGCGCTGATCCTATTTATATACCAGCTTTTTATGATGCATTCTACCGGGTATAACTTGTGGAATATGAGTGGCGATATCTTTTTAACCATAGTGCTTTATTACCTTGCCTTTAAAACTTACCACGAGAAAAAAGATAAGGAGCTGATGTAACGACCTTGATTTAAGGATTGCCTTGATTTACATTACGAATCTGCCCTGTATTTTACGGCTGTTAGCTTGTTTGGCTTCAGATAAATATTATCGTTTTTAAGGTCAAGTATTATATTGAAACGTTTAAACAGGTCGTTTCCAATAAAACTTACTCCATAACCAGTCGGGCTTTTATAATTTAAAACTGACGCGGGGACGTTATTCAGCATATGTTGGTTGATGTTAAACAGTGGCACCTGTATGTTTTTGGTTTCATACTTGCGGCCTGTAGCATCGTGCAGGGTAGTGGATCTGATCACCTTTAAACTATTCAGGTTTGCACGGGCAGCAAAGGCACTGTCCAATACCATAGCTTGCTCCGAACCATTATCCAGCATAAAATCGCCGGTGTAGGTTTGGTTGTTAATTTGTACTGAAGCTTTTACTGTTAAGTCGGAATGAATAAAAGTAACAGGCGCTTTTGTGTACCCCTTTAAATTCCTGGGCAGCTTTGTATGAATGATCATTAGGTTTTTGTCGTAGTCAAGCTCTACTTGTTTGCCTTCAAATACATTCCAACCTATGCGACCGTCCATTTCGTGCGCGGTGACGTTGGTAGGCAGTATCTCCAGGTTGTTCCATACAAGGCCGCCTATTTTAAGTGTTTGCGCTTTGTTTAGTTTAGTAAAGTTGGGAACGGCGTTTGGGTTGGCTTGTTTGGGTAACAAGCTGGTTTTGTTTAAGATAGCTTCTTTAGTTAAATGAAAATCGAACGAACTAATATCATAATGCAGCTTCAGGGTATCTGTGCCGTTTAAAATGGCTTTCACCATTATTGCATTATAGGCGGTTAACGTGAATGGGATGGTGTCGTTTTTTATTGATTTGCTTTGCAGGCTTTCAGGCGGAATAGCGCTGGCAATTTGCGTATAACACGAATCTTTACCATTTAACAATACCACAAAATTATAACGCGAACCGGGTTTTACTTTAACCCTTATAGAATCTATATCCGTATAAAAAGTTACCCATTTAGTTTTGCGGGTCCGCTCGGCCTTGTAAACATCGGGTCTAACCTGCGGTAAAAGCGTCCACGAGTTTTTGCTGAGCACTCCGCCATCATTAATAGAAACACTTTTAGATGTAGCCTTAATTACAGGTAACTTTGCTTGAGAAAAGCCAGTTTGGGTCAATAATAATAATGTGAAAAGGTAGACATGTTTCATAGGAATGCGGATAAACAACGCTTAAATATACGCAAGCGGGGGCACAAAAAAAGCGCCCTGGTTAACCGGGGCGCTTTTTATAGTTAAAAGGAGTTAATTATAATTTACCAATTTCCTGAACCAGGTCGATCAGTTTGTTTGAATAACCCCACTCGTTATCGTACCATGATACTACTTTAACAAAGTTATTATTCAGGGCGATACCTGCTTTTGCATCAAAAATTGAAGTGCGTGCATCACCTTTAAAATCTTCAGATACAACTTCATCTTCGGTATAACCCAAAATGCCTTTCAGTTCACCTTCCGACGCATCTTTCATAGCTTTTTTAACATCTTCATAAGTAGCAGGAGTTTTCAAACGCACGGTAAGGTCAACTACCGATACATCGGCAACCGGTACGCGGAATGACATCCCTGTTAATTTACCTTTCAATTCAGGCAGTACTAAACCAACAGCTTTAGCAGCGCCGGTTGATGAAGGGATGATGTTTTGGTAAGCGCCACGGCCGCCTCTCCAGTCTTTAGCCGACGGGCCGTCCACTGTTTTTTGAGTAGCGGTTACCGCGTGGATAGTGCTCATTAAACCTTCTTCAATACCGAATTTATCATTTAATACTTTAGCAATAGGCGCTAAGCAGTTGGTGGTACATGAGGCGTTCGATACAATAGTTTGCTCTGCTTTTAACAGTTTATGGTTAACACCCATTACAAACGTAGGGGTATCATCTTTAGCAGGGGCGCTCATTACTACTTTTTTAGCACCGGCGTCAATATGTTTTTGAGCGGTCTCCATCGTTAAGAACAAGCCTGTTGATTCGATAACTACTTCGGCGCCAACTTCGTTCCATTTCAAATTAGCCGGGTCTTTCTCGGCAGTAACACGGATAGTTTTACCATTAACAACCAGGTGCCCGCCTTCAACAGCGATAGTGCCTTTGAACTGACCGTGGGTAGAATCATATTTCAACATGTAAGCCATATAATCAGGCTCAACCAGGTCGTTAATACCTACTACTTCAACATCAGGTCTTTCAATGGCGGCCCTGAAAGCCAGGCGGCCAATCCGACCGAATCCGTTAATTCCTATTTTCATTGTGTTTTAATTTTTACTTTGATAGTAATTTAATAAATTGTTTATGGGTTCTTTTAATATGTATTCAATACTAATGCCATTTTCGGCAGCGGTTTCGTGCAAATAATCCTGAAAGTTGGCCGCAACCGATCCGGCGAAATGTACCGGCATGCCGGGATACTGTTTGGTTAATGGGATAATGTATGTTTTGATCAGCTTTTCAAAACCGGCCTTTACCGTGTTCTTTACATAGCTTTCGCTGATGTTATCTACGAAAAAGTCGCTAAACGAACTTAAATATAGCGCGGGATGCTTTTGGCGGTATACTTTATCAAGTATAACCTTGCGGTCGGTTTCGTGTTTTCTGACAAATTTCTGGCGGATATCTGCCGGCAGCGTTTCACTCATGTAGCCTTTCAATAACTGCTTGCCCAACCAGTTGCCCGAACCTTCATCGGCCAGGATATAGCCTAAGCCGTAATTATTGGGCTTAATCTTTTTACCATCGTACCAGGCAGCGTTACTGCCACTGCCACAAATGCAGATAATGCCCGGTTTGTTTTTACAGCAAGCAATAGCTGCTGCCTCAATGTCATGCTGCACGGTGATCCTGGCGAATTTGAAAAAACCGGCAAAAGCGTTAATAATGGTGTTTTTTAACTCTTCGGAACTTGCCCCGGCGCCAAAAAAATAAATGCGCTTAATGGCTTCAGCGTGATGGATGAGGTTAATATTTTTATTCAGCAGTTGCAGTATAGCTTTTTCATCGCTGAAATAAGGATTAATGCCGCTGGTTTTAAACGAGGCCACAGTGCGCCCCCGTTCAGCCAAACGCCAATCGGCATAGTTCGATCCGCTATAAACAACTGCAATCATTAATCTTAGATAGATAATACATCGGCCATTAGCAAAAGGTCCTCTTCCAGTTTAAACTCGTGCTGGTTAAGTGCCTCCTCAAGGCTTGTTAAAACAATAGTGTTAGCTTGTAAACCAACCATTTTTTGCGATTCGCCCGCTATAAGGGCATTTACGGCGGCAAAACCCAAACGGCTTCCCAATATCCGGTCGAAAGCAGAGGGACTGCCCCCGCGCTGCAAATGGCCCAATATAGTCACTTTTATATCGTAATTGGTAACTTCTTTTTTAACGGTTTGTGCAATATCGTAAACGCCACCGTTTTTATCGCCCTCGGCCACAATAACAATACTGCTGGATTTTTTATTAAGCTCGCCATCCTTCAAACTGCTGATTAAATCATCAATGGCCGTCGCTTTTTCGGGAAGCATTATCGCTTCGGCACCGCAGGAAATACCTGCCCGCAAAGCAATAGCACCCGAATCGCGGCCCATTACTTCGATAAAGAAAAGGCGGTCGTGCGCGTCGGCGGTATCGCGTATCTTATCAATAGCATCAATCACCGTGTTGGTGGCCGTATCAAACCCCAGGGTATAGGTAGATCCGTAAAGGTCGTTATCAATAGTACCCGGAACGCCAATTACCGCTATATCCGGATATTTTTTGGAAAAGCGCAGGGCGCCGGTAAAAGTACCATCGCCACCAATTACCACTAATCCTTCTATTCCTTGTTTTTTTAAATTTTGATAAGCAATTTCCATACCTTCGTCGGTATGGAAGGCCATGCAACGGGCAGTTTTAAGTATAGTTCCGCCCAGGCTTAATATGTTACTGACCGAGCGGGGGTCCATATCGTACATATCATTATCTATCATGCCCTGATAGCCCTGTTTTATGCCGCTTACCTGTAAATTGTTGTATATAGCAGTACGAACCACTGCCCTGATGCAGGAGTTCATCCCCGGGGCATCGCCACCGGAAGTGAGTACAGCAATTTTTGAAATTTTAGGCATATAAGTTTATGTAAATAGAATTTACGAATATAGTGTGTAAAAATTACACTATATAAATTTTATTTATTTTTTTACATTTATCAATTAACCGTATATCTTTAACTTTTTACTAAATCTATAAAGGCCTTGGAATTGAACTTGCCTAAATTTGAGTCGGTTTTCTCTATTGATTGTGTGATATTTGGTTTTGAAGCAGGAGAGCTGAAAATACTTTTGATTGAACGAAACGAAGATCCCTACAAGGACTGGCTTGCTTTGCCCGGCTACATTGTGAAGCAGGATGAAAGCCTTGACGACGCGGCCGAACGTATCCTGTACGAGTTTACCGGGCTGCGGGGCCTGCATATGGAGCAGTTTCATACCTTTGGCGATGTTGACCGCCACCCGCAAGGCCGTGTTATTACCGTAGCATATTATGCTTTATTGCGCCTTAACGGACAAAAAGAGCTGAAGCCCTTAAACCCTATAGCTAAAAAAGCTTTCTGGCACCCGGTGAACGATTTGCCGAAACTGGGCTTTGACCATACCGAGATATTCAAGACCGGCTTTAATAAGATACGCCGTCGTTTGGGGTATCAGCCTATAGCATTTGAATTGCTGCCCGAGAAATTTACACTGACACAATTACAATCCTTGTACGAAGCTATCCTGAATAAAAAACTGGATAAGCGTAACTTCCGCAAAAAGATGCTGAGTTATGGGTTCCTTAAAGAACTGGACGAGAAACAAAAAGGGGTATCGTACCGTGCCGCTAAACTGTACAAGTTTGACAGAAGAAAATATTCGAAAATATTCCAGAATGATTTGAATTTGGATAAGTAGCGTTAGCGATTGGTTAATTAGTGATTAGAGATTAGTTTTTTATAAAGTAAAGGGCCGGTTAGTTTAACTAACCGGCCCTTGTTATTGTAAGGATTAAAAACTAATCTCTGATTAACCAATAATTTCTAAATTTTATTCTCCAGGTGGAATTTCACCAGGTCATCTATAGGCGAACGGATAATGTTGCCTACCACCATGCCGTTTTCGGTAGCCACTTCTTCCAGCACATTACGGAAGTTGTAACCAACCGAACCTATACAGTTAAAAGTGTATTTCTGATAGTCAGGGTAGTGGGTAACAAGGTTACGGAAAAAATCTTCGAACGATGTTTTTACCAGGTTGCGCGAATATTCAATATGCACATTGTTATCATACACAAACTTGCTGAAGCCTGCGCAAAAGCGGTTGGCCAGAGGTTTGGTGTATACTTGTTCGTTAATATCATCGGGGGTAAGCTTATAAGTTTCCCAAAACAGGTTGCGAACAGGTTCGGGCATGTAACCACGCAGATAATCGGCCAGCAGTTTTTTACCGATATAACAGCCGCTGCCTTCGTCGCCCAGGATGTAAGCGCCCGAATCAATGTTATGGATAATATCCTTGCCATCGTAAACGCAGGTATTCATGCCGGTGCCTAAAATAGCGGCAAAGCCTTCGCCTGTACCCAGCAGGGCACGTGCGGCAGCCATCAGGTCGTGGCCAATGTTAACCTTAGCTGCTGTAAACACAGCAGACATGGCATCTTCTACCTGTTTGCGTTTATCAACGGTTGAACAGCCTGCGCCGTAATAGTTTACTTCGGTTATCTTATCTATCTGTAAATCGGTAGGTAAGTTATCCTTTAGCGATTGTATAATGTATTCTTTACTTGAAAAATAGGGGTTATAGCCCTCGGTATTAAAATATACCTTTATACCTTCTTCATTAACCAGGCACCAGTTGGTTTTAGTTGAGCCACCGTCGGCAATAATTATCATAACGTTAAATTAATAATTTGCTAAAAGTATGATTTTACTTATTGTAAAAGAAACACTTTGAAAATTTTTACATAAAATCTTTTGCTGTTGTTTTGACGGTTATTAAGGCATTATAGCGCATAAAAAAAAGCCTTCAACTGAAGGCTTTTGATTTTTCATACATTATTCTTTATATATCGAAAGAACCGGTCTTTACTTCTCCGGCCCGTTTGTAGTTGGCAAAAATAACGCCGGCGGGCGTAACAGTGCTCTCGGTTAGCGTAAATGCCGCGGGGATAGGCCCATCGCCAAATATAGTTTTTCCTTTTCCGAGCGTTAACGGGTAAATTTTTAGCCACAATTCGTCTACCAGGTCGTTTTTAAGCAGCAGTTTAACAAGTTCGCTGCTGCCCCAAACTTTAAGGTCGGGCCCGTTTGATTGTTTGAGTTTTTCAATATCGGCTACGCTTTCCAGAAAAACCGAGTTTGCCCAGTCCGATTGTGTCATGCTCCGTGACAAAACGTATTTTGTAACCTCGTTTACGCCCGGCCAATAGTCGGCATGTTTGGGCCAATAGCCGGCAAAAATGTCAAATGTTTTTCTGCCCAGCAGCATATCTGCAGGCTGCATTTGCTGTTGCATTAACTTACCCGAGGTTTCGTCGGCATAAGGTGCGCTCCAGCCGCCATATTCAAAACCGCCAGATGTATCCTCTTCCGGCCCACCGGGGGCCTGCATTACGCCATCCAACGTTATAAATGATAACACGATTATCTTTCTCATGATATATTCTACTTTAGTGATCTAATGTTTATTCGCCATTATAAGCCCGTTGTATAGCTGCAACGTCAACTTTTTGCATCGTCATAAAAGTTCCTGTAACGCGTGCTATCTGCTCCGGGCTGCCGTTTTTCATCGCATCCTGCATCACTTTGGAAGTGATCTGCCACGATACGCCATATTTGTCTTTCAACCAACCGCACTGGCCAGGTTGCCCGCCAGCTGTAAGCGCCGACCATAAGTAATCTATTTCTTCCTGGGTGTCGCAGGAGATAAGCAAGGAGACCGCATCGTTAAAAGTAAACCCATGCTGATGGGCGCTGTCCATAGCTGCCATCCAGGTGCTGTCAACCTGAAAATCAGCATACATTAACGTGCCGGCTTTGTCAGGGCCCATATCCTGCGGGCGGGGTGCTGTGATGCCGCGTTTGCCATCTTTAAATACCGAGCAATAAAAATCAAGGGCTTCATTTGCTTTGCCGGCCATATCGCCTGTATACATCAGCGAAGGGACGATCACCGGCCTTTCCTCACCTTCGGGTTTGGTCAGGATCAATTGCCAGTTTACGCCGTATTTGTCACTCAGCCAGCCATAGCGTTCGCTGAAATCGTAGCGGTCAAGCGGCATCATTATGGTCCCGCCGTCTGTCAGTTTGTTCCAAACTTCATCAATGTGTTTGGCCGCGTCGGGGTCGCGCGATGGGTCGAAGTTGATCATAAAAGAAATAGACGGATTGATCTTTAACCCGGGATATGGAGCGCTGATGCCCAGGAACTGCTGACCGGCCAGCTTAAATTCAACAACTTCGCATTGGCCGCCGCCCGGCATGGAAAAATGACTGGCATAGTTTAAAGCTGAATTGGGTAATAAGGCTGCGTAAAATTCGGCAGCTTCTTTGGCTTTGTCCTGGTCGAACCAGATGTGTGGTTTAATGGGTAACATGGGTAAATGATTTAATGGTAAATAATTAAATCAAATATATAACTGAAACCTACCAGCGCGTCAGGTACGGTCAGGACATTTTGGGGGTGCGATTGCGACAAATACCTATAACAGGTTGTACGATTCGCGCAGATAGGTAAATAGCGCCGGCCGCAGGTCATCCAGTAGGGCCAGGCGGATATGGTTTTCAAACTTATTGCCAACGGCCACACTTTTAAGCACCGGTTTCTCGGGGTGTGCTGTTTTTGTATAAAACTTAATATCCAGTTCCTTTTTCATAGGGCGGATGATGAGGAAGGCGCGCCTGTGGGTAAACACAATGCAGTTAGGCGTAGTGCCCACAAGTACGCCATCCCAGTCGGCCACCTCGGCCAGTATCTTATCAAACACCAGCACCAGTTCAGGCGGCCGGCCGGTGAACAAGCTATCCAGACTTACCCGCGCGCAATAGTGCCGCTGATGGGGCAGGGGTAGTTCACGGTCGCATTTGGGGCATGTCCAGCTCATGGATTATGTACAAATATGGTGTCAGGTTGTTTTATTAGCACGCGGTACATCTGTCGGCAAATCTATTTTTTGAGCCAACCCCAACGCGCTGCCCAGTCGGTTAATACACTTTGTCTCCATTTCGACAAGGTTTTTCCGCCCTGTATTTTTCCTTCATATAAGGCTGGGTCAGCTTTGTCTGAGTACCAATTGGCACCAAGCTTATAATCGGTGTTATTTACCTTTCCCGGCCAATGGTTAGTTACTGTTAGTTTTCCTTCGCCAAAATCAACATTCGGGATGCTGGATCTAAACCGATAGCTTACAATTTCAGCCTGCTTAGGGACATACTTAAGACCGTATCGCCCCTTACCCAGGTAATACCCGGGCCACTTTTGTACTGCGTTTTTATAGGGCGTTTCCATCCAAAAACAAACAGAATCCTGCGGAATAACTATTTCAGGGCCTTTTAAGTTAAATTCAACAACGGTGCAAAAAGCAACCGTATCGGTAATACGGGTTGCACTATTAAACACTACATGTGGGCTGCGGCTTAAATGCTCAAAACTGCCACCCCAGCTTTCGCGGGCTGGGTTTTCAGGGTTCCCGTCCATCATGTATAAAAGAGATGGTGTATCACCCATCTTTACCTCGCCGTTGTAATAACTTTTAAAGTCCTTACCCAAATATCCGGCCCCCTGGATGTATTTATCATAGTAGTCGGTTGTTTTTACGCTGTCCAGTATATTGTTGTTTGAAAAGAATCCATAGTACGATGAATTTACTTCAATGAACCAAAGCCCCGGGAAATTTTCAGCGATATAGGCATAACTATTGGCGCCCCATTTTTTATTAGGGCCGCCGATCCAGTATACGCGAAGCTTACTTTGAATTTCAGGCGCATCATGCAAAGCCTGGGCTATATCTTCAAGCCCGCCCCAGCCCAATACCCAAAGGGGCTGGTCGCTTTTCTTTTTCGCACACTTGATAATCCAATCCGACCCTTCTGTTGCCTTGCTATATCCCCGGTAAGGGGCATTACCGCGCCTCCCTTGTTTGGTCACCGATCTTAAATAGGCAGGGGAGAGAAAGCCATTGCGATGGGCTTTTAATTTAGGCAGGTCCTGTTCGTATAAGTCTATCATGCGTAAAATCTCCCCTTTAGTACCACTACCATACGAGGGCGAAGAAACAAGTCCTTCAATATTAAATTTATCATTATACATCAGCAAGTGTGCCATCGACTGGTTATCATCAGGATCCGTCCCGCCAATATCGGTACTGATCAAAATTCGTGGTTTAACGGGTACGGGCTGTTGGGCAATAAGCGCAAAAGGATGAAAGCACAATGCAAATAATAATATAAACCTATTCATGCTTGTAAAGTAACAAAATAATATATTGCATTCAGAATATCGTACCCATTGCTTATAAAACGCAAAAAGCCCTTAATCTTTCGACTAGGGCTTTTATTTTGAAAATGATCCTTAAAAAAGTTTCTCCTGTGGTGGCTTCACACCGGCCAGCCTAAGGTATACCGTGGTTTGGCCGCGGTGGTGGGCCTGGTGCTCAAGCACTTTATTAAGGGCTGTTGCTTTGCTCATATCATAATTGCCGAACAGCTTAATATGTTCATCCAGTTGCGCGTCGGTCATGTTCTTAACCAGGCCTATCACAAAATCATAGCTGGCCATTACCTGTTTGGTAACGTTGGCTTTTGATTTATCGGTGCTTTTTTCCAACGAACCTTGAGGTATAGGGTTTTTTGTACCGGTAGCAGCGGCGGCAAGGCCATAATTGGCATCGGCCAGGTGCTGGTTCTGTTCGGCGAATGACCGGATCTCCGGCGTTGGTTTAAAGCCGTATTTATCCTCGGGCATCGCGTCAAGGTATTCTTTGGTATAGGCTTTCGAGCGTTCCCATTCCTTAACCAGTTCGGCGGTTTTGGTCTGGGCCCTTCCAAGCTGACTAAAAGCTACTAAACATAAGGCAAGTGCTAAGTTTTTAAGTTTCATAATTTTTTAGTTTTAAGTATTTGGGTTTCGATTTGATGGTGTAAACTTAAATGTAACTTGTGGGTTACGCAAATTTATTTAAAAATAACTAAAATAGCCCTCAATTGTATTAAAAGCCTAACACGAGGCAAACAACTAAAACATTATACTAAACAAATAATAATTTCAAATGGAATTTAGCCCAACCAACAATATTGTAAAACTCTGCATACAGGGGATGGACATGGAAGAAAAGGGAAACCCCGACGAAGCAGGCAAATTGTTTATGCAAGCCTGGAACGAGGCGACCAACGACTTTGAAAAATTTATTGCTGCCCATTATGTGGCCCGGCACCAAACAAATGTTTCGGACAAACTAAAATGGCACGAAACCGGTTTGCAGCTGGCATTAAGCATTAATAACGATATGGTTAACAGCGCGCTACCAACGTTGTATTTAAACATTGCCAAATGCTATGAAGAACTGGGTGATGCTGATAATGCGAAAAAGAATTATGAACTGTCGGCAGCCATAACGTACAAACCGACGGATAATGGGCCTTTTTACCACGGTACGCGGGCCGATCTGCAGGCAGGCGATTTCCTGACTGCCGAGCGCAGATCTAACTACCACGCGGACGTAATTATGAACCATATTTATTTTACCGCGCAGGTTAACGGGGCGGGGTTTGCCGCCGCATTGGCCCAGGGCGATGGCCGCGAGCGTGTTTATATAGTTGAACCGACAGGTCCCTTTGAAAACGACCCGAATGTGACCGACAAGAAATTCCCCGGTAACCCAACCCGTTCTTACCGCACCGCTGCACCAATGAAAATTATTGGCGAAGTAACGGATTGGGTAAGGCTTTCACCGGTAGAACTGCAAAAGTTTCGGGATAGGTTGGCGCAGAGTAAGGGGGAGATTATAAATTGAGGGCTTTAAAATTATTTGCTAATTTAAGCGGGACGCTTAAACTGTTGTGCGTCCAAGCGGCACGCTTGGATGGGCGGGGGTTAACATGAAATAATGATATACAATAGAACTTTTAAAAACAATCTACATCCATTGAAGGGTCTGATCTATAATACTATCGGGTTTTCCGTAGCCGCGTATTATTTCTCCAGGTCTGCCGAATATGACAATTCAACAACTTATCTGATACTTTTTTTAATTTGGCTGCTTATATTTGTTATTGTATGTGCTTTGCACATAGATTATTCTATTAAAGCTAAAAGTGTTGAAATTGATATGGTATCAAAATTTATAACGTTTGATAAGCATGATCGTATCTGTTTTAATCAAATCAAAGAAATTACTTTAGTAATTCCCCCTGCATTATATAGGAAGGACCCAATTAGTGTATCGCCTTTTGACGACTATTATTTCGCAGCATTCGTAACCAATGAGGGAAAACGTTATTTCTTTACATGTCTGTTAAGTCAAAATATAGAAAAGGAAATTACGAACATGGATATTTCGCTTCAAATTAAAAAAAAACTTATTGCATTCACTTTCTTTTGAAGAGTTGGTTGCTAATTAAAGGAAATCATGTTTATGAGAGTATAAATGAATATAGCTCTCCCACCCTGACACTATTTTCCTTGGCAGCTTAAAATTTGTTTTACTAATCAAGCCCGACCTCACCAGTTGGGCTTTACTTATTACCCTGTCAGCTATAATAAGGCACACAGCGGGTTTACTCCAGCCTGTCCAAGCGGCACGCTTGGACACAACATATTTAAGTGTTTTACTTAAATTGAAAGTATTATTAAGCGGGACGCTTAAATTTTGCTGCATCCAAGCGGCACGCTTGGATGGGCGGGATGCTACATACCTAAAAAGCCTCTAATCTTCCGATTAAAGGCTTTTCACTTTTCCAGTGATCTCATCAGGATTCGAACCTGAGACCGACAGATTAGAAATCTGTTGCTCTATCCAGCTGAGCTATGAGACCATCATCTTAATTGCTTAAGATGGCGCAAATATGCAAAAAAATTATGCAAAGGTAAAGGTTCTGTTTCAAAATTGGCATAAGCAGGGTGGCACTTTTTGCAAAACAGATATGTTCTAAATATCAAAAAATGTTTGTAAGTGCCATACGCACAGGGCATAATTACATACTTTTACCGCATGAACGATTTTATGGCCGCCCGGTCGCAAATGGCTTTATCCTTAGGCTTCCACATTGTGTTTTCGTGCATTGGCATGGTGATGCCATTTTTTATGGCTGTGGCCCACTTTCTGTGGCTGCGCACGGGCAACGTTAATTATAAAAATGTAGCCAAGGCCTGGAGCAAGGGTGTGGCCATTTTCTTCGCCACCGGCGCGGTATCGGGAACGGTGCTTTCGTTCGAATTAGGTTTACTTTGGCCCACGTTTATGAAACATGCCGGGCCCATCTTCGGTATGCCATTTTCACTGGAAGGCACGGCCTTTTTCATTGAGGCGATAGCGCTGGGCTTCTTTCTTTACGGCTGGGACAAATTCAACCGCTGGTTCCATTGGGTAACCGGGGTAGTGGTGGGCGTCAGCGGTATTGTATCGGGCATACTGGTGGTAGCCGCTAACAGCTGGATGAACAGCCCGTCGGGGTTCGATTACGTGAACGGCCAATACATTAATATCGACCCTATCAAAGCCATGTTTAACCGGGGCTGGTTCTCACAATCGCTGCATATGACTATCGCCGCCTTTGCCGCCACAGGATTCGCGGTAGCAGGCATACACGCGCTGATGATACTGCGCAAAACCAACGTAGGCTTCCACGCTACATCTTTTAAAATAGCGGCCATTTTCGGCGTCGTGGCGGCATTGTTACAGCCTGTCAGTGGCGATATATCGGCCAAGTTTGTGGCGCGTACACAGCCCGCTAAACTGGCGGCCATGGAAGCGCACTTTAATACCGAGAAAAACGCCGCGCTGATCATCGGCGGGGTACCCGATGTGAAAAACAAACAGGTAAACTACGCGGTGAAATTGCCGGGCATGCTCAGCTTTATGATACATGGTACTACCGATTCAACGGTAAAAGGCCTGGACAAGATACCCGTGCAAAACCAGCCACCGGTAAGCGTTACGCATTATGCTTTTCAAATTATGGTGGCGCTGGGCATGCTGATGATGGGCGTGGGGCTGTTGTACCTGTTCGCTATCTTTAAAAAGCGCGACTGGCTAACTAAAGCCTGGTTCCTGAAAATATTTGTAGCGGCCACACCGCTGGGTTTCCTGGCGGTCGAGGCCGGGTGGACGGTTACCGAGGTTGGCCGCCAGCCGTGGATCATCCAGGGCGTTATGCGCACTGCCGATGCTGTGACGCCGATGCCGGGTATCGCTTATTCGTTCTACCTGTTCACCGCCGTGTATTTTACGCTGGCGCTGGCCGTAATATTTTTGCTGAACCGGCAAATAAAGATGGTGCCCGTATTATATGATGTTGAACCCGCTAAACCCGCCCACGCATGATGTTGTATATTGTTATCGGTTTTTTGTGGGTGTCATTGCTGATCTACCTGCTGATGGGCGGCGCCGATTTTGGCGCGGGGATACTGGAGTTGTTTGCCCGGGAGACCAATAAATCGCAGGTGCGGAAAACATCGTACCAGGCCATTGGCCCCATTTGGGAGGCTAATCACATGTGGGTTATTATTGCCATTGTAATTTTGTTTGTGGGTTTCCCCGATGTTTATACCACCGTTTCCACTTACCTGCATATCCCACTGGTGGTGATGCTGATGGGTATTATTGCCCGCGGTACGGCCTTCGCCTTCCGCAATTACGATGCGGTGAAGGACAGGATGCAGAATATCTATAACCGCATTTACGTGTACAGCAGCTTTATTACGCCTTTGTTTTTGGGCATCATTGCCGGCAGCGCTGTATCGCGTAAAATAGATACGCAAGGCACCAATTTCCTGGATGTTTATGTGTACGATTGGTATAACTGGTTTTCGGTAGCCGTGGGTTTCTTTACGGTATGCCTGTGCGGTTTCCTTGCAGCTATCTATTTAATTGGCGAGGTGAAAGAAATCGACACCAAAGCCTACTACATCCGCAAGGCGAAAATTATGAATACAGCCCTGACGGTGTGGATCATCATCATCTTTTGGTCGGCGCACCAGGATAATATCCCGCTGACAACTTGGCTGTTCGGTAACTGGATAAGCCTGGCTACCATCAGTTGCTCGGTACCCGCGTTTGTGTTGTTGTGGGTAGCTGTTTACAAAGACAAAGTCCCGTTGATGCGGTCGTTGGCGGGAGCGATGATCATGATGTTGCTGATCGCCGTAACCTACAGTCACTACCCAAATATTGTGTTGTTTAAAGATGGCGGCCACCTGTCACTGATCCAGCAGGAAGGGCCCGATAAAACCATTACTTCGTTAGGTATTGCTCTGTTGGTAGGTAGTTTGCTGATATTGCCGTCACTGTTTTATTTGATTTATAGTTTCGGGAAAAGGCGGGTGGAGTAGGATTGGTATAACCCGAGGTTTTATTATTTCCCGCGCGTCAGCGCCAATAAACCCAACACCGGCCCAATAGCCAGCAGTATGTAAATATATTGCGCATTGGTTGTAGTGCGTAACGCGTTGATCAGCTGTATGCTTCCAATTGTGACAGCAAAACCGATGCAATTTACAATGGTCAACGCCGTGCCTTTGGTTTCGGCAGGCGCGTTTTGGGCTACCAGGGTAGAGAACATAGGCGAATCGGCAATTACAGCCAGCCCCCAAATGAACAGGAAGATGATCAGCACAATTGGCGAACTGCTGAACAACAGCAAAGGTGAAACAAGGCAACATACACACGATATGCTTAACGCGATGGTTGCAGTCCTCTTGGCCCCTAAACTTTGCGAGATTACCCCGCTAAAAACGCACGATAAACTCCCTGAAGCAATAATGGCGAACGATAGTAGGGGGACATTTAAATCGGCCAGCGGGTAGCGGGCATTATAAGCCGCCAGTATCACCGGCACAAATACCCAAAAGGCATACAGTTCCCACATATGCCCAAAGTAGCCAAATGCCGCAGCCCTGAATTGCGGTTTGCGGAAACCCGTTAAGCAAGCTGCCAGGTTTAGTTTCTGGCCCGGCTTACGGTTAGGGCCGTCCGGGACTAACAACACCATAGCTGTACCACCCAATGCGGAGAGGAGCGAGGTAGAGAAGATGACATACTTCCAGGGTAAGCCGTTAGTCATGCTTTTTAAAAAGTGCGGGAAGGCTGTGCCTAACACTAAAGCACCAACTAAAAACCCCAGCGATTTACCTAATCCCTGCTGGTAATGGTCGGATGCTATTTTCATCCCTACGGGATATATCCCCGCAAGGAAAAATCCGGTTAAAAAACGACAGGTAATTAACCCGGACAGATTGATGCCATTGATACTGATAGTTAAGTTTATCCCTGCCGCGATTATGGCACAGGCAAAAAACACCCGCGAAGGCGAAAACCTATCCGCAATACTCAATAATGCAAAAACCAGCGTGCCACAAATAAAGCCAGATTGTACAATACTGGTGAGGTAAGCTAAATAAGCTGGAACAATGTGAAATTGGCGGATAATATTGGCCATAATAGCATTACCAGCAAACCATAACGAAGTACAAAAGAATTGAGAGATAACAATTACAGGTAAAATTCGCTTCATTTATAGCTAATTATAGCCTATCTATATTTTTCTGTTAAGAACAAAGATAGTGAGCCATGACAAAGCTAATGCAATAAGGAACTTATGAAAGAATTTAGGAGTATAAAATATAACCAACCAGATTACCCTGTAGCGACAATAGACCACAGTTCAGCTTTAATTAGACTGGCTTATTAATTGCGGCTGGTAAACATCACCTATTTTTAGAGAGGGATTATCTACTGTTTTTAATGTAAAATATTGATGGCTGGCATCCGTTAATGTAAGTATTGAATATCCAGGCCTCCAGTTACCTATGCCAAATACAATATATGGCTGCTGATGAATATTTAATATGGCGGCATCATCAGTAATTGGTTTGTTTACAGCACAGCTCTCAAAAAGCATAGTTATAGCAGTAAGCATAAGTAATACTTTTTTCATTTAATTTTAAGTTTACAGGTTTACTAATATTTCCAACAACAATATATAAACAATATTTTTCAATATTGTTTTACCTGCTATGAAAAAATAATATTAAATTTTTAATATGTGAATATTAAAAAAACATTAAGCCCGGGAAACTTAAATATATATATGCTAAATGCTATTAAGACTAATTGAAAAGATTGAACCTCTGCCGGCCTCACTTTCAACTTTTATTTCGCCGCCATTTAGTTCAATAAATTCCTTGCAAAGTAATAAGCCAAGACTGGTACCTTTCTCGTTGTTGGTGCCTGTGGTACTAATATTATGGATATTAAATATCAGGTCGAGCTGATCCGCAGGGATGCCTACACCACTGTCCTTAACCTTTATTGTAATTTTGCCGTTAGGGTGATCCTTTTCCGCGCTAATGTCAATAACGCCATTAACGTAACTGAATTTTATAGCATTAGATATCAGGTTCCGTATCACAAAGTCAAAATGATCTGCATCAGCAAAAACAGCTATCTCATCATCAACTGAATTATTAATAGTAATAGCTTTGTGTTTTGCCGAATCTAAAAGCATAGCTATATTTCGATTGATAATCGGTTTCGCTTTAAAAGCTGTTTGATTAAGACGTATACCTTTTATTTGCATTTCGCCCCATTTAAGCAAGTTATTTAACGTTTCTAATGATGCTTTGCTGGTATCCTCCAATTGTCCTAATAGCTCTTTGCGCTGTTGAGAGTTAATGTCGTCATCATCAATAAATTCCACCAGGTTAATTACTGATACAAACGGCGAGCGCAGATCGTGCCCTAACACTGAAAATAATTTATCCTTAACCTGGTTCGCTTCCTGCAGGCTTTGGTTGGTTTTGTTAAGAAGGCTGTTAAGATGCCGGGTTTTGTAAAAGAAAAAGCCGACTACTAATAGCAACAGGATAGCGGCAACCATTACATATAGTATTGCCTTGCGCTCTAAATCCTGCTGTTTATTTTTAAAGCTCAATTCCTGCACCTTAGCCTTGGATTGATTAAGTTCGTAAGCCGCTTGCAAGCTGGCTATCTGTTTAGACATTTCTTTATAAAAGTATTTGTCTGCCAAATCGTACTGCTTACTCTTAGCTGCTAAGGCTGCTTTATAATTTGTTTGGGAAGTATATAATTCAGCCATACTATTCAAACTTTCAATCACCAATTTATGATCGTCCTTGCTCTGGGCCAGGTCAATAGCTTGTTGATAGTAAAAAAGGGCGTTTGTTGCATTATCTTTTCCGTAAGTAGCAGCAAGCGCGCTTAGTATTTGTACCTGCCTTATGTAATTGTTTATCTTCCGGGCTTTTTCAAGTGCTGCTTTTTGCAATTCAATTGATTTTGCTTTATTGCCCTGTTTAGCGTAAACCGATGCAAGGGTAGTGGTTAACGTAATATTTAAACCCTGATACTGGGGTACCCTGCTAAGGGGCAGGCCTTTATTCAGGTATTTTTTAGCTTCATCAAATCGTGACATTTCACGGTAGATGGAGCCAAAATCAACATACATGTTTAATGTTAAATTGGAAAAAGGCAGTTTCGAGTTTAAACTTTCAGCTATATGGAAGTATTTCAAAGCAATATCAAATTGCTTTTGCCGGGCGTAAGCCTCGCCCAACGTAAGGTTGGCTTCCATTTCGCCCGAAATGTTATTGCTTTTTTCACTGATTTTTAAAGCTTCCAGAAAATAACCAATAGCTTTATCATATACCCCTTTACGCATTTCAACAACACCTAACCTTATATTTTCGGCCGACATGCCTTTTGCATTAGCTGTTTGCTGATACAAGTTTAAGGCTTGCTGGTATTTTTTATGCGATTCATCGTAGCGGCCTACATTGTCATCTATCATACCCAGTTGGTTCAGCATCAAGGCCTGGCCATTTATGTTTTTCTGTTTTATAGCTTGTTCTAAGCCTTTTTGGGCAAAAAACACGGCAGAATCGGGTTTATCGTATCGATAGCGGCTAACCAGCTTGTTATAGGTTTCAATACTTGTAGTATCGGTTGTAATAGGAACTGTTGAAAAACTATTATGGTAACAAACAAGCAAAAATATTATTATAAGCAAAGTCTTTAGCCTGCCTGCAGTTAATTTTGGGGTGGGGGTGACAATTTTGCAAATGCTTAAAATGGGCATCTATCTTATAAGTGTGTCTATCCTAAATAATGCCTTAAAGATAAATACTTAACCAATGTATTAAAGGATAATTTATAATTATGAGCTAATTTGCTGCTATATTATATATCCATGAGGATTAGTTGTACAAAATACCATGCGGTTTTATATATTTGTCTTAATGACATTTAATATGTCTGATAAACCGATCAATTCTAATCTTCATGAAAAAATATTTTATCTGTCTGTCAATAGTATTGTTTTCTTTTTACGGCTTTAGCGCATTTTCTCAGCAGGCTAAAAAACTAACAGTATTAACCGATACAAAGGGGCCGGCCATACCTAAAGCCATGTGGGGGATATTTTTTGAAGATATTAACTTTTCGGCAGATGGCGGTTTATATGCCGAGCTAATTAAAAATCGTTCGTTCGAGTTTACCAAGCCATTAATGGGCTGGAAAGAAATAACTGCAAACGGCGGTGCAGGCAACACATTAATTATTAACAGGGGCGAAGCTAATGCCAACAATCCGCGTTTTGCAAGAATAACAGTAAAAACACAGGCGGGGGCTTATGGGCTTGCTAACGAGGGGTTTCGTGGAATGGGTTTGTTAAAAGATAAAAAATATAATTTCTCCATACTTGCTCGCAAGCAAAGCGGCAATTTAAAGATTAGGATAGAAGCCATCGGGGTGGACAACAAACTAATTGGAAAGGCAGAATTAAACAATTTCACTGGCGAATGGGCAAAATACACCGCATCTTTCATCTGCACCGCTACAGATGCCAAAGCGCATTTAAATGTTTATTTTGAAGGCCCTGGGACAGTGGATGTAGATATGGCCTCGCTGTTCCCGCAAGATACGTACAAAGGTCGGCCTAATGGCTTACGTGCTGATTTGGCTGAAAAACTGGCGGCATTGAAACCTGGTTTTATGCGCTTCCCCGGGGGATGTATTGTGGAAGGACGTGACCTGGCTAACCGTTATCAGTGGAAAAAAACAGTTGGCGATATTGGCGACCGGGAATTGATCATTAACCGGTGGAACACGGAGTTTGCCAATCGGTCGGCACCCGATTATTTTCAATCGTATGGATTAGGCTTTTTCGAATATTTTCAATTAGCTGAAGATATTGGCGCCGAACCGTTACCCATATTAAATTGCGGTATGGCTTGCCAATATAATACCGGCGAGGTAGTACCGCTTGACCAAATCGATCCCTTTATACAAGATGCGCTTGACCTGGTTGAATTTGCCAATGGTGCGACAAGCACTAAATGGGGCGGCTTGCGTGCGGCCATGGGGCACCCTAAACCGTTTAACCTGAAAATGATGGGCGTTGGTAACGAGCAATGGGACGAACAATATTTAGACAGGTATAAGCTGTTTGCAAAAACGCTGAAAGCAAAATATCCTGGCATTAAGCTCATCACAAGTTCGGGGCCATCACCGGAGGGAAAAAGATTTGATTATCTGCACGCTGAATTAACCAAAGAAAAAGCCGATTTTTTAGATGAACACTACTACCAGGCCCCTGAGTGGTTTATGAATAACGCATCGCGTTATGATAACTATGACCGGAAAGGCCCTAAAATATTTGCCGGCGAATATGCCGCGCATATTAAGGATACTAAAAATAATGATGCAGAATATAAAAATACCTGGATAAGCGCACTGGCCGAAGCTGCTTTTATGACAGGGCTGGAACGCAATGCCGATGTGGTGCAAATGGCTTCATACGCGCCGCTGCTGGCCCACGTTGATGCCTGGCAATGGCGCCCCGATTTAATATGGTTTGATAACCTGCGGTCGGTTGGTACACCCAATTATTATGTACAGCAACTATATTCAACCAACAAGGGTACTCATGTTATCCCCATAAAAATGAATGGCAATATTATAGCAGGCAAAGACAGCCTGTATTCCAGCGCATCAATTGATGCAGATATGCATCAGTTGATTATTAAAATAGTGAATACATCAGCCAAAGCACAAGCAGTTGAATTTGATTTACAGGGCAAAGTCAAACCAAAAAAAACATATAGTTTGGTAACTTTATCATCCGCAGATAAATTCACTTATAATACGCTGGATGCCCCCACTAAAATATCTCCTGTACAGCGTAGCGGTAATATAGCTTCAGGCAAAATACTAAGTAATCTGGAGCCCATGTCGGTAAACGTATTTAGAGTTTCGCTGGGCATATAAACACCGCAGCGATGAAGATCGGAGTTTGGTTTTTATTTACCCTCCTGTGTTTCTGCAGGTATTTTTAAAAGCTTTGTAATAAATAACTGCCATTTGGTTAGGTTTTTATCAAATTCACTAACCCTTAACGCGTTAAGCGGTATCTTAATGTTAATATGCGCACCGTTATTATTTTCAATAGAGAGATGGCCGTTTAATTTTTCAATTCGTGACCGGATGTTTCCAAGCCCCATCCCGTTAGCGCTTCCTTTCGATATTTGGTTATCGGGGTTTATGCCTATACCATTATCATAAACAGAGATATAAAGCGCTTGCTCGTCTGTAAACATTTTTAGCCCTATAGTGGTTGCTTTTGAGTGTTTAATGGCGTTATGTACTATTTCCTTTACTAAAAGATAGACGGTCCTGCGGCTTTGTACTGTGATTTTCAGATCAGGGATATCATCAGGCATCTCAGAAACAAGTTTTATCTCAAGGTATTCAAATAACTGGTGTATCTGGGCGTAAATGTAATAGATCAGCATTTCCAGGTTATCGTTACCCACGTGGGTGCTCCAGATAACTTCACGTATTTTTGCCGATAATTCATTCACCTGGTTTTTTATCTGATCTATTTCCGGGCTTGCATTCCCGGCTTTGCTGGCCTTATTAGCTAACGATTGAATGGTAAATACCCCCGACCCAATATCGTCGTGCATTTCAGAACTTATCCGTTGCCTTTCGGCCAGGATTAGCTGTTGTTGGGTATCAAATGCCTTTTTCAATGCCATTCTTTTACGCAGCATAATTGCATAACCATATAAAATAATAAGCAAGAATAGCAGGGCTAACATTATTTTAAAAATTGTGCTGCCCCACCAGGGCCTGTCTATACTAAAACTATAGCTGATCATAGTATCTGCCACACCTAACCTTGGGTCAACGGCAATTGCTTTGAATGTATAGTTTCCGGGCATTAATGAAGAGAAATGGATGGTCCGTTCGCCGGGCTCGGTTGTTAACCAGGTGCTGTCTGTTTTAGTTGCCAGGCAATATTTTATGTAAATGTCCCTGGCTTTCAAATAGGCCGGTATGCCAATATTAAAAAGTACATTATTTTCCTCGTAAGCTAATTTGAGTTTGCTGTTTTTGGTTACTATTTTATTATTTACTTTAATATACAACAAGTAGTTTTTCAATCGTTTATCCCCGGCATTTTTTACAAGCGGGAAATTTTCCAATCCGGATGAAGTAGCTAAATATATCATTTGATTTGCGCCCTCAAGATCGAATACCTGCGATGCGCTGCGATCGGGGAACTCGTAGTTGTCAACTAAGACCTTTTGTTGCGTATTAAACAGTTGTAACGGCCCCGAGCCAAGTATCCATAAATTCTTATCAATAGGTTTGATCTTGAATATCGACTTTGAAAAAAGACCGTTTTGAACAGAAATGCGTTTTACGCTATCCTTTTCCACCACTAACATGCCATTACTAATAGTGCCGATATAAAGCCGGTTATTTAGGTAAACCAAGGAGGCAGCGTAAACCTGATCGTTATTAAACAAAAAAGGTTTCATGCCATTTTTGTCGATTTTAAATAAGCTGTTTTTAATGGACACAAACAGAGAAGCCTGGTTCGGAAAATAAGCAATTGTACGGCATCGTAACCTCAGGTAAAAATAATTGTCAATTGCGCTGTATTTAAATACGTGGCCAAAAGCGTTCATGATCTGCTGATTAACCCGGTCAGATCTTTCGTGCGGTATCACAAACAGCCCACTTGTTGATGCTATGTAAATTGCTTTTTCATCATAGCATAGCTGCTTCACTGTTTTAATGTTAACTAACTCTGTAACCTTTTTGGTAGGTATATTTATTTTATAGGTAGCAACCGAGGACGCTAAGATATATTCATCAGCATTTATAGCAGCAATGTAATTTATTGATCCCGCGGTAGGCGATACTTTAATTTTAAAAACGGTGTTTTTTGAAACGGGGTCATAAAGGATAAGGAAGCCTTTTTGGGTGCCAACTAATAGCTTGTCTTTATAGTTTCTGATACTTATGACCAGGTCGCCATTATCTAACTCTGGGATTATTGTTTTACCGGCTATGTCTTTTTTGTATTGTATTAACAGGCCATAATATAAACTGCTAAACCAGGTATTACCCTCAAGGTCATTTACTATGGCCGATAAATTATACCCTTGTACTTTTTCGCCGGTTTTTAACGAGTAGCTACAATCGTTAGTGTTTATCCATTGGTTATTTGGAGTGATGGAGATAGTATTGATGAATCTGCCAAACGCTATTTGATCAACTTGCTTTAGGGTGTCGTTTAGCACCATCAGTTTCTTAACTATACCCGCAGGATTAACCATCATGTAAACGGTATCACGGTAAGTATTTTTAGTCAGCAGGTAAACATTACCGTTAATTTCCTCGTCTCCGGCATAAGATAGTTTTTTTAGGCCTGCTGCTTCGTTATAGCAATACCAGACTTTATCGCCATGAACCAATACCTGATTTTTTAACACGGCCAGGCTCGATGTATAAGTATTATTGCTTATGTATGTTCCGGTTAAATTTTTGGTATTTAGCACAAAAAGGCCTTTGTCTGATGTGGCCAAAAGCTGGTCGTGAAACAGTACCATCCGGGGGAAATTGCGCTCGTTGTTAAACTTATAACTCTCAAGTAGCGTAACGGTCTCATGTTCGATATAAAAGATCTGCCCGTTAAAGTTATTGAACCATATACGGCCGTAGTTGTCCTCCAGCAAATTGGTGCACCCTAAAGAAATTTGCCGCGGATTGCTAAAATGAACGCAGTTGATCCCATCGTAACGGGCCACGCCAAGGTCGCTGGCTATCCATAAAAAGCCATGTTTGTCTACATGCAGGTCGTATATCTCTTTAGTTGGAAATTCAAACGCTTGTTTTATTGGATTGTCCTGGGCTTTTAGGTTTGCACAAACAAAAAGTAGAAGGAGAGTGAGAGCCAGGTTAATCTTAAGTAAAAACAACTTGTACATGCGCTAAGGTAATTCACAGTAAATGTATCTATTTTTATAAAACAATACATCTAAAATTGTTAACCTTCCTTACGATGGTACGATAACATAGTGGGGGTTGCTCAACCCGTATATAATAAAGCAAAAAGCCCACAGAAATAAATCTGAGGGCTTTTAGTGGAGCCGGAGGGATTCGAACCCTCGTCCAAACATGGTATAAGGTAAGCTTTCTACATACTTAGCTTCTGTTTAATTGTCGGGATAGCAGAAGGCCAGTCGCTTGCCTGTACTGTTATCCTTAGGTGTTTTATCTCGCCTGTTTATAACACCGTCAACAAGCCAGTTTCAATTTTCGATGCCCCGGTTGCCGATCCATTGAAACGCAAAACCGGCGGGACAAAAGCTATGCTAATTCTAAATTAGGCAGCTAAGGCGTAGTTATTTTCGCCATTTG